>JAABRU010000035.1 GCA_011390755.1 Desulfobacteraceae bacterium | reverse complement strand
CCGACCCCTGACACCGGGCACCTGCCACCGAACACCTGCCACCGAACCCCTGCCACCGAACCCCTGCCACCGAACCCCTGCCACCGAACCCCTGCCACCGAACCCCTGACACCTTTTTCACCCTCCCTCAAGAGAGGGGAGCCTTTCAGGGGAGGGGAGTCTTAAAAATTACTGAAACAGTGTCACATCACCCGGTCTGAGGATCTGGCGACTGATGCGTTCCTGCATTTTTCTTTCCATAATGGCAATATCCCGAAAAGAAAAGGGTTTGCCGCGTTTGAGAAAAACATCCCCGGTGTCTGCGTGAAAATAAATCCTGCGGGACTGGGTTCCCCCCACATCCCGGCTGACGATCCGGAATGACTCTGTTTTCATAAATTCCAAAACAAATTCCACATTTTTTTTCCCCATGCAGTTTTCTTCGCTAATCGCGGGCAGTATCCTGCCACCGCCAAAGACCTTGGCGATCAGTCTCCTGCGTTCTCCTCCCAGGTTCATGATTTTATTGATAAGCAGTTCCATGGCATTAATACCGAAACGGGCTGACATATCAAATTTCCGCATATCCGCTTTTCCGGGCAGAAGGATATGATTCATGCCGCCGATACGCGCAACCGGATCAAACATGCAGACGGCCACACAGGAACCCAGCAGGGTGGAAATCATCACAGGACGGCGGCTGGCATAATAATCACCGATATGGAGCCGGATGTGCTGTTTGATTTTTCTGGGAGGTGCGGCAAATATAAACATACTCATTTCGCACATACCCGCAGGACCGCACCGGCAATGGCCTCCAAAGAAAGCACCTTGTCCACGCCGCCCCGTTTTATGGCTTCATTGGGCATACCGAAAACCACGCAGCTGGCTTCGTCCTGGGCAATATTATAGGCTCCCATCTGTTTCATTTCCGCCATTCCCCTTGCCCCGTCATCTCCCATACCGGTCATAATCACCCCGACCGCATTGTTTCCGGCATAACGTGCGGCAGAGCGGAAAAGAACATCTACCGAAGGCCTGTGACGGCAGACCAGGGGCCCGTTTTTGACATCCACATAATAACGGGCACCGCTGCGTTTTAAAAGTATATGACGGTTTCCCGGCCCGATCAGCGCGCGGCCCCGGAGCACACTGTCTCCGTTTTCGGCCTCTTTGACTTCAATGCGGCAGAGATCATTGAGACGTTTGGCAAAGGCCCGTGTAAAATTTTCCGGCATATGCTGCACAATGGCGATCCCCGGACAGTCCAGGGGAAAAGATTCCAGAAACTGCCGCAGGGCTTCGGTGCCGCCCGTGGAAGCACCCACGACAACCACTTTTTCTGTGGTGCGCACCATTGCACTCTGCCGGGGCGGCGGCATGATGGCATCGGCAGTGAGTTTTTTTTCCACCCGCGGCGGACGGGGGGAAATACGTTTGATACGCGCCCGTACCGCGGCCCGAACTGCATCGCAGATGGTTATCCGGGATTCTTCCAAAAATTTTTTGGCACCCAGTCTGGGCTTCAGGATAATATCCACGGCTCCGTACTCCATTGCCTTGAGCGTTGTTTCACAGCCTTTTTCTGTGAGACTGGAACACATCACCACGGGGATGGGATGCTGGGTCATTACTTTGCGGAGAAAGGTCAGGCCGTCCATGCGGGGCATTTCCACATCCAGTGTAATCACATCCGGCACCTGTTTATTGATTTTATTGGCAGCAATATAGGGATCCGCCGCAGTACCGATGACTTCAATATCCGGTGCGGAATCCAGTATTTCTTTTAATGTCTGACGGACAACCGCGGAGTCATCTACGACCAGCACCCTGATTTTTTTTCTCATCCTGCAATCATCTCCTGTTATACTCCGCACCGGAATAAACGGAGCTGCTGAATTTCAGACTCCGTTTTCCGTATGCTGAAATCTGCGGGTGATACGGAATCATTTCAGTCTGTCTCCGAAATTCGGAATTTTTCAGAAAGCGCAGTTTATGCCGGTGGGCAGTATACGCAATGAACAGTTTTTCATGAATCAGCATCATTTTTGCAAATTTGCAGAGAAGGGACATTACCGGTCCTGCTGAATAATTTACCATCGGATTTACCGGCAACCGAACATTTTCCGCTCTTTTGAAAGGCAGTTTATTCATTGGGACTGATATAATGTTTCATTGCTCACTGATCGCTGTCATCCGGGTCAGGCGCGTCCAGATCCAGAACCGGTCTGTTTTTCGGAAATTCCCGGTCTTTGCTGTCATCCGCGTCTTCCTCACCGTCTTCCGCATCCCCTGCCTCTTTGGCATCTTTTTCAGGAAGTTCGGCAGATTCGCTGTCTTTGACAATGGCCAGATCATCTTCGGACAGGACTTTATCAATATCCAGAATAATGAGAAATCCATCATCCAGTTTTCCCATCCCCCGGATAAATTCGTTTTTGAGTTTCATTCCCAGGCGGGGAGGCGGAGAAATCCGACTGCTGTCCAGACTGATGACTTCTTTTACCGAATCAGTCAAAGCCCCTACCTGGGTCAGTTCGCCGTCTATGGTAATTTCTGCAATGACAATACAGCTGTCTATGGTTTTTTCTATGGCTGTCATCCCCAGTTTCAGACGCAGATCAATTACCGGCACCACATTGCCCCGCAGATTGATCACACCGCGCAGAAAATCCGGCATACGGGGGACCCGTGTGATGCCGGTATAATCCAGTACTTCCCGTACTTTTCCAATTTCAAGGGCAAAATTTTCATCTTCCAGTGTGAAGGTGAGATACTGGTTCGTTCCGCTTTTTTCCGTGATATCCATCCCCTGCTCCTTCCTGATATGTGCAGACTTTCGGAAGATTATCGGATTCGGGCCGAATAAGTGCTTACGGTCCGGTTGTTTTTTTCGGCCAGCAGTTCTTCGCTTTCGGCCAGTTCGATAAGTTTGTAAACATCCAGAATCAGAGCCACAGTTCCGTCCGCCAATATGGTGGAACCGGAAAAAACCCTTGTATTCCGGTACATTTTCCCCAAAGATTTAATCACCGTCTGGTGTTCTCCGATAATATTGTCAACAACCAGTCCGACCCGGCAATGGTTCAGACGGACAATAACAATCTGCTTTATCTCCGGCCATGCATCTTTGATTCTGAAAAAATCCCGTAAATAAATATAGGGGATAATTTCTTCCCGGATATTGGCAAGGTTTCTGCCGCGGGCATTCTGAATCATTTCGCGGCTCAGTTCCATGCATTCTTCCACAGAAGAAAGGGGCAGCACATAAGAGGTCGTGCCCACTTCCACCAGAAGTCCCTCAATAATGGCAAGGGTAAGGGGCAGTTTCAGTTTTATAAGGGTACCTTTTCCTTTTTTGCTGCTGATTTCCACAGAACCCCGAAGACTTTCAATGCTCCGTCTGACCACATCCATGCCCACACCTCTGCCCGAAACCTCGCTGATTTCTCCGGCTGTGGAAAAACCGGGTACAAAGATCAGGGAAAAAAGTTCATTTTCCGATAAAACCGCATCCGGGGAAATCAGTTTCTGATCCACAGCTTTTTTCCGTATCATTTCCGGATCCAGACCTGCTCCGTCATCGGATATGCGTATCAGTACATTGGCCCCGGAATGTTCTGCTTCCAACTGTATATTCCCTTTGGGGGGTTTGCCGGAAGCAGCCCGGATTTCCGGCGGTTCAATACCGTGGTCAATGGAATTCCGGATAATGTGCATAATGGGATCGCTCAGGCGGTCAATTACGGTTTTGTCCAGTTCCGTCTCTCCGCCCCGTGTATCCATAGACACATCCTTGCCCAGTTCATCGGAGAGATCATATACCAGTCTTTTGAATTTTCCGAAAGTGGTACTGACCGGAACCATGCGGATGCTGATGGTGTTGTCCCGAAGTTCTGCGGTAAGACGTTCCACCTCTTCCGCAATGGACATTATTTCCGGATCCTCCGCCAGGACAGCCCGCTGGCTCAGACCGGCCTGCACTGTAACCAGTTCCCCGACCAGGTCTACCAGGGTATCCAGTTTTTCCGCGGCCACCCGTATACTGGAAGTCATCAGGGCTTCCCGGTGTTTCCGGGTAATGGTACGCACATGCTCCTGCTCCGCCAGTGCCGCGGCCACGGTGTCGTTATCCGTGACACCCGCCGCCACCAGCATTTCCCCGATTTTTCTTTGGGATTCCAGGGCATTTTTCAGATCTGCCGCCTGAATATCCCCGCGTTCGAGCAGGATATCGCCGATGCGTTTATAACTGCCTTCCGCGTCTGTAATTTCTTCCTGATGAATGACATCAATATGCAGACGGCTTTTGTCTTCTGCAAAGATAAAAACTTCCTGCACCTCTTCTTTGCGCGCATATGTGCTTAAAATAAGATTCCAGTGGATGTAGCATTTTTGGGGAGAAAGCAGGCCCAGCGGCGGAATGGTATGGGTATGGGCGATGACCTGGCATTCTCCCAGCGAGAGGAGTTCTTCAATAAAAAGGACAGGGTTGATTCCGCTGTGAAAAATATCCTCATCCGGCCGGAAACGGATGCGGTAGGAGTGCTTTTCAGATTTTTTCCGCACTTTTTCAGGAGTGCCCGAAAGCAGTTCCGCATCTTCCTGCCCCCGGTACTCTTCCGGAATCATTTTTCGGAACAGGGACACAATGTTTTCTGTTACCGCAGGATCGGAATCTTTTTCCTGAATCATTCTTTTGATATGATCGCAGGCTGACAGCGTCAGATCCACGACGGATTTGTTCATGGAAATTTTCCCGCACCGCGCCAGATCCAAAACCGTTTCCAGTTCATGGGTAAAGGTCACGATATCATCAAATCCAAACATGGCACCGGAGCCTTTGATGGTATGCACCGCACGGAATACCCGATCCACCGATCCCGCATTTTTCGGTTCCTGTGCAATTTCCAGCAGCACCGACTCAATATCTGCAAGAAGCTCTCCGGCCTCTTCAATATACACTTCCCTGAATTTATCCATAGTCTGCCTGCAATCTGTAGTACCCTGTCAACTTTGTTTTTCCTAAATTGAGCGGTTCTCAGACCCGAAGATGATTTCCGGCCGGAAATATCAGAGTCTGGGCGGTTTCCGGATTTCACCCGCCGGGTGAAAACTGCAAAACAGACAAAGCTCCGGTTATCAGACTTTCAGCCGTATTTTTTGAAAAAAACCGCTCCGTTTAATTTTTTATGAGTTCAGAGGCCCGACCCTGAGGCAGGGAAAAAACCTCTTCCGTCCCCTTCCTCAGGGTCGGGGCTCTGATTCATCTGTTTTTTTCTAATATTTTCAAAATTGACACAGCCCCCGGCTAGCGCAACACTTTTCTGATGACTGCCAGCAACTGCTCGGGACGGAAGGGTTTCACAATCCAGCCCGTGGCGCCTGCTGCTTTTCCCTCCTGTTTTTTGGCAATCTGGGATTCGGTTGTCAGCATAATGATAGGCATAAATTTATAACGGGAATCATTCCGGATTTCGCGAATCAGCTCTATTCCGTCCAGTTTGGGCATATTCAGATCCGTTACCAGCATATTGACTTTGTTTGCCCGCAGTTTTGCAAGGGCCTCTTCCCCGTCAACCGCTTCCACCACATCATAACCGGCCTGTTTCAGTGTGAAGGAAACCATCTGTCTGACACTTGCCGAATCATCCGCTGTCATAATCACTTTGGCCATTTATTCCTCCTTCCCCTGCCCCGAAATTTTGTCGGGGGCCAGTCCGCCCGCTGTCAGTGCCTGTACAACCGCCTCTGACATCCGGTTTATGCGGAAAACTTTCCCCTCTGCTTCGGCGGTGGCCCGGGCGGAGCACAGGAGTTGTATACCGGCCGTATCACATTCTGTCACAGCCTCCATATCCAGCTGCAGACCCCTGGCGGAAGCAAAACATTCCAGCAACAAATCCCGGATCGCCGGTGCCTCATATATGCTGAAAGGACCTTTATATCTGATAATCGCACACCCTTTTTTATCTTCCCTTGTATAATCCATTTATATCAGACTCCTTTTGAACAATATTTGACGATCTCGTAAAAAGTCGGAAAATCAGGTTTTGATACACATTAATATGCCGATTTTATTAACAGCGATTTTCAAAAATCTGACTTTTTACGGGTTCATCAATATTTCGGCAATTTTTTCTGGTTTCCCGGGCTGTAAAAATGTAACCTCCTGAAAACATGAAATGCAAATTTTCAGGCATGGATTTATAACCTTTTGAAATTATTGAAACCTAAATTTTTTACCGAACTATTGTCTGAACTGTGATCTTCGGATGAAAAAAGCAGTATTCTTCAGTCTGAATTATTCACAAATCAGTTTTTTACCCTAGTACACCACGGCGTAAATACGTACACAGTTTATAAACACCGGATGCCCTGATTTAAAAGGGTTTGCAGGGCCGGAAAACTGTGTACGAACTTCTGACTTGGTGTACTGGATACAGGAATACATAAAAAACTGAGTTTTGAAGCCCTGTTTTCGTATAATCAAATTAATCAGCAGCTTATCTGCCATGGACTAAAATGTGTGAATAATGCAGGTCAGAAAAGTTCAACATTATCACCCAGATCCTCGTTCTCATCATTATCCTTATGCGGATTCTCTGCCGGTATTTCTGCCGCAGATTTTCCGTTGCCCCCTTTTGTATGCAGGGCAGAGGTGTCTGCTGCTTTTTTTTCCGTTTTCTGTTTCCGGCTGTCTTTTTCCTTTTTTTCCTTTTCCGTATTTTCTGCTGTTTTCTTTTCCGGCTCCTCCGCATCTGTCATTTCGGAAAAATCTTCAAATATATCTTCACTGTCTTCGGCATGGCCGGACAAAAGCATATCTGCTCCGTTGCCGAGATACTGCCGGTGCAGCTGCCGTTCGCTTTTCATGGTATAACGCCGGGCTGCGGCTGCTGTATTGGGATCCCGTTCGGTATTCCATGAATGCTCTTTTTTTTCTGTCCGGGATTCCTGACGGTCAATCAGATTTTCCAGCAGCAGCAGATGATTGTCCAGTTCTTCTGCCAGTTCCGTAAGAAATCCGAGTGTCCCTCCCGTGCTGAGCATGGCGGAACGGAGTCTGCGCGCTTTTTGGATGGCCGCGGATGTATTCTCTTTAAACTGCCCGTAATTTTCTGTCAGCTCCCGGACACCGTCCTCCACAGACAGTTCGCTGACAGCACTGCTTTCTCCGGTCGTGCCCCTTCCGCCTTCTTCAAAAGAATCCGGATTCAGTTTCAGGGAAAATGAAACCAGCTCCTCCAGAATGGCGACAACATCCGAAACAAAATTATCCGACTGACGGGAAAGGGAGCTGACCTCCTGGGCCAGAATTTCAAGCACCTGCCCCTCTTTTGCCAGACGGGCGGATTTGACAACCGCATTCAGGGCTTTGAGATGAAGGTCCATGCTGATACCGCGGACCCTGTCAATATGTTCCGACAGCTGGGAGGCCGTCTGCCCCACCTCTTCGGCGGTATTTTTGATTTGTTTTTCCAGTTCCCTTCCCTGATCCAGCAGTTCTCCGAGTTGTTCCAGGCCGGATTTCAGCGCGGATATTCTTTTGCGGATCCGGCTTTCCTCCCGCCGGTCCGTTTCAAAAACAGCAATATCCGAAATCAGCTGATCCAGCTGTCCGCCCAGCTCCCGGAATGCCAGATGGGATTTTTCATATGCCCGGCGTATTTCCGTGATCACCTCTTTTAACTGACCGTGCTGCAGCAGCAGCAAACGGCGGAACTGCTGCAGTATTTCCTCACTGTCTTCTTTTGTCTTTTCTTTGGCGGATGCTTCCAGATCCCGGAGTGCCATAACAATATGTTCAATCTTCTGGCGGGCAATATCATGAAACTGCAGGGCCACCACAACTTCTCCGACCTGCCGGGAAATCTCCTGCGAATGGGCATTGGATATTTCCAGCACTTTCAAGGACATATCCATAATACTGTATATTTCCCGAATGGCTTTCTGCACCAGTCGCTGGGCATTGCTGTACAGATGCCCGAAGGTTTCCAGACTTTTCAGTATATCCGCATTGGCAGTTATCTGGCCGCTGCGGGTCCTGCCTGCATCCTCCAGAATACTCTGGGAAATAGAGGATATTTTCAGGGAAAGCTGCCGGATTTCTTCGGTAAATACTGAAAACATTTCGCCGGATTCTGCAGAACGGCTGCTTTCCACAGCAATATTCAGCCCGATGACATTCAGTGACATGCCGGTTTTCTCAATGACGGAACAGATGCGGCACAGGCGGCCCAGATGTTCCAGGCTTTGGCTGACATTGTTCATGCTGCTGCTGATTTTATGACGGTACCCCTGCAGATCCGCCAGTGAATGCTTGGCTATTCTGTCAATATTACTCAGAAAACTGTCACATCCCTCTCCGCATCCTATATTCCCTGCCGCTGCGGTCATCCGTTCGGTCAGATGCCCGGCATCTTTGTACATACTTTGCAGCTCCCGGCCGATGCGCAGAAAATCCGGTTCCGCTTTTTCCATCACACCTTCCAGGGAAGGGATAAGAGAGTGCAGATCCTGCCGGATTCTGTATGTCGGAGAAAAAAAACGGTGCAGGAAGGGTATTTTCATCCCCAGTCTGCTGATAAACGGTCGTATTTTTTCCGTTTGCAGTATTTTGCCCATATTGGGAATCCGCCTGTGCATGATCTGCCGTACCCCTTTTCCCAGTTCGCGTTTTCGGATAATTCCGCCCGGTTTATTCATGGATTCAGTGAATCAGACCCAAAGCACGGATTTCATCAATGACCTTTTTTCTTTCAATGGGTTTGACAATATAGGAGGTTGCACCGCCTTTGTAATATGCCTGAAAAACAGTTTTGGGATCATCCAGGGCTGTCACCATAATCACTTTTACTTCGGCAGAACCGCGAATCCCCCTGTTTTTTTCTGTTTCACGGATCTGTTTTAAGGCTTCCTGCCCGTCTGTATTGGGCATCATAATATCCAGACAGACAAGATCATAATATTTTTTTTCTTCGATTGCCATCTGAAATGCCTGCACAGCCTCCTCTCCGTCAACAACCACGTCACAGTCCCCGTAGGGGGAGAGGATCTCTTTCAGTATCCGCCGTGAAATAAAATCATCTTCCGCAATCAGAATTTTCATTTTTTTCCACCATCTCCTTTTATGATACCCGTCCTTTTGCAGCAGAAAGTTCCGGAGAAAAGCAATCCGCAGACAGCCGCAGTTTTCCCTTCAGATCATCGAGTTCTTTTCTAATCCGATCGGTCAGAATCCGGGATTTATCCATATCTTTCTGCCGGGCCGCCAGTTTCAGGCGGAATGCTTCATCAGATATAAGGGAAAGTCCTTTTTCTATGGCCATTTTTTTCAGTTTATCCGAATGCTGCTCCAGTTTTTTCTCATCCCCCGAAGAAATTGCCGCCAGGATATTGTCCGTTTCCGGGTAGGATGCATCCAGAAATTCCTGCAGAGCCTCCAGAAGCAGACGGATGTTTCTGTTATATTTTTCCGACAGAACTGTTATGTCAAAACGTCTGCTGTCATTCACGATATCCTCGGCCGCGGGCGGCAGACGGTTTCCGCATTCTTCCGGAAACAGCATGGCCCGCTGCGGTGCGGCAGCATCCGGGGCAAAAGATTTTTGCGGGGAAGTCCCTGCATATTTTCGGACCATTGTGATAAAATCGGAACGGTTGACCGGCTTGGATATATAATCGTTCATACCGCTTTTCAGGCAGAGTTCCCGATCCTGTTCATAGGCATGGGCAGTCAGTGCGATAATGGGAATCTCCCTGTTTTTCTGACGGATAATGCGGGTGGCCTCCAGCCCGTCCATTTCCGGCATCTGCACATCCATCAGTATCAGATGAAAGGATTCACGGTTAAACATTTCCACCGCGGCCCTGCCGCTGCCCACACATGTCACTTCAAAGCCTTCATATTCCAGGATATTGGAAAACACTTCCATATTGGTCGGATCATCTTCTGCCAGAAGCAGCCGGGTTCCCGGTTTTGCCGGACGGTATGTCTCTGTGTCTGTTTTCTGTGAAAAACCGGCGTTTTTTTCCCCGGTTCCGAATGCCGCCGTAAAATAAAAAGTGCTTCCCTGTCCCGGATGACTGTCCAGCCAGATACTGCCGCCCATTTTTTCCACCAGGTTTTTGGAAATGCTCAGTCCCAGCCCCGCTCCGCCGTAACTCCGGCTGACAGAACCGTCCGCCTGTGAAAAAGATTCAAATATTTCCTGATGCTTTTCTTCAGAAATACCGATACCGGAATCATTTACGGAAAAGATAAGCATAAGCCCGGACAAATCATCATTATTATAACCGGTTTCCTGATATTTTTCCACCCGTAATCTGATTTCCCCGGAATCCGTAAATTTCACCGCATTGCGCAGCAGATTAATCAGAATCTGCCGAAGCCGTGTGGGATCTCCCGAAAGATAAGGGGGCACATCCTCCGCAATTTCACTGAAAAGCAGCAGTCCTTTTTCCCCGGCCCGGATTCGGATGGGAAGCAGTGCGGATTCACAGACATTTTTCAGATCAAAGGCCCTTGTTTCCATTTCCAGTTTTCCGGCTTCGATTTTGGTAAAATCCAGAATGTCATTGAGCAGACGCAGCAGGGATTCTGCCGAAAATTTTGCCATGCTCAGATATTCCCGCTGTCTGGGATTCAGTTCCGTATCCAGCGTCAGTCCGATCATGCCGATGACCCCGTTCATGGGGGTGCGCACCTCATGACTCATATTGGCCAGAAACTGACTTTTGGCACGGTTGGCAACTTCCGCTGCTTCTTTTGCCCGGTGCAGTTCTGCGGTCCGTTCCTGCACCGCGTTTTCCAGCAGATTTTTTTCCCGGCGCAGCAGATCCTCACTGCGTTTGATGCGCAGCATAACCTTGACCTGGCTGACCAGTTCGGCCCCGCCGATGGGTTTGGTCAGAAAAGCGTCGGCTCCCAGATCCAGCCCCCGGATCCGGCTTTTGGCATCTGTCTGCATTCCCGTAAAAATAATAATGGGGATATGTTTTGTTTTTTCATTTTTTTTCAGACGGCTGCAGACCTCAAAACCGTCCATTTCCGGCATATTGATATCCAGCAGAATGCTGTCCGGCTGCTGTTTTTGCGCCGTGTCAATGCCCTCCCTGCCGGAAGATGCGGTAAGAATCTGTATTTCCGGAAGATATTTTTTCAGTAATTTACAGACAAAAACCAGTATTTCACGTTCGTCATCAATGACCAGAATCGTTTCCATGGTTCAGTAAACTTCTCCCGTTATTCTTTTCAGCCGCCGCACCTGAATTTCTCCGCTGTGGGGGAAAAATAATATCCTGCGGCCCGATACACCGCCGGTTTCACAGTCCGTCAGACAAAGATCTGCTGCCCGGATCCGTGTTAATGCCAGCTCACTGTTCTGCCTGCCTACGGATGGATTTTTTCCTGTTTTTTCGTATTCTCCGTCCGGAACAAACATATCGGACCCTCCGTAAAGCCGCACTTTGATTTCTTTTCCGCGAAGTCCCCGTTTGTAAAAAAAATGCAGCATATTCTGCAATGCACAGTGCACATATTTATAAGGGGTCTGACAGTTTCCCCGGCAGTTTTCTCCTGCCGGGCAGTAGGGCAGAAACGCGTGGCACATGGCAGCCATTCCTCTCTTTTCATTTGTCAGAATCAAAGAGATGCACGATCCCAGTATGGTGATAATTTTTACCCGCTGTACCGGTTTATGCTTATTGAGAAAAAGCTGCCCCGGTTTTAAAAAAAATACCGGCAAAGGCTCTGTATTTCCCAAGACATCCGGTTTCATACCGGTTTCCGGTAAACAGTGGACGTTTTCTGCACCAAAGGAACATTGAGTCCGTTTAAGGTTTCCGAATGGCCGGTAAACAGATAACCGCCCGGAAGCAGATAACGGCAGATGCGGTTCAGCACTTTTTCCTGGGTATTTCTGTCAAAATAAATGAGCACATTGCGGCAGAAAATAATATCTGTGCTTTGCCGCATACCGAAATCATCGGACATAAAATTCAGACGGCGGAACATGGTCATGGCCCGCAGTTCCGGCACAATACGCACAAGATCCTTTTGTTTGTCCTTGCTGCGCAGCAGATATTTTTTCCGCAGGGCCAGGGGAATGGGTTCCACCCGTTCATGGTTGTATATCCCCAAAGCCGCGCTTTTGAGCATCCGGGTGGAAATATCCGTTCCCATTACCGCAAACTGAAAATCCGGATACCGGGCCGCAAATTCATTGAGTGTGATGGCCAGGGTATACACTTCTTCCCCGGAAGAGCATCCCGCGCTCCAGATTATGGCTTTTCTGCGAAATCCCATACCATAGGCCCGAATCAGCTCCGGCACAATCGTGTTTGTCAGATACTCAAAATGCTGGGGTTCCCGGAAAAAATCGGTTTTGTTGGTTGTTACCACATCAATCATGTGGGGCAGCTCTTCCTGCATTCCCTGCGGACTGAAGACATAGTTGCTGTAATCTTCAAAACTCCGCATCCCCAGTTTCCGCAGCCGTTTCTGCAGACGGGCCTGAAGCATGGTGCGTTTGGCCTCCGGCATTTTGATCCCCAGTTCATTATAGATGAAACTGCTGAAACGGACAAATGTTTTATCCGGCATTGTTTCAAAAGGAACCCGGGATTCTCTCTCGTTCATATTGCATTACTGTCCTTTGTCACATGATGCATCATCCGGCAGTTCATCCGCATCCGCCTTCCCTGCCGCTGCATCAGATGGGGGTAGGGCCGCGGTGTCGGCTTCCGGAAAAAACTCACTGCCTGCCGCCTCTGCAAGTGCCAGTTCATCGGAAGAAAAAACCCGGTCAATATCCAGCAGGATGATAAAAAGCTCATCCCGTTTTCCAATTCCTCTGATGAATTCAGTGCGCCAGCGCATTCCGATTCTGGGGGGCGGTTCGATCCGGTTTTTATCCAGGTCAATCACCTCATTGACAGAATCCGCAAGTGTTCCCAGCACGACCACTTCTCCGTCCATAAATATTTCCATGACCACAATGCGGGTATCCATTGTATTTTCTGTCCGGCTCATGCCGAATTTCAGGCGCAGATCAATCACCGGCACCACACTGCCCCGCACATTGATAACCCCCCGCATAAAATCCGGTGTGCCGGGCACTTTTGTGATGGTACTCATATCCAGAACTTCACGGACCTGGGCTACGTCCAGTGCAAAGATTTCGTCTCCCAGTCTGAATGTTAAATACTGGGAACTTTCTGTTTTTTTCGTTTCCTTCATCATTATGCTCTCCTGATCCTCTTAGGCTGCACCGTCTTGATTTTATGAGCTGATTTAACATCAGCGGTTCTGCGAAAAACCGGCCTCCGCCTTAATTTTCGCACTCCGTGCAGATCTGACCCGTTCCCGGGCTCTGCCTCAATGTCGTTACGTTAAGGGCGGAGGAGTCCCGAACGTTCGGCGGAGCTCACGTCGGGGCCTGAAAGACTTCGGCATACTCAGTCTGGCAGTTTGGGACACTGAAATAATTCGGAAAATCCGGCCAAAATTCCGTTTCACTTCATTTTGGCACTCCAAAAATTCCTTCACTTAATGCCATTGGGGCTCTGCCCGGGAATGCATTGGTGAGGCTCTGCCTCACATACGCTGTGCTGACGTATCTGTTTCCCTTTTGAAAATATGTATTTCCTGTATCATTCTTTTCATAAGTGAATCAATCGAATCTTCACTTTCATGTAAAATAAACCATAAATACCTCAATACCGTACAAAGCCGTTTTCATCAATATCCGCGTTTGCATCCGCATGCATTTCTATGGCCCGTTTTTGCTTTGGATGATAATCGGATACTGCATTTTCTGTTTTGTTTTTCTTTTTCCGCTGCTGCTTTGTTTCATCATATCCGTCCGTACCTTCATCTTCGCCTTTTATTGTAAAAAAAGCCACGGTTTTTCGCAACTGTTCGGACTGGCCGGAAAGTTCTTCCGCAGTGGATGCCATTTCTTCGGAAGAGGATGCATTCTGCTGAATCACCATGTCCAGCTGCTGGATGGATTTACTGATCTGCGCGGCTCCGGAATTCTGTTCCCGGCCTGCCGCGCTGATTTCCTGCACCAGATCTGCTGTTTTCTGAATATCCGGAACCAGCTGCCCCAGTTTTTCCCCGGCCAGTTCAGCCACCTTTGAACTGGATTCGGAGATACTGCTGATTTCCGCGGCTGCCCGCTGGCTGCGTTCCGCCAGTTTGCGGACTTCGGAGGCCACAACAGCAAAACCTTTGCCGTGTTCCCCGGCTCTGGCGGCTTCAATGGCCGCATTCAGGGCCAGCATATCCGTCTGCCGGGCGATTTCTTCAATAATGGATATTCTCCGGGCAATATCTTTCATTGCGGTGACTGCCTGGGCCACGGCCTTTCCGCTTTCCTGAGCATCTTCAGATGCTTTGATGGCAATACGTTCGGTCTGTGCTGCATTATCTGTGTTCTGACTGATATTGGAGACCATCTGCTCCATAGCGGCCGATGCCTGCTCTGCCGAAGCTGCCTGCTCGGAAACGCCCTGGGACAATTCTTCGGAAGTGGAGCTCATCTGCCGGCTGCCGACGGCCACATTATCGGCGGCCAGTTTGACAGTGCTGACCACCCGGTTCAGTTTTTGCAGCATTTCTCTCAGGGCTTCCATAAGGCGATCTTCTTTGGACCGCATACTGATTTCAATCGCCAGATTTCCCCCGGCCATTTCCCGGGCCAGTCCGGTGATTTCATTCATGGCATCAATGAGTGCATTCAGATTGTTTTTGATACGGTTAAAATCCCCTTCATAGTCCTCTGAAATTTTTTCCGGAACATCCCCCCTGGCAATCCGATCGATACACTGGGCTGTTATATTGATGGGATGAACAAACGCGTCAATCAGGGTGTTGATACCTTTTATGAGATTCTGCCAGATGCCATCATAGGCCTCGGCATTGCCGCGCTGTTCCAGTTCCCCGTCTTGTACTTTCCGCACCAGTTCCCCGGTTTCGGCAATCATGCGGTTGATGGGCCCGGTAATGCTGCGGGTGATGATGACAAAAAAGATACTGACCACAAACAGGGTGGCAAAAAAAACAATGATACCGATTCGGGTGGAACTGGAAATCAGTGTTTTCAGTTTTTCCGAAGCTTCTTCCTGTTCCCGGGCAACAGATGCGATAATTTTCACCAGATCTGCCTCAATCCTGCTTCCGTACTGATCCAGACGATCATCAATTTCCTGAAATGCCCTTGCTTTTTCATCAGGATTTTCCGTTTTTTCTTCAATGAGTTTTCGTAAATCCCTCCGGATGCTTTCTGCCAAAGGGGGGAAAATATCTTTTATTTCATGTGCCAGTTCCTTTTCTTCATCCGTATCTGCCAGTTCATCCATACTGCCCAGGTTTTCCCGGAAAAAACGGATGCTGCTATTGATGATTTCCATCCGTTCAGTCTGTATTTTCCCTTCCTGTCTGTCAATAATGGAATCCATGGCCGCCAGCATCAGATCGGAATGGGCCCGGACCATCCGGTTCAGAACTGCCCGCTGCTGATTCCTTTTCTGCGCCATGATTTCCGCATTCCGGATACGGACATTGGTAATATAGGAATTTAAGGCCAGCGCGGAAAGACCGATAAAGATGGCAATCGCGATACAAATCATTTTTCCACTGATAGTCATATTTTTCATGATACATCCTCCGACAGTCTTTCGGTTTTAAGGCAGCGGCCATGCCCCTGCCCCATTGCCGTGAGACTAGGCGGGGAGGAGTCCCGAACGGAAAGTCCGGGAGCCTGTAATTATTCACAGAAACAGAGCCGGACCCAAAATCCGGCTCTCCGGCTCAGGTCTTACACTGACGGCAATACCCCAATGCCGCCAGGGTAAGGGCGGCGGAGTCCCGAACGGAAAGTTTGGGACACTGAAATGATGGGGAAAATCCGGCCGGAATTCCGTTTCACTCCATTTTGGCACTCCGGAAATTCCTTACCTCAGCACCTGTCCGAAAACCTGTTTACCGGTATCCCAACCCCTTGTTTTAAAAAGATTTAAAAATTTTTTCAGAGGTTTTCGGACAGGCTTTTAACCTGCATTATTCACACGTTTTGTCCCCGGCAGATAAACTGCTGATTATTCTGCTTATATGAAAACAGGGCTTCAACACTCCGTTTTTTGTGTCTTCCTGTATTTACTGCAAAAAACTGATTTCTGAATAATTCAGCTTAATGTCATTTGCGGCAATGCGGCCTGCCGCCCTCCCTAATAATGCTCAAATGCCTCATCCGGATTGCTGTTTTTCTCTTTCAGAAAGATTGTATTTTCCTTATCATTTTTTTCATCTGACTGATTTCCGGAAAATTTTTCTGCACCTTTTTTAAACTCTTCTTTTTTCCGGATTTCTCTTTTGCTTTTTGTTTCTTTTTCCTGCCCATTTTCCTGTAAATCCTGCCGTCTTTTTCCGTCCACCGTGAAAAAGGACATGGTTGCCCGCAGGTGTTCGGCCTGGGCCGACAGTTCTTCGGAAGTGGAGGCAAGTTCTTCGGAACCCGAGGCCATTTCTTCGGAAGCAGAGGAGTTTTGCTGAATGACCATATCCAGCTGCTGCATGGCACGGTTTACCTGTTCCGCGCCTGCATCCTGCTCATTACATGCCGCGCTGATTTCCTGCACCAGTTCGGCTGTTTTTTCAATATCCGGAAGCAGCAGTTCCAGCATTTCTCCGGCTTTTTCCGCAATGCTTACACTGGAATCGGACAGCGTGTTGATTTCATTGGCGGCCTCCTGACTCCGTTCCGCCAGTTTGCGGATCTCCGAAGCCACAACCGCAAACCCTTTTCCGTATTCACCCGCGCGGGCGGCTTCCACAGCCGCATTCAGGGCCAGCAGGTCTGTCTGCCGGGAAATTTCTTCGATAATGGAAATCTTCCGGGCAATGGTCCGCATGGCCCGGACAGTTTCTTTTACCGCTTTCCCGCTTTCCCGGGCGTGCAGGGCCGACTGGCGGGCAATTTTTTCTGTTGCCTGTGCATTATCGGCATTCTGGCGGATATTGGAAGACATTTCCTCCATAGATGCCGATACCTGCTCTGCGGAAGCGGCCTGCTCGGATACCCCCTGGGACATCTCTTCCGCGCCGGAACTCATTTCTTCCGCACTGGAACTCATTTCCTGACTGCCGCGGGAAACATTGTCCGCAGACTGCTTCACGTCCGCCACAATCTCCCGCAGGCGTGCGGACATTGTCCGCATGGCCTCGGTCAGCATTCCGATTTCATCTTTCTGATGCACATCAATACGGGCCAGCAGATTTCCTTTGGCGATTTCCCTGGCAAAATCCACTCCGCCGATTAAGGGGACGCTGATACTTTTTGCAATAAAAATAGCATATAATACAATCAGAACCGCAATAATGACAGCAGCGATGAGCAGGTCTCTGCGCAGTGCATTCACCGGCAGCCGCACCTCTTCTTCATCAATTTCCGACATCAGCGCCCAGACCGTATCACCGGTTTCCAAAGGTGTATAAGCGGATAATACCGGGTTTCCCTTATAATCAGGGATAATTTTTTTATCGGTTTTCCCGGTCAGTGCCTCTTCTGTTCCTTCGGTCTCCACTTTTCCTTTGGCCGGATTTTCAAAAGAAGTTTTCACACCGTGGAAAACCGGATCAAGATAGGAATCCGAGCGCATAAGCCGGTCCGAACCCACCAGATAGGTTTCTCCGCTTTTCCCCATACCGGAACGTTCCTGCATGATTTCATTGATGCTGTCTATGGACAGCTGCAGTGCTACGATAAGCTGCACACTGCCGTCTTTGACAAGGGGCTGGGCAATGAATGCCGCAGGTTCATTATTGCTGGGCGCGTAAGGTGCAAAATCCGCCAGTGCAAACTGACGGGTCTGCATTACATTCCGTACCAGTTTTCCCAGTCCCGAATCTGAAAATTTTCCGCTGATGATATTGGTATTGTAATCATCTTCATGGGTTACAGTATAGAATATTTTTCCGCGGGGATGAATCAGAAAGAGATCGTAATAATTGTATTTCCGGATATAACGGGCAAAATAATCTTCTTCGTTTTCATTTTTTTTCCCGGGAACAAGGGCCTCTTCCAGATCAACACTGGAAACACAGACCCAGTTCAGCCCCGGAATGCGGAGGGGATCATAGACGGTAAGAATCAGTCTGCCGCTGCTGTCCGTAATGATTTCTTCTCCGGATTTTCCGCTGAGGGCATGTTCCGGAAAAGAGCTGCTGATTTCTGTTCCGACGGTACGGATTTCACCGCCCGGCAGTTTTATATCGCTGCGCAGTTCGGTCTTATTGTCCCTTTTTCCCGCCAGAAAGGAAATACCGGTTTTTCCCATGCCTTTGCGCATTTGCAGAATTTTATTTACCGGCTCAATGGGAAGCTGCAATGCGACAACACCGATGATTTCATTATTTTCCGATACGGGGGCTGCAATAAAGGCCGCATGTCTGTTCTGGGAGGGGGCATAAGGCTCATAATCCTGAATTACGGTATCTTTGAGGGCTTTTCGGAAGCATTCGGCAAGGGGGCTTTTTTTCAGGGAACCGGAGAGCAGGTTCTGTCCCAGATCGGATTCTTTCCCCACACTGAAAACCACATCCCCGTTCGGGTGAATCAGCAGCAAATCATAATATGCGTAGGATTCGCAGTAGGTTCGGAACCAGGGGCCGAATGTTTTTTCCGCACTCTGCCAGACCGGCCCTCCGTATTGATTTTTTTCATAGGCAAATGCAGCGGAAAATTCTTTCAGTCCCTGAATGACACCTGCATTTTTGGATAAAACATTCACATCGGCCAGGCGTTCCTGAAAATAATCTTCTGTCTGACTGCGTTTGAGTTCCTGCACCACGGTCAGTTTTTCAAAAGCGTTCTGCCGGAGTGTCTCAACCGTTTCCACCAGAACACCCATATCCCCTTTGCGTTCACTGAAATATTTTTCAATCTGATTTTTTTTGATTTCCCGTATGGCCTCCAGCTGGTTAAAGGATTTTTCCATCAGGGCATCTGTTGCCAGTTTGCTGCTCCAGGCACCCACAATAAACAGAGGCAGAAGACCGGTCAGCAGAAAAAGACCGATCAGTTTGGGTCTCATACGAATGTCTTTCAGTTTCACTTTCCCCTCCTTTTGCTGTTGATAATCGTGCCTGCGTCTCCGGTTCCCGTTTTTTATTCCCCGAAAGCCGGGCATGGGTCCCATTCTCCTGTATTTACAAATTTTTCCTGTGCTTTCCGGACCAGCTGATCCACATCCGGAATCAGCGCGACACTGCCGTCCCCCAGAATGGTTGCTCCGGACATGGTTTTGATATTTTTATAAAATTTCCCCAGCGTTTTGATAACGGTCTGATGCTGTCCGATGACTTTGTCCACCCCCAGACCGACTCTGCGTTTACCGCTTTCCATTACCACCACTTTTTCAATATCCGGTGCTGCATTGTCTGCGCGGAACTGTTCCCGCAGACTGATATAGGAAATAATTTCCCCCCGGAAAGCAATCATGCTCCGCTCTCTGGCTTTGTCGGCTTCTGCGCGGCGGAGTTCCAGGCATTCTTCCACCGAAAGGAGCGGTAATACATATTTTCCCTTTCCCACCTGCACCAGCAGGCCGTCCGCAATGGCCAGTGTCAGCGGAAGTTTCAGTGTGACCGTGGTGCCTGCGTTTTTTTTACTTTCAATTTCCGCGGTTCCCCGCAGATTTTCCACCCTGCGCCTGACCACATCCATGCCGACACCCCTGCCCGAGACCCCGGATACCTGACGGACTGTGGAAAAACCGGGCAGAAAGATCATGGAAAGGATTTCATTTTCCGTGTATTCGGTTTCCGGAGAAATCAGTCCTTTTTCCATTGCCCTGTTACGGATTACCTCCGGATCGATACCCGCACCGTCATCCGCAATGCGGATGAGTACATCCGAACCGGACCTTTCCGCGCGCAGAAAAAGGTTTCCCTGCCGGGGTTTGCCCCGGGCTTCCCGTATTTCAGGTATTTCAATACCATGATCCAGGGCATTGCGTATAATATGCACCAGGGGATCATTGAGCTGCTCAATTACGGTTTTATCCAATTCGGTTTCTTCCCCTTCGGTCTGCACGTTTACTTCTTTTCTCAGCTCATTGGAAAGATCGTGTATCAGACGTCTGAATTTGCGGAAGGTATTGCCCACAGGCAGCATACGGATGTTCATGGTATTGTCCCGCAGTTCTGCGGAAAGCCGTTCCACTTCTTCAGAAATGGCAGTAAGTTCTCTGTCCCTGTCAAAAGATGCCCTGCGCGTCAGCCGGGCCTGCACCGTAACCAGCTCCCCCACAAGGTTTACCAGGGTATCCAGTTTTTCCGCGGGAACCCGGAGACTGGAACCCGGGGCCTGGTGGCGGCGTTTCCATCCCGCATCCCGGATATGTTTCTGCTCCAGCAGGGCCGCATTGAGTGTATCCGGATCAATGGCTCTGGATTCCAGCAGCATTTCTCCGACACGCCGCTGTCCGTTCAGCGCTTTCTGAATCATGTCGGATGTAATATCCCCCTGTTCCAGCAGAATTTCACCGATTTTTTTATCCCGGATGCCGGATGCCCCGCCGTCGCAGCTGTCTATTACCCGAATATCCAGAGAGCAGTTATCTTCTGCAAAAATAAAAACATCGCGGACGGCATTTATACCTTCTCCGGTGCTAAGAAATATATCCCAATAGATATAACAGGTTTCCGGATCCATATCCGCCAGGAAAGGAATATTGTTTTTATGGATAATGATTTCGCAGATGCCCATGGACTGCAGCTCTTCCAGCAGCGGAAGCGGATTGCTTCCGTTCCGGAAAAAATCCGTTTCCGGGCGGAAACGGATGCGGTACAGATGTTCTGTACCGTCATCATCCGCTTCCCCGGCCGGAAGACGGCTTTTTCCATCTGAAAGGGAAATATCGCTTACCGGGTTCATCTCCTGAAAAGAGCGGACAATCTGCTGCTCCTGCTCCGCGTCCCCGCTTTCCCCCTCCACCATTTTTTTTATCAGATCACAGGCCGCCAGTGTAAGGTCAATCAGTTTTTTGCTGACCGGAATCTCTCTGTCCCGCACCTGATCAAAAACGCTTTCAATTTCATGGGTAAACGCGGCAATATTTTCAAAACCGAACATGGCACCGGAACCTTTAATGGTATGCATGGAACGGAATACCTGATCAATCAGTTCCCCGTCATCGGGTGTTCTCTCCAGTTCCAGAAGAGAAGTTTCCAGTTCTGCGAGAAGTTCGTAAGTTTCTTCTTTATAGATCGCGCTATGATCTTCCATATAAAACTCCTGTCAGTAATACAGAATTCCGGAAAGATAAGGTTTGATGAATCGGTAAAAAATCCAAATTTCAAAAATTAATATTAATAAAATCATAGTGTTAATATGTATCAAAACCTGATTCCCGGACTTTTTACGAGACCGTCAGGCTTATGGTTCTGCCTGAAATTTCCGGATTCGGATTTTTTACCGGTTCATCAGGTTTATATACCCGGGAAAGCAGATTTTTACTGCCTGACTCCTTCCGGAAACCCGCTGGTCTGCACAATGGATTCATTCTCTGCCGCCGGAAACTGATTCCGGAAACTGATTAAAGCAGAAAACTGCCAGATTTTCAACTTATTATCACCTCTGAGGATATATTTATGAAAAGTACATGCATTTACTTTACATTTCGGAAAAATAATGTTTTAATTAATAACTGAACTTGGTTCATTTCAGTTTCTGCATATTTTTCCAAAAAAATCATTAATGAAAGCGGAAATAATTTCATCATATATTTTTTATGCCTCCCCTGCAATGGGGAGATGTATGTAATTTGAATGCCTGATTCGGGAAAAGTGCGGTTTTGCAGCTTTCCCCTGATTATTTTTGATGAATCGGTAAAAACAATGGTTCGGTAATTTTTTCTGATTTCCGGGCTGTAAAAATGTAACCTTCTGAAATCATTGAATGAGAATTTTCAGACAGGGATTTATAACCTTCTGAAATTATTAAAACCGAAATTTTTTACCGAACTATTGAAAAAGTCAGATTTTTGAAAATTGCTGTCAGTAAAATCAGCAGATTAATGTGTATCAAAACCTGGTTTTCTGACTTTTAACGGGATCATCATTTTTGTAAACCTGTAATGCGAATAAAGGGTTAAATCCGATGTTGTAAAATCAGGAGATTATAAACTCCGTTTTGGAAGTATGATTATATAATGCCCTGTTTTTTATCTCATCGGAAGTTTTTGACTCTTCATTGGCATCCATAACACCTTATCTGCAACACCTTTCTGGAGGAGGTAATTTTATGAATGACAGAAAAAAAGCAATGCTGATGGCTTCTTTTATTGCGGATTCACTGGCGCTGGGGGTTCACTGGATTTATGACACACAGCAGATTGCAAATACTTACGGACGTGTGGAAAAACTGATGAATCCCGCACCCGGTTCTTTTCACCCCACCAAAAACAAAGGTGATTTTACCCATTACGCGGATCAGACCTTTGTTCTTTTACAATCTCTTGCTGACTGCGGCGCTTTTGATTTGGCGGACTTTTCTGCCAAATGGCGCGCGCTTTTTGCAGATTATGCCGGATATGCTGACGGTGCCACCCGGAAAACCCTGGCATGGTATGCCAAAGGAAAAACAGCCGAAAATGCCGGTTCCCGCACCGGGGACTTCAGCGGTGCGGCCCGGATTGCCCCCATCCTTTTTCTGTATGCGGATGATGAGGAAAAAGCCCTTGCCGCGGCCCGCGCCCAGACTGCCATGACCCATAATGATCCCAATACGGTGGACACGGCGGAATTTTTCACACGGGTAATTTTACAGATTCTCCGCGGGACTGCTCCCGCTGCGGCCATTGAAACAATTGTCCGCACCGATGCTTTTGCAATGTCCCCCATTGCCATGTGGGTGGAGGAGGGACTGAAAAGCAAAGGGGAAGACAGTGTGAAAACAGTTTCCCGTTTCGGTCAGGCATGTGAAACGCAGCAGGTTTTTCCGGGGGTTATCCATCTCATCGCCAGTTATGAAAAAGATTTGAAGGAGGCCCTGGTACAATGCATGATGGCCGGCGGAGACAATGCGGCCAGGGGCAGCATGACGGGCATGGTGCTGGGCGCATGGCTCGGAACAGATGCCATCCCCCCGGAATGGACCGAGGGTTTGAATAAAAAAAAGGAAATAGAAAAACTTTTGGATAAAATCAGCTGAAAAGGGATTTTCCCGTTCAGACACCGATGAAAAAACAGTAGTGGGCCAAATCCGCTGATTCCCCTTCGTAAGGGCGTATTGCATACGCCCCGGCAGAAAGACATCAACCTTTTTGACCCACTGCCAAAAAATAATCCGGAAGGAGAACGCATGAAGAAAAATCATATCTGTTTTTTCATCATTTTATTATTTTTATTCCTGCTTCTGTTTTTTCCTGTGCTGTCATTCTCCCTGGATTCCGAAGAAATCCGGCAGAAAATCGCCCGGTTCAAAGAAGACCGGCGCGGTCCCTACGCTGGTATCCGCTGGTACTGTAAAGACGGAACGGTTCTTCCTGCCCGGCAGCCCTGTGAAGGGACAGACGGACATCAGCACGCCTTTCACAAAGACTGGGTCAGGAAACTGGCAAATGAAAAAGGGATTTACTTCGGACAAATCCTTACGGGTACAGATTTTGCGGATTTCTGGGACAGACGCAGGCAGAACAGCCGTCTGAAACAGTATATTCTGGAAAAATTTCTGCGGAATGCGGATGAGGGATGGATTTTCCGGCAGGGCCGTTATTACCGGGGGGCTGTGCAGGCAGAGGATGAGGAGGAGTGGGGAGAAAATTTTCTGCAGTGGCTCCTGGCGGACGGCAAACGGATTGAATCCCAGTTTTTTCTTTTATATGAGGCTGTCAAAGAAATTCCCCACGGTGCTTCTGAAAATCTGTGGAAACGTATCCGCTTTGATTCCAGGGCAATTGCAGAATCCTACAGAGAATTTGAAAACCTGCGCATCAAACTTCATGGCCGTCCCCAGACATCGGATACAGATGCTGTCCGTCATTTCCACCGGCAGCATGGGGAAAATATGCCCGCGTCTGCGGAAAAAATTCTCCGCAGGCTTATTACAGATCTCGAAAAGGCGTTTGCCCCTCCGGACATACTTTCTCTCCGGAATTACATAAAATATCTATCCGCACAATCCCCTGCCCGAATGCAGACGGAAGAATTTATCCGGATATACGGGAAGAATCCGGAAGAAAATTTCCCGGATCAGTGTAAAAAAATATCCGGCATACTGCTGGAAATCCGCCGCCGGATGCTCCTGCGCCAGTCGGGCCGGGGCCGTCTGATATACGCTGACCTGGCAGCGGACCTGGAAAAAATATTTTTCCGGCACATGAATGCATGGCAGGCCACTGCGCCGCGGGAGCTGCTGGAAAAAAATTATGCCCTCTGCCGGGCCGCTGCCGGATGCGGACTGCTGGAATTATGGGAATGGGAAACGCTGTCTCCGATGCTGGCAGTGCCGCAGACAGAGAGCATATCCCATGGGATTTTGAGGGAAAAAAGCGATTATGCCCGGCGGGTAAGTGAATGGGGAAGCGGAATGATACACGCTGCCTATGAACCGCTTATCCGCTTATATTCAGAATTTGAACCGCTGGCAAAGGGCTTTGCAGATGACCGTATCCGCGCATCCCTTCTGCTGCCCCTGGGCGATGCAGCGGGAAAACTCAATGCACTGACCCGCCGAATAAAAGGAAATACAAACCGGGTTATGGGAAAAGAAAGGGCAGACATCCGGGGGCTGAATCCCGGTTTTGCTCTGGGAGAACTGGTAATAATGAAAGACAGTCCGGAAAATATTTCCTTTGCCCCGGATAAAATCTATGTACTGCCCCGTATCCCTTCGGATATCCGTCCCGTTGCCGGTATTGCAGCAGTCAGCGAAGGCAATCTGGTGTCCCATGTGCAGCTGCTGGCCCGGAATTTCGGTATTCCCAATGCGCTAATCTCTCCGGAAGTCCTTCGGGAACTGCTGCCGCATTCCGGACAGCGGGTTTTTTATGCGGTTTCTCCGGGCGGAACGGTTCTCATGAAAAGCGAATCCGCAATGAACGACGCGGAACGCAGCCTGACGGATAAAAAGACGCGGAAGGATGAACGCCTGCGGATTCCCACCGATAAAATTGATCTGAAACAGACAGAACTCCCGGGCCTGGGGGAAGTGCGGGCCCGGGATTCCGGCCGTATCTGCGGGCCCAAAGCCGCCAATCTGGGAGAACTGAAGCATCTTTTTCCGGACAATGTGGTGGAAGGCATTGTAATTCCTTTCGGTGTGTTCCGGCAGCATATGGAGCAGCCCATGCCCGGCACTGTCGGAACCTTCTGGAGTTTTCTCCGCCGGGTTTTTGACAGGGCCGAAGCAGAGCGTTTGCAGGGACGGGATGAAAAAGAAATTGAGGCGGAAGTGCTGCGGAATTTGGAAATATTCCGGAATTCAGTAAAAAACCTGCCCTTCCTTCCGGAATTCCGCGGGCGCCTGTCCGCAGCGTTTCAAAAAGAATTCGGCAGGAAACCCGGACAGTTGCCGGTTTTCATCCGCAGTGATACCAATATGGAAGATCTGGAAGAATTTACCGGGGCAGGCCTGAACAAAACCGTCTTCAATGTGCGCAAAAGCGGGGATATATGGCAGGGTATACGGGATGTATGGGCTTCCCCCTTCCGGGAGAGGGGCTATCTCTGGCGGCAGAAATATATGAAAAATCCGGAAAATGTCTACCCTTCCCTTCTGATCATGCCCACCGTTACTGTGGAAAAATCCGGGGTCATGATTACGGCGGATGTGTCGGGAAAAGATCCCCGGGGAATCACTGTTGCTTTCAGCACCGGGCCGGGCGGTGCAGTGGAAGGGCAGGCAGCCGAAAGCTGGTTGCTGAGATCCGACGGAAAAGACTGCTTTCTTTCCCCCTCCCGCGAGACAGAATATTATATCCTGCCGGAAAAAGGCGGTTCCCATAAAGGGTACAAATATTTTCACCGGCAGATTCTCCATCCGGAAGAACGGCAGCAGCTGCGGGAATTTGCGGAAAAGGTGAAAAAAGTCATGGCGGATGTCCCTGCCATGGCGGGTCAGATGCCCTATGATGTGGAACTGGGATTTAAGGAGGGAAAGATATGGCTTTTCCAAATCCGCCCTTTTGCAGAAAACCGGCAGGCAAAAACTTCGCTGTATTTACACTCACTGGATCCGGAAGAATCGGAGGGGGATACGAACAGGAATGTGCTTTTGGACAGTTATAAATTTTCAGAAAAATAAGGACCGCAGTGTATCCCGTATTCCTCTCTTTGCACTCCGGCAGTCCTGAATGCAGCAGATGGAAAACTTTTCCCCGAATGCGGTCTCCCGCGGCTGTCCCGGAGTGCGGAAATGATATTTCTGCCGGGCCGCAGCTCCCGGTTCCCTTATGCAAAAATACAGTTTCCGCGACCTTGAGACTGCCCCTCCCGCCGGGGAACAATGCTGCTGACTTAAGAAAAAAATCCCCTCCCCCCTCCCTCAGGGGAAGGGAGTCTTAAGGCAACAGCATTGCCGCCGGGGGAGGGGAGAATACTCTGCTTACATCAATGACATTGAACTGCAGGACACAATAATGGATGTCCGTCCGGATTTATACAGATTCTCTTTCTGCAAAATCTTTATGCTCCTCATTATGACCGGAATGGCTGACCCGGTGATGGCAGGCAGGACAGTAAAAATAATTGGGATAAGGGTCTTTACCGCACATCCGGCAGGTCCGTTTTTTTTGGTTTTTCCGGGCGGAGCGGGTGAAAATGATAAACTCATCCGTATCCTCTGTATTATTATCCTCTTTTTTTCTTTTCTTTCGCACTGCCTTTTCCTTTTCTGAAAGGGAAGGTTCTGCTGTTTCACCAATATTAACAGATTGCTGAAAAATCAGAAAATCCGTCATTCCGGCAAAAACCGGAGTCCGGAACCGGATGAAATTGCCGGATTCCGGTTTTCAGCCGGATGGCAGGAAAATTGAAATTCAGACCTGTTGGGGAGTCATCTCCATGAATCATATCCCTGCAGCGAATAATCAGGAATCCCGTACTTTCCGGCAGGCAGATATTCTCAGCAGATCGGAAAGTTTCCCCCGGATACGGTTTTACGGCTGTCCCGGAGTGCGGAAACTGTATTTCTGCACCGCCGCATCTCCCGGTTACCCCATGCAGAAATACAATTTCTGCACTCCATGCAGAAATACAGTTACTGCACTCCTCCGGAAACTTTTCGATCTGCTGATTCTGCCCCCTTTGCGGAAAATAGTGTTTTTCAGGCAGCAATTTCGCTTTGCTGTTCTTTTTTCAGATCTCTGATTTCCATATCCCAGGAATTTTTGTCATACCAGCCTTCAAAAAGGATCAGTTCTTTTGCGTTTTCCAGTGAATGATAATTTTTGACAGATACACTCTTTGCCTTTGCAATATCCGGATCATAAATACGGAAATAAAAACCGCCTTTATGATTTTCTTTGGGAAGGACAAGAGCCTTGAGATTCCATACCCAGTCCGGATCATATTTCTTATTCACCACCAGATTTCTTCCGATACCGGAAGGTATTTCCTGCGGTTTCGGAAATGTAACAGCAGCAGTCCCAGTCTTTTTTTCCCAGAATTTCCAATTCATTTTATATTCTCCTTTTTCATACGGGCAGCACATGCAGAATTCCCCCGAAATCATAAACAGATATAAAAGATTATCCGGAGATTCCCCGCAATTCTCCCTTCCATTACAGATAATATATAATTGGAATATGCAATTCATGTGCCACTGCTGTATGGGCAATTTATTTTTTTATCCTGGGGATTCGGGAAAAAATATGATAACGGGGCAAATGCCTTAGGGCCCTAGTACACCAAGTCAGAAGTTCGTACACAGTTTTCCGGCCCTGCAAACCCTTTTAAATCAGGGCATCCGGTGTTTATAAACTGTGTACGTATTTACGCCGTGGTGTACTAGTGCATTGTCAAAGTTAAACTGACGGGTTGATTTTTTCCGCAGGGTGGGCAGAAGCGGAGCGCTGACCACCGCATGTGCAGGCGGTGGGCACGGAAAAGCATGTGCCCACCCTACGAAAATTCAGGACTTACAACCCGTCAGTTTAAAATTGACAAAGCACTATGCCCTACCGCGCACCCTGGCGGGGAAAGGCGTTCCACCTGACACCTAAACCCCTGACACCGAACACCTGACACCGAACACCTGACACCGAACACCTGACACCGAACACCTGACCCCTAAACCCCTGACACCTAAACCCCTGACACCTAAACCCCTGACACCGAACACCTGACCCCGAACACCTGACACCGAACACCTGACACCGAACACCTGACACCTAAACCCCTGACACCTAAACCCCTGACACCTAAACCCCTGACACCGAACACCTGACACCGAACACCTGACACCGAACACCTGACACCGAACACCTGACACCGAACACCTGACACCGAACACCTGACACCGAACCCCTGACACCGAACCCCTGACACCTAAACCCCTGACACCGAACCCCTGACACCGAACACCTGACACCGAACACCTGACACCGAACACCTGACACCTAAACCCCTAAACCCCCTCCCGTAAGCCGGAAAAATTCGGCGGGATTTGCATTTTTCTGGAAAAAAGGAATTATCGGTTCCGTTTTTCAGGTTTTGAAATTTTCCTTGCGAATTCCGGATTTTATCATCAGTTTGTGCAGCTGGCGGGTGGTGATTCCTGCTTCCTGTGCAGACTGTCTGATTCTGCCTTTATGACGTTCCAGCAGGTCCCGGATATACTTTTTTTCAAAATCTGCGATAATTCTTCGTCTGGCTTCTGCAATGGGAAGAGAATGTTCTATGGGGACAAGCGGAAGAGAATGCTGTTCAAAGAGTTCGGCCGGAAAACTTTTTGCGGTCAGAATAGAAGAGTTTTCCAGAATATAGGCTCTTTCAATCAGATTTTCCAGTTCCCTGATATTCCCCGGCCAGGAATAACGGATCAGAGCATCATAAACATCTGAATGTACATCATGTATGGCTTTTGCATTAATGCTGTTCATTTTGCGCAGGAAATGAAGGGCAAGAGCAGGAATATCTTCCGGTCTTTCCCGCAGGGGAGGGATTTCAATGGGAAATACATTCAGCCGGTAATAGAGATCTTTTCTGAATTCCCCCCGATCGCTCATTGCTCTCAGGTCCGCATTGCTGGCGGCAATGACCCTGGTATCACTTTCAATGTCCCGATCCCCGCCCACACGGCAGAAACTTTTGTCCTGAAGAACCCGGAGCAGTTTAATCTGTACGGGCGGAGTGACTGTGCCGATTTCATCCAGAAAAATACTTCCGTTTTTCGCAATTTCAAATTTCCCCAGTTTCTTGCGGATAGCCCCGGTAAACGCGCCTTTTTCATGTCCGAAAAGTTCACTTTCAATAAGACTGTCCGGAATAGCCCCGCAATGCACACTGATAAAACGGGCATCTTCACGGTTACTGTGCTGATGGATGAGTTTTGCCAGAACCCCTTTCCCCACCCCTGTTTCTCCCATTAAAAGCACCGTTGTTTTGGTGGGGGCCACAGATTTGATACTCCGGAACACGTCCCGCATCCGGATATTTTTTGTATTTACAATATCAAGGGAATCGGAACGCCACTGCTGTTCTCTCAGATATTCCAGTTCGGATTCCATGATTTCGGATTCGGTCAGATTCTGCACCACAAGCCGGACTTCATCGGCTATGATGGGATAGGTCAGATAATCACTGGCACCGGCTTTTACGGCCCGGACAGCATTGCGTATTGTTTCGGCCGGTGTCATGATCACAATTTCTATGCTGGGATACAAATCACGGAAAGGGCGCAGGCTTTCCCGGATTTTATTGACGGACAGGGTATCCGGCAGAATTTCCGCATCAACAAAGAGAATATCTCTTCTTTTTTTTTGCAGAAATTCCAATGCTTTGTTCCGACATGTCACATGCATCAGATCATAATTGTCTGAAAGTGCTGAAAATATCGTCTTGATAATCCGCTGATCGCTGCTGACGATCATAACAGAATTCATTGCAGATTCCTTTCCGATGCCGATTTTAAACACATTATCTAAAAAAAGGACAGTAAAGCAAAACCGGGACGGAGTTATATACACATCCTCTTATATTTTTACAAGGAGAACCTGTAATTCCGGTCAGAATTATGTTCGGAACTCTGAATTCTTTTTTTTGTATGCCCGCATAAGGCGGCAGAAATCCTGTCCTGCCAACTTTGTCCCCCCAACAGTACCGCAGCGAAACGAAGTGAAAATATTTATCAGATTTTAAACTTATGGCATAATATTTGCTTAAAGGAATCTCCGTAGTGAAATACCGGTTTTTGATCCGGCTGTTTCCAAATTGGAAGACTGTCAGAATCTCTGTTTTTTTGCTGAGGAAACAAATGAGACGAAATGAAAAAAAATCTGCGAACAGGGAGATGCGGAAAGGCAAATCACTTGTGGAAGGGATCATTGCCGCAGCCGAATGGGATGATGAGGGCAATGTAACAGAGATCCGGATTCTGACAACAGAAGAGGATGAATACATTATTGAAAACGGAGAAATGTTTATGAATCTGATCCGGAAACATGTACAGGCCTCCGGTTCCACCTATGTGAATAAAAACGGAAGTAAAAGCATTGAGATAAAAAAATGTTCACTTGTTGATAATGCTCTTTGACGGTTTACCGGAATAATTCCCTGTAACTGTCAATTTATAAACATCATTAATATACCAAAGGAGAAAAAAATGAAAAAACTGCTTATTTTTGCTGTCGTTATCGGTCTTACACTTGGCGGATGGCTTGGAATGCCATTTGCCGCTGCAACGGATTCTGAAGATACCGTTACGGAAGAAATTGTTACAGACGAAATTGTTACAGACGAAAACGCAGCGGATGATGAAATTGTAAATGAAGAAAATGCTGCTGACGAAGAATTTTCAGAGGATGAAGAAGCAGCTGGCGAAGAAGAAAAAAGCGAATAAGAAATAAGGCGTATATTCCGCCTGTGTAAAAAATATCCGGCAGCGGGTCAAATTTTCTGATTTGTCACAGGCACAGCAATTCTGTGTTTTGCCTGTGCAGATCAGGGGGGCTGACCACTGCCGGTGCTGTTTTGGAAATCGGAAATTTCTGTTGGCACTTTAGTCCTCCGGCAGGGTTGATGAATCGGTAAAAAGTCAGATGTTTGAAAATCGCTATTAATAAAATCAGCAGATTGATGTGTATCAAAACCTGATTTTCCGACTTTTTACGAAATCATCAGGGGTGAGACTGTCAGTTAAAAAACCAGATTTTTCAGAGGAACCGAAGTCACAGATCCAAACCTGGCAATGCATTACTTTTTCTGAATATCTATGACTTTATTAATATCCAGATCCAGCAGCAGTTCATAAATTTCTTTGGAAACATTTTCAATCTTCACTTTTCCCCGGACCGGGGCCATTTCTTTGTAAAAAAGAATTAACTGACCGATTCCGGAACTCCCGATATAATTCACCTTTCTGAAATCCAGGCACAGCTCGGAAAGGGATTCCTTTTTTATATCCCGGAACTGTTTATTGAGCATATCCGCCCCTTTTTCATCAATATCCCCGTCCAAAACCATACGGACAAAACTGCCCTGCTGCTCGACTTTCACATTCATATATTCCTCATTTACCATTAGTGTTCTGTCAACATTAAAAATGACGGGTATCCGGAACATCTGCTTAGGAATGAGTCCGAAATAAGTTGCTCATTTCATCCTGCGGATCCCCTGAAAAACGGATGTGCCGACTTCCGGCAGCGGGTCAGATCCGCTGATCTGTCATCAGGAAACAGAATCCCTCCCTGCGGTAAAACACAGAGAAGGCACAGAGGGTCGGAGGGATGCAGGAGTTTTCCCTGTGCCTCTCTGTGAAACCCCTGTGTTCTCTGTGGTTATAAAAATCAACCGGTCTGACCCGCTGCCCGATTTTCAACCGGTCAGGTTATTTCGTACCCGTTCCTTAAATAAACCGTAAGGACGTATTGCATACGCCCGGTATGGGCGGCTTCGGGGCCTATGCGGTACGCCCCTGCAGGAGTGACATAACCCGTCAGTTTAACTTTGACAAAGCATTAGATTCTTTTAGATTAGATTCAATGCTGCGCCTTAGAGTCTATCCGAAAACCTCCGAAACCGATTTTGGGAACCGGTGAAAACAGGGGCTCAGAATACCGAAAGACAGGTTTTCGGATAGGCTCCTCTTAAGAAAAATATGTCTGCTCTGACTTTTTACGAAACCATCAGTTTTCCGGAGATGAAAAAGAAATCATTTCCGAATCCGGGCCGGTACTGCCGTCTTTTCCATAGGCCGCCACCTTGAAAAAATACCGGTATCCCGGAAGCAGTTTTTCATAATATGCCTGCCCTTTCCCATTATCCGGAGAAAAGGGAATCCTTGCCACCCGTTCAAAAGGAATGGGGCAGTTTTCACAGATATCCGCTTTTGCATCCGCGCGGAAGCGGTAGACAGCAAAACCATCCGGTTTCTTATGCTCTTTTTCTGAAAAGGATATGCGCCAGGTCAGATCCAAAATATCCCCCGCATGTTCCGCTTTCAGTTCTTTTATTTCGGGCAAAGAGGGTTCCTGCGGTACTTTGGGAAATGCCTTGACACCGCAGCCTGTGAGGATCAGGGGCAGCATCAGGCAGACAGAAATCAGTATGACGGCTCCGGGGTTCTTTGCATCAGGCATTTTCATTTTCCAGGCATTTCCGGGCTTGGGCAATGGCAGATTTTACATTTTCTTTTGCTGTGCCGCCGAAAGACTGTCTGCGAAAAATCATCTGTTCCGTAGACAGATAATCAAAAAGCTCTTCGTCAATAAAATCGGAAAACTCTTTCAGTTCCGGCAGGGAAAGCTCGTGGAGTTCTTTCTGCCGGGATAAGGCATAGGCAACGGCTTTTCCGGTAATACTGTGGGCCTGGCGAAAAGGAATGCCTTTTTTGCCCGCAAGATAATCGGCCATATCGGTCGCGTTGAGAAAACCGCTTTCTGTGGCTTTTGCCATTCCGTCTGCTTTCACACGGATATTGGGCAGCATACGGATAAAAACGGCAAGACAGTTTTTCAGGGTATCCACGGCATCAAACAGGGGTTCCTTATCTTCCTGCATATCCCGGTTATAACTCATGGGAAGCGATTTCATCAGAGTCAGAAGGGCCATGAGATCGCCGTAGACCCGGCCGGTTTTTCCCCGTACCAGCTCGCAGACATCCGGATTTTTTTTCTGGGGCATGATACTGCTGCCGGTGGTAAAGGCATCGGAAATTTCAATAAAAGAAAATTCCGATGAAGACCAGAGAATCAGTTCCTCCGACATACGGCTCAGATGCATCATACAGACAGCAGCGGAGGAAAGGAATTCTATGGAAAAATCCCGGTCCGCAACGCTGTCCATGCTGTTGGCAGATACTTTGGAAAATCCCAGCAGCTTCGCGGTATAGTGCCGGTCAATGGGATAGGTGGTTCCGGCCAGGGCAGCGCTGCCCAGGGGCATTACCTCAATGCGTTTCAGGCAGTCCTGAAATCTTTCCGTATCCCGCTGAAACATTTCATAATAGGCCATAAAATGATGGGCCAGCAGCACCGGCTGGGCCCGCTGCATGTGCGTATATCCCGGCAGTACAGTATCCAGATGCTGTCCGGCCATATCCGTGAGGGTTTTCCGCAGTTTTCGGAGAGATCTGATAATCTGCCGGGTTTCTTCGCGCAGAAACATGCGGATATCCAGTGCCACCTGGTCGTTCCGGCTCCGTGCGGTATGCAGTTTCCGGGCGGTTTTTCCGATCACTTCGGACAACCGGGCCTCAATATGCATGTGAATATCTTCCAGACTGTCATCATATACAAAATTGCCGGTTTCAATCTCTTCCCGGATCTGCTTCAGCCCCTTTATCAGAGCATCCCGTTCTTCCTCCGCAATTACGCCCGCTTTTGCCAGCATGGTGCAGTGGGCGATACTGCCCTCAATATCATAAATATAAAGGCGGCGGTCATAGGCAACAGAAGCCGTAAAACGCTCGACCAGTTTATCGGTATTTTCAGAAAATCTGCCGTCCCAGGGTTTTTCACTCATTTTTTTTGTCTTCCGGATTCCAGATAAGAAAATCTGAAAAAATCAGGTATCAGATTTCAAAATTACGGGTTTCGGCTCTCAACTTTCGGCTCTCAAGTTTCAAGTTTCAAGTTTCAAGTTTCAAGCCTCAAGTTTCAGGTTTCAGGTTTCAAATCTCAGGTTTCAGGTTCCAAATCTCAGGTTTCAGGTTCCAAATCTCAGGTTTCAAGTTCCAAATCTCAAGTCTCAAGTTTCAATGTCACTGACTTAAGAAATTACGGGTAGCGGGTCAGACCGCTTGATTTTTATAACCACAGAGAACACAGGGTTTTCACAGGGAGGCACAGAGAAAAAACGCTTAGGGACCATAAATCCTCCGGAAATATCCTGCGGATAAACAGAAACTGTGCATTCCGTCCCCCGGTCAGATGAAACGGGGCGGTTATTTTCTGCTGAGTGCCTTACATCTCTTTTACCCTCTGTGTCCTCTCTGCGTTTTTATTATTTTTTTACCGCAGCGGGGATTCTGTTTCCCAGTGACAGATCAGCGGATTTGACCCGCTGCCGAAATTACGGAGTGCCAAACTGAAAGTCCGGCAGTATTTTTCTGAATCATTTCAGTGTCCCGGACTTTCAGTTCGGGACTCCGGACAGATTCTTTCCTTACGTCAGTGACATTGAGTTTCAAGTTTCAAATCTCAAGTTTCAAGTTTCAAGTTTCAAGTTTCATCTTTTCTGCCGGTTCATTTCCCGGATACGCAGGCGAAGGGCATTGAGCTTGATAAAACCTTCGGCATCATCCTGTCTGTAAACACTGTCATCCTCAAATGTGGCAAAATCTTCGCTGTACAGGGAAGTATCGGATTTCCGGCCCAGTACCGTGCAGTTACCCTTATAAAGTGCCAGACGGACAACGCCGGATACATCCTTCTGGCTTTCGTCAATCATTTTCTGCATCAGTTCCCGCTCCGGAGAAAACCAGAAACCGTTATAAATCATCTCCGAATAGCGGGGAATCAGGGAATCCCGCAGGTGTACAACTTCCCGATCCATAGTGATGGATTCCATGGCAATATGTGCGATCCGCAGAATAGTGCCGCCCGGAGTTTCATACACCCCTCTGGATTTCATGCCCACAAAACGGTTTTCCACAATATCGGCCCGGCCGATGCCGTGTTTGCCGCCCAGTCGGTTCAGTTCTTTAAAAAGCACAGCCGGGGACATGTCTTTCCCGTTGATTGCCAACGGGTCTCCCTGCTCAAAACGGATCTCAATTTCTTCGGCTTCATCCGGGGCATTGCGGGGAGATACTGTCAGGGTAAAAATATCTTCCGAAGGCGCGTGCCAGGGATCTTCCAGAATTCCCCCCTCATAACTGATATGCAGCATATTCCGATCGGTGCTGTAGGGTTTTTTGGGTGTTGTGGGTACTTCAATGCCGTGTTTTTCTGCAAAGGCCATGAGTGCTGTACGGGATGTAAGATCCCATATGCGCCAGGGGGCAACAATCTTAATATCCGGTTTCAGGGCATAATAGGCCAGTTCAAAACGCACCTGGTCATTTCCTTTTCCCGTGGCACCGTGACTGACCGTATCGGCCCCTTCTGTTTTGGCAATCTCAATCTGCCGCTTGGCAATCAGGGGGCGGGCAATGGACGTACCCAGCAGGTACTGCCCCTCATAAATCACATTGGCCCGGAAAGCAGGGAAAACATAATCCCGGATAAATTCTTCCTGCAGATCATCTATATATACTCTGGATGCACCGGTTTTGATGGCCTTGCCTTCTATGGTATCCAGTTCCTCCTCCTGCCCGATATCCGCTGAAAAGCAAATAACTTCACAGTCATATTTTTCAATCAGCCAGCGCAGAATCACAGATGTATCCAGTCCGCCGGAATAAGCCAGGACAACCTTATTAATTTTTTCAGACATTTTGCTCATGCACCTTTATCAAAGAAATTGAAAATAAAAAAATCGCATCCGGAATGTACCGCAGATTCGGAAGCGATATGGCGTATTATCATCAATATAAACAGGAGGTACGCAGCTGAAATTTTTCTGACCGAAACAGCCGGAACCCCGACCGTTAGGGAGCGGTTTTTACCGCTTGCCTACACTCCCGACTCTGATTAGGGAGTTGAACTGCGTAATTCCTAATAAAATTATCCGCACTTTTGCATTTTTTTCCGGGAAACCGAGAAACACACGAAAAAAAATTTTAAAAAAACAATAGGATATAAACATTTCCCGGTAGCCGTCTGTGTTTTTCGCGGCTAAAATAAAATCAAATGGTTAAAAAAAATGCGAAACTACAGAAAATTATAAAAATTCTCTATTAACAGGGATTCCTGTACAGTGTCAAGAATTTTCAGCAGAGTGCGGCAGCCGGAAATATAATGGAAAAAAGGGAACCGCTGTTATGCAGACATTCGGCAGGTTCCGAAAGATGCGGGCAGAAAAAAATATTGCCCGGACAAAGATCGGCATCTTTGGGGAGAAAAGGGCAGCGGCGGCTTTCAAAACAGACAGAAAAATGAAGCCGCTCTGAAAAAACCCGAATCCGGAGCAGATCCGATCCGGCTCCGCCTGCGTTAAAGGCATAGGGTTGTTTGGAAGAATAATCAAGGGTTTCCTGAGTGTGGATAAAACCGCCGAAAATCATTTTCCGGCTGATTTCGGTAATACCGGTACCGGAATCCCGGATATCTGTCCGGAATCTCTTACCGTCCATAAATGTCCGGATTTCTATCTGCCCGCCGTCCGGTGTATTTTCAACGGCATTTTTCAGCAGTCCTCCGAAAACTTTGCCCAGAATATCCCGATCCGAAAAAAGCACCGGTCCGGCTTCAAAACGGCGGAAAATGCGGATGTCTCTTCCCCGGCAACCGGCTGCGGCCTGTGCCCTTATTTCTTCCAGAAAAGGAAGGACGGCAATCTTTTCTTCCCGGATTTCCCTGCTGTGATAAATGGAATCCAGGCGGCGGATGATTCTTTGCAGAAATTCATTATCCGGGTATTCATCCGACAGTTCCTCTGTAAAACTGAGCGCGTCTTCAATAATCCCGATAATCTCATCCTTTTCTCTTACAGATTTTTGCTGTAATATGTCGTCAATTTTTTCCTGAAGGGTCAGCAGTCTTTCCACATTCCTTTTTCCCCGGCGGACGGTCTTTTCCAATTGAAAAAAATTTCCTTTTTCCGCTTTCCGCAGAATACTGTCAAAGGCCCCGGAAATAATGGCCAGAGGGGTTTTCAGTTCATGGGAAAGGTGATGAATGACCTTTTCCTTTGCCTTATCCAGCACTCTGAGTTCTTCATAGAGTTTTGCATTTTCCAGACCTACGGCCACATAATGGGAAACAGATGTAAGCAGTCCCAGATCTTCTTCGGAAAAATCACCGTTTATTTTATTTAATGCCTGTAATACACCGATGCAGTTCTGGCGGCGGTTAATCAGGGGAACAGAAAGAATATTCCGGGTACAAAAGCCGGTTTCCCGGTCAATATCACATAAAAAACGGGAATCCTCATAGGCCTGCGGGATTATCAGGGCTTTCTGTCTGCGGAAAACCCATCCGGCAATGCCCTGACCTGCCGGGATGCGGATTCTGTCTGTTCCGAGACCGGTGGCCACAAAAGACCACAATTCATCTGTTTTTTCTTCATAAAGAAAAACCGTTGTCCGCTGGCAGACCATAATTTTATCGGTCTGTCGGATAATGACCTCAAACAGTTTTTCCATATCCATCTCAGAGGTAATAACCTGACCGACTTCAAACAGCATCTGATGACGGCGGATCTGTTCCCGTATCTGCCGATCTTCATTACGGCGGCATTCTTTTCTTTTTTCATTCATACGGATTCAAAGCTCTATTCCCAGAAATTTTTATAATATTCCAGCCAGTTCCTGCCGAATTTTTTATCATAGAAAGGCCGGAGTCTGTCAAACCATTTGCCGAAAAGGCCCGGCGGTTCCGGCACATGCAGCAGGATATCTGCCAGAAAGAAATCAATTTCGCTCATCTTTTCTTTGGGGATATAGGCATACGCGCCCTGCCGGATAGATTTTACAAAATTGTCGGAACTCAGGGCATGGGCTGTGAGCATGAGTGTGGGAATCCCTTTCTGACTGGTGATGGCAAGCAGATTATAACCCTGTATCCCCATAATATCCAGAATTGCACCGTCATAGATATTTTTTTCCAGACAATCACGGGCCATGGCATAGGATGAAGCCGTGTCTGTATGACACATTTCCAAAATCTCTTCCAAAGATTCCAGTACATCCGGTTCATCATCGGCAATCAGAATCCGTTTTCCTTTCAGTATGGTGTTGTAATCCATTTTATATTCACTCCGGATAATTTTTTAGTTGCGGCAATTATTTCTTCGGAAGACTGTATAGCACAGAAAAGAAATTAATTCTATTGTGCGATGAATTCCTCCCCTGAAACGGCTGACGGCAGACAGATTTTTCCGGAGACAAAGGGATGAAACCTCACAGGAAAAGCGGAAATCATACACTTGATCCCCTTATGCAGACAGTTTGGTATAATAATCCGCTTGCCCATGAACGATTTCTCTGTTATGCCTGTATAATTTTTTTAAAAAATGCTGTATTCTGACACATTCAGCAGATCGAAAAGTTTCCCCCGGATACGGTTTTACGACTGTCCCGGAGTGCAAAAATTATATTTTTGCACGGCAGCCGCTCCCCGCTGACCCATGCAGAAATACAGTTTCTGCACTCCTTCCGGAAACTTTTCGATCTACTGACACTGAAACAGAACAATTTATTTCCTTACGGACACAAAGAAAAATCTGATACATTTTGCTTTATGATATCACAAGAGATAATAAAAAATACCGTAAATATATTTATGACGCTGGCGGCGGTTTTTTTCTTTACGACTCTGATTCTTTTTCTGACCGGAGCACCGCCGCCGGATGTATATTATCATATTCTCAAAGGTTCCCTGAGTTCCTGGTCACGCTTTGCCCGCGTGATCGCTGCCTGGATTCCGCTGACCCTCTGCGCGTGCGGCCTGCTTTACACCTTCCGCATCGGTCTGTGGAATATCGGTGTGGAAGGTCAGATGATGATGGGCGCGGTAATGAGCACCTTTGTACTCCGCTTTGCTGCCGAAGGCAGCAGTGCTCCGGGAATATTTCTTTTTTTCTCTTTTATTGCGGGAATGCTCGGCGGGGGGATATGGGCTTTGTTTGCCGGGTATCTGAAAACCAAAGGGGGGGTGAATGAAATCTTTGCGGGCCTGGGAATGAATTTTGTGGCACAGGGAATGATTCTCTGGCTGATTTTCGGCCCCTGGAAGCGTCCGGGGGTGGCCTCCATGAGCGGAACAGAACTGCTGCCCCGTGAACTCTGGCTGCCGCATATCGCATCCCTCCGCATATCCCCTTCGGCTATCTGCCTGTGTGTTGCCGCCATAGCCCTCACAGCCCTGATGCTGCGTTATACCCGTATCGGTCTGGGACTCAAAGCCATCGGCGGCAATCCCAAAGCATCCGTACTTTTCGATCTGAAACCGGATCGCTATATGCTGCTGGCCATGATGTTCGCTGGCGGATTTGCCGGACTGGCCGGGAGTATTCAGGTTACAGCTGTTTATCACCGTCTGATTCCTGCCATTTCCGGAAATTACGGTTATCTGGCCCTGCTGGTGGTCATGCTGGCCAACTACCGGGTCTGGATAGCCCCCTTTGTGGCACTTTTCTTTGCCTGCCTGAATGTGGGCAGTATCCAGCTGCCCATGATGCTGCAGCTGGATTCCTCCCTCAGCGGTGTCATTCAGGGTGCGCTGGTACTGGCCTTTCTGGCAGTACAGGGCTGGCAGAGACGCAGAAAATCATGAAAAATGTTCCCGGTCCCCTTTCCAAAAAGGGGAAAGAACAACTCCGTTCAATGCCGTCAAAGTGAAGGATCAGGATAAAGCCCGCAGGGACGGAAGAAATATTACAGTTTTTTCTTTTCAACTGTTTTTGATTGTATTATGTTCATATTAACAATGTTATCACCGGTGAAAGGAAACAGAATGACTTCTCAGGCAATTCAAATTCCTGATTCTGCATATAAAATTTTGCTTCGAAATGCTGCCCGGTTTCGACTGCGGCCGGCTCAGATGCTTTTGCAGCGGACAGAAAAAAAGATCGGAGAAAATGTTGCGGATGCTTCCCTATTACAGCCGGCAGGCCTTTTTTCCGCAACCGACTTATGAAAACCCACTGGCAGATAAAAGACATCATTGATCTGGAATATTTCTTCCGCAGGGATAAAAACCGGGAAAAACAGGGAGAGCGTCCGGCGCTCCGGGATCGGGAAATCTATTTACAGCATATCCGTCCGCTTCTGAAAAATGCGCAGACAGAAGAACAGAACAGCCGGAAGCACAGAAACATTATCCGGCTCTGGCTGAAACAGCGCAGGAACATGGAAAAAGCGGAATCAGGGCAGGATGCGGTTCTGCCGGGATCTCTTTATACGGAAATCTACCGCCTGCTGTGTATCTGTATGATACTGACCGGTCTGCTCTGCGGTGCGGGCACTGCTTCGGCCCTGCTTCACTATACCGGTGCCGCGCCCCTCAATGTATCTTTATACCTGGGCTGTTTTGTTTTTTTTCAGATTTTTCTGCTGCTGCTGCTGCTGGGATTCACTCTTTTCCGTGTTTTCCGCCCTTCTCTTATACACCGCTCCCTGCTTTTTGTCCTGCTGAGCCGTTTTTTTATCCGGCTGATGATGAAAATTGCCGGAAAAACCAGAAAAAAAATGTCTGCCAGTCATCGTTACGAACTGGAGGCTGCCGTCGGGCTGCTGCGCGGCAGAAAAAAAGTGTACGGTCTTCTTTTTTACTGGCCGGTTTTTATTCCGATCCAGCTTTTTGCCCTGTTTTTCAATGCAGCGGTGCTGGGTACAACGCTGCTGAAAGTGCTGGGAAGCGATATTGCTTTCGGCTGGCAGTCCACCATACAGTTCAGCGCGCAGACCGTATTTGACGCGGTCCGTTTTCTGTCCCTGCCCTGGTCTGCATTTGTTCCCTCGGAAATTGCCCATCCCTCCCTGGCACAGATTCAGGGAAGCCGCATGATTCTCAAAGAAGGCATCTGGCATCTGGCAACCCCGGACCTGGTTTCCTGGTGGCCTTTTCTTTGTTTCTGCGTATTCTTTTATGCACTGCTTCCGAGGCTTCTGCTTTTTCTGACTGCCCTTGCAGTCCGGCAGTCCGGACTGGGAAAACTGGATTTCCGTTTTGCCGAATGCGAAGCACTGATGCAGCGCATGTGCAGTCCCCTGCTGCATACCGGGGGCCGTCCCACTTCTTCCCGCCGCTGCGATACAGAACAGCAGGATGCTTCAGCACCGGAAAATCCGGAAATACTGCCGGATGAAAATCATGGCAGTCATTTTCTGATGATAATGATTCCGGATGACATTTATGACCAATGCGGCGACAGTGAACTGCGGGATAATATCGCTTTTCCCGCGGAAAGGAATATGACAGAAAAACTGCGCATCGGCGACAGTGCGGAAAAAGATATTGCCCGGGCGCAGCATATCCTCCGAAAACAGGATAACCCCGCAGCCGGGCAGACGGAAATTCTGATTCTTCAGGAAGCCTGGCAGCCGCCCATCCGTGAAATTCTCACATTTATTGCCCGTCTGCGGGAAAACATCGGGGATGAAATCTCCATCCGTATCGGTCTTATCGGCAAACCCCGGCCCGGTACCGTATTTACAGCGGTAAAAGAGGAAGACTGGAATATATGGGAGCAGAAACTCCGCACCCTGGGAGATCCCCGGCTCCGTGCGGAGAAGCTGGTATCTGAATGATTAGCACCCACCGGCATCAACCGCGGGTTTTCTGAAAAGCCCGGGAATCCCGATACAGGATGAAATGATTTCGTATCAGCGGCAGATTTCAGCATACAGAAAACGGAGTCTGAAATTCAGCGGCCTTATGCCGGTGCTGAGTATCAGCAGATCGAAAAGTTTCCGGGGGGGAGTGCAGAAACTGTATTTCTGCACGGGGCAACCGGGAGATGCGGCGGTGCAGAAATACAGTTTCCGCACTCCGGGACAGCCGCAAAACCGTATCCGGGGGAAACTTTTCGATCTGCTGAGTATATGTTATATGTAACACTTCTGAAAAGGGAAATATCCGCAGGGTGGGCAGACGCAGTGCGCTGCCCCCGTTTCAGAAATTCGGAGGGCAGGGAAAAACATGCGGCCATCCTGCAGAAAAGGTAACAAAATATGACAGATAATCAGGCAAAGAACATTCCGGAGTTTGCCATTGTGGGGCATCCCAATGAGGGGAAGTCTTCTGTGGTCTCCACTTTGGCGGAAGATGACAGTGTGCGCATCAGCCCGGTTCCGGGTGAAACCGTTGAATGCCAGACCTTTCCGGTTATTATTGACGGCCAGGAAATCATCCGTTTTACCGATACCCCCGGTTTTCAGAATCCCATGCAGACACTGGAATGGATGCGCAGTTACCGCGGGGCAGATGAACTGATTGTAACCCTGTTCCGGGAAAATCACAGAGACAATCCCGATTTCCGGGATGATACGGAACTCTTCGGCCCTATTGAGCAGGGAGCCGGAATTATTTATGTGGTGGATGGTTCCCGTCCTCTCCGCAAAAGCGATAAAGCCGAGATGGAAATCCTTCGTCTGACAGGCCGCCCCCGTATGGCCGTCATCAACTGTAAAGAACATGAAACCGAGTATATTGCGCAGTGGAAAAGTGAATTCCGCAAGCATTTCAATTCTGTCCGGCTTTTCAACGCGCACCGGGCCACATATGCGGAGCGGATTGAACTGCTGGAAACACTCACAAGTATTGATCAGGACTGGCAGCCTGCGCTGCGGAAAGTGATTTCCGCGTTTAAACAGGATTGGGAAAACCGCATATTTCAGACAGCCGATATTATCTCTGCCATGCTTGCTGACTGCATTGTCCATACAGTTACCCGGAATTATACGGAAAAAAGCAATGAGGCGGCAATGAAAAAAGAATTGCAGACAGAATATAACCGTGCTATTGAAAAAATTGAAAAACAGGCACACAATCGTATCCGGAAACTTTTCAAACATAATATTTTCAATTATGATCTGCCGCCCCGATCCATACTCCATGAAGAACTCTTTAATGAAAAAACCTGGCAGTTCCTGGGACTGACCCGAAATCAGCTCATTACCATTGCCGGACTGACGGGCGGTGCTATGGGAGCAGCCCTGGATGCAGCGGCTGCCGGACTGACCTTCGGCATATTTACGGCCATCGGCGGCATCGGTGCCGCAGGATGGGCCGCGCTGGGTGGCGGGAAAAAACTGTCCCAAAGCAAAGTGGTGGGAATGAATCTGGGGGGACGGCAGATACGGATCGGTCCGGTGGAACAGATCCAGTTTCTTTATATTCTGCTGGATCGGGTGCTGATTTTCTATTCCCATGTCATCAACTGGGCCCACGGCAGACGGGATTATCCGCCTGTTTCTGCACAGAGGAAAACAGAAAAAGCCGGAATTACCACTCAGTGGGATGATCGCAGGCGTAACATCTGTTCGCTCTTTTTCTCTGCTGTCCGCAACCGGGATGAAAAAGCAGTGGAAAAATCCCGCAGAGAATTAAAAGAAATGCTCTGCGAGGCCCTGTACCGCCTATCCACCAGTGAACGGCGCTACGGCCTGATAATGAGCGAAAATTCGGAAAACTGAATCCGGAAACTGCAAAACCGGAATCAATAAAAAAACGGAGACATTTATGAAAGTAACTCTTTTAATGGCTATTACACTGGACGGGAAAATCGGAAAAAGTCCTGATCATTTTCCCGACTGGACAGGAAAAGAAGATAAAAAACTCTTTAAAGACCTTTCCACCAAAGCCGGAGCCGTGATCATGGGGTCCAAAACCTTTGACACCATGGGCATTCCTCTGCCGAACCGGAAAAATGTGATTCTTACGCGGGATAAAAACCGGAAATCCCAGTGGGAAAACCTGGTTTTCAGGAATGATCCGCCCCGCGTCATACTGGAAGACCTGGAAAAAGAAGGATACAAACAGGTCATTCTGGCAGGAGGGGCTTTGATCAATTCCCTGTTTGCCGAAGAAAAACTCATTGATGAAATCATTGTTACCATCTCACCCAAAATTTTCGGATACGGTCTTTCCCTTTTTACACAGGAGATTTCCATGGATCTGGAACTGAAAGAAGTGAAAAGACTGGGAAAGGAACTGGTATGTCTGACCTGCACAACGGTGAAATAAATGAGGGCATGAATAAAGAAATCCCGGAACTGCCGCCGAAACGTCCTGTCCGTATTCCGAATATTCCCAGGGAAAAAGCCAAAAAGAGTTTTATGAGCGGATTATGGAAGGCACCCTTCAAAATATTTGCCATGAGCTTTTTTGCCCTGCTCAGTTTTGTCACCCTGCTTTTTCTTTTCACTCTCTTTTTCATGGGAGCGGGAGTGGGCATGGGCATTGCCATGAAAGGAGGGGATTTTAAAAATCTCGCCGGAGAAGAGGCATCGGATTACAGTTATATTTCCGGAAAAAAGGAAAGCCGGAATTATCTGCTGGCCCTGTCGGTGGAAGGCATTATTCTGGGCAGCCCTTCCTATGATATGGGAAGCATGGGATGGATGGGCGTAACCTACGGATATGAAATCCAGAAAGCCCTGAGGGAAGCCGCAGAAGATAATAATGTAAAAGGAATTTTTCTCCATATGCAGACACCCGGCGGAACCATATTCGGTTCCATGGCCATTTCCGAGGGAATCAAAGCATTTCAGAAAGAGACCGGAAAACCGGTGCTGGTCTATATTGAAGGACTGGCCGCGTCCGGCGGGGTGATGTCCATGGTGGGGGCCGATGCTGTTTATGCGGATTACGGCAGCATGATCGGCAGTATCGGTGTCATCGGCGGAATGCTCACCTATTACAACAGACCCACGGCCATAGACGGCGGGCTTTTCGGAAGGGGAGTTGTCACAGAGGGGGGCATTGAGCAGACAGTCATTTCCGCGGGCCGGAGCAAAGACCTGGGCAATCCCTTCCGGCGGCCCACGGAAGAGGAGATACGGACCCTTCAGGAGAATATCGGCCGGGAATATGAAAACTTTGTCCGCCATGTGGCCCTGCACCGGAACATGGATGAAAAGATGATTACGGAAAAAATGGGGGCCCAGATTTTCGACAATGAAAGCGCGCACTCCTTCGGTCTTATTGACGGAACTTTAAACCGGAAGGGGGCCATTGCCAAACTCGCGGAAATGGCCGGAACCGGTGAGGATTTCCAGCTGGTGCGGGTAAAAAAAGACCGGAATAAATTCTGGCAGGAACTGCTGCTTTCTTTCGGCAATGATCCCCGCCCGGCAGCACGGACACAGCAGGCCGTAAGGCAGGATATCTGCCGGGCCGTCAGCAGTCTGCCCCTGGCCTGGCACGGGGATTTGGACAGACTCTGCACGGAATGCCGGACAGGGAATCTGCTGTACTGATATACAGTCTTCCGGCTTTCCCTGTCAGCGCTGCCATGAAGTGATTTTTTCCCAACCCTTAGGCGATTTTCAAATATGAATGTACCATTCCGAAAGAGTCACATTCGGAAGGTTTGTGACAGGATGTCCGCCGTCAGACGCAGCCAAACTTTCAGTTTGGCACTCCTTTGCTACTACACCAAGGCAGAAGTTCGTACACAGTTTTCCGGCCCTGCAAACCCTTTTAAATCAGGGCATCCGGTGTTTATAAACTGTGTACGTATTTACGCCGTGGTGTACTACATTTTTTTCAGGAAATCACCTTATTCCGGATTTCTGGTAGTGGGGCAAACCTGTTGATGAAACATAATTCAGACTATAGAGACAGGGCATGCCCTGTCTCTGCGGCGGAATTCCGGATTCAGGATCAACGGATTTGATTTTTTTCTGTTCCTGCTATTGCTCTGTTTCATTTAATTCTGCCATTTTCATCAGAATTTCACACTCCCGCTCTTTTCCCGCTGCTTGACAATATATTCAACACATAGTATATATATTTAGATAATACATTGTTTGCCATCTGTTTTTTCTCCGTAATTATCTGTTTTATCATATGATAAAAGGTTTGCGGCTACTGTATTTTTCCAGCGGATGAATACATTGCATCAAACGTATTATCAGAAAATCACATATTTTTTAAAACACTGCTGAAATCAGTATTATTTCCGACATTCAGGGGAGACGGTTTTTATTATGTCAATCCGAAATTCTTATTTTATTCTGTTACATCTGCTGTTTATTACTTTTGCCTCCTATCTGGGGGTAAATGCATTTTATAAATTATCTTTTTCCCGTTTCAGTCAGGTGCTTCCTTTTTCCTCCTTTGAAGGAAGGGAAGAAAAAGACAGGCTTTCTCCGATTACGCAGCAACGTCCTTTATCACATTACCGGACAATTTCGGAACGGGATCTGTTTAAAACGGTGAAAGAAATCCCCCCGAAAACAAAAACAGAAACAAAACCTGCTGTCAGTGATCTGAAAGAAACGGCTCTGAGAATTAAACTGTTCGGTACGGTAACCGGGGAAGAATCCTATGCGGTGATTCGCGATGAAAAAAAAAGAAAGCAGCAGCTTTACGCAGCCGGGGACAGTATACAGAATGCCAGAATCAGAAAAATTCTCAGGAACAAAGTGATTCTGGATGTGAACGGCAAAAGTGAAGTGCTGAAACTGGAAAAACGCAACAGCCGGGGAAGAAGATATTCATCCGCACCGAAAACACTGCTCCCTTCCAATATCCGGAAGCGGAATATCCGTATATCCCGCTCCAGTGTGGATAATGCCATGAACAATATCAATGATCTGATGAAACAGGCAAAAATCCGTCCCCATTTCAGAAACGGACGGCCCGACGGTCTGACTCTCTCACGGATAAAACGGAATTCCATTTTCAGAAAACTGGGGCTGCGAAGCGGAGATATTATTATGGGGGTAAACGGAGATGAAATCCGTTCGGTGGATGATGCCCTTTCTTTTTATAACAGTCTCAAATCCTCATCTGGTGTCAGTCTTCGTATCAAAAGACGGGGACGGTATCAGGATATGAATTATAATATACAATAAGGGATTCCCAAAAAATAATATATACTGATGAAGCATTGTGATTCGGGGATTTTTTCAGGTTTATATGAAAGTCCTGCACAACTCGTTACGGGGCTCTGCCCCGTAACGGGTCCGGGGAGAGATTTTCATGTTTCGTTGTGACCGTCAGTCATGGCCGTTTATATGAAAATGCTGAATGTTGAATTATTACAGTCTGTAACAGTTCTTCATTTTCATATTTCGTTGTGAATCAGGGTTCATGGCGGTTTATGAATAATTCGGACTATAGTTTTAAGATAATTATTTTGGCTATGCCGGGGTGAACGCAGTGAACTCCGACATACTGAATCTGCCGGGGTTCGTTTTTCACCCCAACCTGCATAAAACCCCAAATCTGTTTTCTTAAACACTGAAAAAGATACAGAACATTCTGATAATACTGCCGGTTTTTCCAAAACAGCATCAGAAAATCTGTGGAACGGAGTAATAAATTAAGATGGAAACCAGAAAAAATATTTTTTACAAGATATTGGAAATTATTCTCCTGGCTCTGATTTTTGCTTTGATCCGGGTGCCGCCGGAACTTCTGGCGGCCGACCGGGTATCGGTCAGTGTCGGTATTGCCAACGTGCGATCCGGGCCCGGTACTACTTATAAGGTGCTTTGGAAAATTGAAAAAAATCACCCTCTGCAGATTCTCCGTTCTTCCGGCGGATGGTATCAGTTCAGAGATTTTGAAGGGGATAAAGCCTGGATATTCAAAAAACTGACTTCCGACACTCCGACGGTTGTGGTGAAAAAGAAGAACTGTAATATCCGCTCCGGCCCGGGACTGAATCACCCGATTCTGTTTACGGCAGAATACGGCGTACCTTTCCGGGTATTGGAACGAAAAGAGAAATGGATTCATGTGCAGCATTCGGACGGGGATAAAGGCTGGATATATGCTTCACTGGTCTGGTAAGAGAGTTATGCATTTCAAATGGCATAAAATATACTCCGCACCGGGATAAACTGAACTTGTGAATTTCAGACTCCGTTTTCCGTATGCTGAAATCTGCCGGTGATACGGAATTATTTCAGACTGTCCCCGGATTCCGGGGCTTTTCAGAAAACGCAGTTTATGCCGGTGGACAGTATAAGTACCTACACAGAAATTCCGTAACATTTTCTGTAGGGGCAATCCCCTGTGGTTGCCCGGCAAAGGTTACCCTGCGGATCTTACAAAATTTTTGACGAGGTGCTTATCAGCCTGATAAAGCATATTTTTCCCGCAATACTTCCGAAAGTTTTTTCACTTCTGCAAAGGCTTTTTCCACGGTTTTTTCTTTATCCGGATTCACCAGACAGCAGGTGGCCGGAGACAAAAGGCTGCGGGAAAAGAGAAAATCCCGATCAATGCCCTGCTTTGCCATTGTATCCCATATCTGCTCCAGGCGTTTTTCCAGGGAAGTGAGAGTTTCTTTTTCAAAAGGTTCAGCATTACTGGGCACAATTCCCCAGACCAGAACACCTCCCCGATCCAGAAATTTTTGAACCGGGGATGCACAGGAAGCGAAAACCTCTCCGTTGCTGTAAACATCCAGAGAAAGAATATCCATATCCAGCCCCAGAAGGAATTCCCAGTCCGGGTTTCCGCAAAGATGAATACCGCGCGGACGTTCAATCATGGAAAAAAAGGTTTCCAGGTCTTCTTTGGCTTTATAGTCACTGTAACCGGAAAGGGCGGAAAAAAGAAACTGCAGACCCGGTTCATCAATAAACATAAATGCATTGGGATTCATTTTTTTCAGACGATCCGACTGCACATTGATTCGTTTGGACATGAATTCAAAAAGAAAAGGGCGGATATTGTCATCAAAAAGGATGGGGCGTCTGTTTTCATCCACCACATTGAAACCGAAGCTGATGGGGCCTTCCAACTGTCCCCGGATGGCCGGGCGATCTGACAGATCCAGACTGAGGAATCTGTGATATACCACAGAATAGGTTTCGCTGATGTCAAAATAGGCGGGATCATCATAATGTGCCAGAGTTTCTTCAAATTCAGAGATAAATTTTTCATTGGAAAAACGCAGATTCTTTTTTTCCATGTCCAGTATAATACCGGGAAAATGCTCTGCAGCCTGTACATACATATCTTCATAATAACTGAAATTGGGAAGCTGGGGCCAGAAAGGCAGATCCAGTGACAATGCAGTTTCCAAAGCACGATCCACATCGGTATGCGGCATAACAGCCATTGCTGTTGTCAGAAAATTTCCGGGAATTGTCATGAAGCACCTCTTTTCTGCTGCGGAATAAAACAGCGGATTCAGATATCTCTGATATACTGATCCAATTTACAGCTCGTAGCAGATGAACTGATACCTGTTTTGTCCTGCCGGTTTTTTTACATTCGGAAACTGAAAACAGATTTACGGTATCAGTTCATTTGCAACGCACTATTGTTCTGTCAACATTTATCTGACGGGTTATATCAAACATTATCGGAAATAAGGTTTTCACCGCAAAGGCGCAGGGGACGCAGGGAAAAAACCTTTGCATCTCTGCGTCCCCTGCGTCTTTGCGGTAAATTTTTCTGTCATTTTTTTATTTCCGGCAAAGTCTGCTGTAACACGGTTTTGAAAACCGTGCGTGCCG
>JAABRU010000034.1 GCA_011390755.1 Desulfobacteraceae bacterium | reverse complement strand
TTAGGGGTCTGGTGTTTGGTGTGAGGTGTGTGGTGTTTGGTGTTAGGTGTTTGGTGTCAGGTGTTCGGTGTCAGGTGTTCGGTGTCAGGTGTTCGGTGTCAGGTGTCAGGTGTTCGGTGTCGGGTGTTCGGTGTCAGGTGTCAGGTGTTCGGTGTCAGGTGTCAGGTGTTCGGTGTTCGGTGTTCGGTGTCGGGGGGCGGTGTCAAGAATCGCAGGATGGATAAAAGCGGGGCATTGCCAGCCCTTTATGCCGGAAGGCGGGTATGGAAAAATATGTGCCCGCCCCTGAATAATATCACACAGGAGAAAAGAAATGGAAAAAATTACCGTTATTGCAATTATGAAGGCCAAAGAAGGGAAGGAAGAGGAACTGAAGCAGGCGCTGCTGCCGCTGATCGAACCGACCTGTCAGGAGGTCGGATGCATACACTACAATCTGCATCAGGATATTCAGGACCCGGGGGTTTTTGTTTTCTATGAAGAATGGCAAGGCCAGAAATATCTGGAAGACCACCTGGCCTCTCCCCATCTGACAGCATTAAAAAACAGAATGGGGGAACTGCTGGCAGAAATGCCGGATATCAGAGTACTGGAAAAGATCGGATAAAAAGGAGGAAAAATGAAAAAATCTTTCACGGCAAAGGCAATGATATTTCCCACCCCGGTCTGGTGTGTCGGTTCCTATGATGCAGCAGGTAAAGCCAATGTCATGACCGTGGCCTGGGGGGGAATCTGCTGTTCCGAACCGCCCTGTGTGACCGTTTCCCTGCGGAAATCCAGATATACTTATGATAATATTATGGCACGCAAAGCCTATACACTCAGTGTGCCTTCTGAAAAATATGCCAAAGAAGCCGATTATTTCGGCATGGCCTCGGGCAGAAAAAGGGATAAATTCAAAGATACGGGACTGAGGGCCGTAAAATCCGCACTGGTGGACGCGCCCTATGTTGCCGAATTTCCCATGATACTGGAATGTAAAGTGATTCATCATTTTGAAATCGGAATACATACCCAGTTTGTGGGGGAAATACTGGATGTCAGAGCAGATGAGGACCTGCTGGATGAAAAAGGAATGCCCGATATGGAAAAAATCCGTCCCATCGTGTACAGTCCGGAAGGGCAGAAATATCATGGTATCGGAAATTATATCGGTCGGGCTTTTCATATGGGTAAGGAAATCTGAGGATTTTACAAAAAAAAAGTATAATGCATAAGCAGATTTTTATAAAGGGGGACATTGTTTCCCGCTATAACATATTGTAAAATAATGAAGATTCTTACCGTCTCCGATTATGTGGAACCCGGTCTGTACCGGGATTTTGATGCGGAAAAATTCCGGGAGATTGATCTGATTCTTTCCTGCGGTGATCTGCCACCGGAATATCTGACTTTCCTTTCCGCAAAAATCAATGCCCCGCTCTGGTTTGTGCGGGGGAATCATGATATCCGCTATATCCGCCATTCTCCGGACGGCTGCAGGGATTTGGACGGAGAACTGATCCGTTTTCGGGGACTGCGTATCATGGGGCTGGAGGGTTCCCGCTGGTATAACGGTAATCCCTGCCAGTACAGCGAAAAAGGGATGCGGGCAAAAATCCGGAAACTCCGCTTCCGGCTCTGGTGGTGGAAAGGGGTGGATATTATCATCACCCATGCCCCGCCCCGTTTCATCCATGATGAGGAAGATCTCTGTCACAGGGGATTCCGCTGTTTCCGGAAACTGATAAATCGCTATCAGCCGCGGTATTTTATCCACGGTCATATTCACCGGCATTTTGACAGTCCGGAACAGCGCATCACCCGGGTGGGCCGGACAAAGATTATCAATACATACGGGCATTATATTCTGAATGCGGAAAATAGCAAAGGGGGAAATAAAACTGTTTGAAAATATCAGAAAATCCATGGAAAAACGGCGGAATGCAAAACTGCTGAAAAGTTTTAAGGAACAGCAGGAAAATGAAGAGGCCTTTGATACCAGAGATTTGGGACTCCGGGATGTGGAAGTGGATAAAATTGTGGGCAGTGTGGGGCGTTACCATGATTTTGACAGCCGTTTCCGCCCCAGAACCGGGATGCCGTCCGAAAGACTCTCCCGTATCAAAGAAGCCGTGCGGGACGGCAAACCCCTTCCCCCCGTGCTGCTCTACCAGATCAAGGATGAATACTATATTCTGGACGGCAATCACCGGGTGGCCGTGATCAAACAGCTGGGACGGAAAACCATCAGTGCCCGGATTCTGGAATTTCTGCCTTCCCGCAAAACCCTGAAAAATGTGCTGTACCGGGAAAAAGTGGATTTTATGGAAAAAACCGGTCTGGAAAATGCCATTGAACTTACCGAAGTGGGGCAGTATTCCTGTCTGCTGGAACAGATGGAAGAGCATCAGAAATCTTTGGAAACTGTCCAAAGCGATCCGCTTTCCTTTGAAGCGGCGGCAAAGGACTGGTATGAAACCATATATCTTCCTTTTTTACGCATTATCGAGCGCAGTCATCTCTCCGAGGCCTTTCCCAAACGCACCATAGCAGACCTTTATGTCTATATTTCCATGCACCAGTGGAAAGGCGGGCGGGAGCGGGAATTCGGTATCGGACTGGATCAGATTATTCCCCGGAATATGGAGGAATTCCGGGCCAAAATGGCAGAGAAAAAAGGCTTTGATTTCCCGGAAATGAAGCGTATGATAACGGCGTTTATTTTTATCAGTGTGACCGTCGGCGAGGAATACCGGATTATGGAAAAAATCTATTCCATTGACGAGGTGCGGGAAATTTATGATGTGCCCGGTGATTTTGATCTGCTTGCCAAAGTGGTCATGGAACGGGACTGGCTCAGTTCCGATTCCGAAGTTATCGGATACTTTGTCTATAACCGTATCCGCAAAATACCGGGGGTCAGAAAAACCCAGACCCTGATCCCCATTATTTCCAAAAGAAAATAAATCATAATCTTCCGGATAGTCCTTTTGGGGGGCCTGGCGGTCGGAGATGGACTTTGGCACGGTCTCCTCCCTGCCGCCTTCCCAAAACGCTTATCTGAAACCCTGCACAATAAGGAGGAGGAAAATTGAAAATTGTATGTGTTAACGGAAGTCCCCGGAAAAACAGCAACTCTGCCGGTATCGCACAGCATTTCTGCGAAACAGCCCAAAAAAAAGGCGCAGAGCTAAAGACATATTTTATCAATAAACTGGATTACAAAGGCTGCCAGGGCTGCAATGCATGTAAGGAAAAATCGGAAAAATGCGTGTTACAGGACGGTCTGACCGAAGTGCTGGAGGAAATCCGCAGCTGCGATCTGCTGCTCATGGCCTCTCCGGTCTATTACGGGGATGTTTCTTCCCAGATGAAGGCCTTTATTGACCGGAACTATTCATTTGTTGATAAAGACTTTACTCCCCGGCTGGCCAGCGGAAAAAAAACACTTTTTGTCTTAAGTCAGGCAAATCCCGATGAAAAGGCCTTTGCAGATATTTATTCCCGTTATTCCAGTTTTTATAAAATGATGGGATTTACAGACTGCGGGGTCATCCGGGCCTGCGGTGTCAGAGGCCCCGGTGAAGTGGCAGACAGAGAAGATATCATGAAACTGGCCGAAGAAAAAGTTCTGCAGATTCTTGCATAAGGTGGCAGGGGGCAGGTGTCAGGTGTCAGGTGTCAGGTGTCGGGTGGCAGGTGGAACGCATCAACCCCGGTCCCCGGTTTCAGATTTCCCCCAGGGGCAGTGCTCCGGGTTTTTCTCCGCACTTTTTCCGTTTCAGGATTCCCAGGGTTTTGCACATGGGCATTTTTTCAAAAAGTCCGGATGCCAGGGCCAGCTGATATAGCTGAAAAGGGGCCTGCCCCCCGTCTGCGGGATTGGGGAATATATCATGAATGAGCAGATAGCCGCCCGGCATAATATGCCCGGCCCAGGCATTATAATCTGTAAATGCAGCATCAAAAGAATGGCCGCCGTCAATAAAAACCAGACTCAGCCGGGTTCCCCAGGCGCGGGCCGCCAGTCCGGAGCAGCAGACAATGGGAACAACCGTATCCTCCAGTCCGGCAGCCTCCAGTGTCTGCCGGAAAACAGGAAAGGAATCAATCCGATAGCTTCGGGGATCAAAAAGTTCCGGATCATAATACCCTTCGCCCGGCTGCTGCTCTTCGGAACCCCGGTGATGGTCTATGGAAAAAAGCACCTGCCCTCTTTCCCGGCAGGCCCTTCCCAGCCAGAGGGCAGATTTGCCGCAGTAACTGCCGATTTCCAGGCAGGGGCCCATTCCCGCGGCATCCAGTGCAGTCTCATACAGTTTCCGGCCTTCTTCTTCATCCAGAAAGCCTTTGATTTCCTCAGACAGTTTTCTGCTGATTTTCATTTGATTTCTTTCTGTTTCACTGTTTCGGCATCCGTTCAGAAAGATCCGAGGCCATTTCCCGGATCAGATCTCTGAGTTCCAGTTCCCGGAGATATTTTTCCGGAAGGACTTCTTTTCCGTACATGGCTCCCATGATATTGCCTGCAATCGCGCCGGTGCTGTCAGAATCCCCGCTGTGATTGACGGCCAGGCATACTGCTTTTTCAAAATCTTCTCGGGCTGCCAAAGCGCAGTAAAGTCCTATGGCAAGGGCCTCTTCCGCAATCCAGCCTTTGCCCAGTTTTTCCACACTTGCAAAAGAGACGGGTTCTGTTTCTATCGTTTCCAGTGCATTACGGATGGCCTGCAGGCATTCTTCATGATGGCTTTTTGTTTTAAGAATTTCCATGCTTTTCCCGGTCGCGGAATGTATGTCTTTGCCGTAACTGATTTCGCAGATGATCTGTGCCAGGCATCCGGCAGCCAGATAACCTGTCGGATGCCCGTGGGTAATGGCTGCAATTTCACAGGCCGTGTCAAATACAGATTCCGCTTTCATAAAATATCCCACCGGGGCTATGCGCATGACACCGCCGCAGCCTTTGCTGTTATTTACGGGGTCCGCCATACTTCCCATTCTTCCGCTTTGCAGGGCCGAAAGACAGGAATTTCCCGGTGCCCGCCGGGAACAGAGTTCTTTGCGGGTGATGAGAATGCCGTCCACCATTACGCAGCTTCCGTGCTGACGGAGAAGTGTATCGGAAGGCTGCATCTGCTGGGTGGAAAGCCAGCGGAGATATGCCTGATACACAAAAAGGGGAATCTGCGCCGTATCAGAAGGTTTTCCCCGCACATGGGACAAAACCAGTCCCTCGGCGGTGAACAGACTCATCTGGGTATCATCGGTGATGGCACCTTTGCGTCCGTAAGCTGCGGCATAGTCTGAAATGCCTTCCGGCCCGAACTGCTTTTGTATCTGTGCCAAAGACATAAATTCCACCGGGGCACCCAGGGCATCTCCCACAGCACCGCCCAGCAGGCAGGCGCTGACATATTCCGCGGTCCGTTTGTTTGCTGACATGCTGCTCTCCTTAATTCAGGGCATAATGCCTGTTTTTACAATCCGAAAGATGTGTCCGGATTTTTATCTGATACTTCCGCCGCATGTTTTCCGCTGCCGCGGTCCGCATTCCGATCCAGCATCTGCCGCACAAGTGCCAGAAGTTCTTCGGATGTGTGGGGTTTTTGCAGTATCTTCACATCTTCGTCATGTATCTGATGGGTTTCGGAAAGATCAAAACTGTATCCGGTGGAAAAGAGAACCGGAATCCGGTTTTTCTGCGCACGGATGGCATCATATACCGCTTTCCCGCTTTTTTCCGGCATGACCATATCCAGCATGGCCAGATCAATTTTATGCCCGTATTGCTGAAAAATATCAATGGCCGCCCGGCCGTCATATGCCGGAAAGACCCGGTAACCGGCATTTTCCAGAATCTGTACCAGCAGAAGGCGCACATGCTCCTCATCTTCTGCCACAAGAATGTATTCCCCCTTCCCTTTTGCAATCCTCTCCCGGGTTTCTTCTGCCTTTGCTCCGATCTTTTTTTCCCTGGCAGGCAGGTATATATCAAAACGGCTGCCTTTGCCGGGTATACTGGATACGGCAATATTCCCTTTGTGCCGTTCCACAATGGCATACACGGTGGCCAGACCGAGACCGGTTCCTTTTCCGATCTCCTTTGTGGTAAAAAAGGGTTCAAAAATGCGCTCCTGAATGTCCTCGGGAATGCCCTTCCCCGTATCTGTTACAGACAGCAGAATATGGCGATCTGCTTTTTCCGCTGCATTTTTGAGGAGCAGTATATCCTCTTTTTTTACAGCGCTGCTTTCAATCCGGATGGAACCGCCTTCGGGCATGGCATCCCTGGCATTGACACAAAGATTGATGAGGATCTGCTCCATCTGCACGGGATCGGCATACAGGGCGGGAAGTGCCGGAGCGCAGTTCAGTTCAAGGCGGATATGCTCTCCGATAACTCTGCGCAGCATGTCCGCCAGATTGCGGATGATGTCATTGATATTCAGAAAACGGGGGATTACGGTTTCCTTACGGCTGAAAAGCAGGAGCTGCTGCACCAGGGAACGCGCCCGCTCGGAGGCCTTCATGATTTCCCCGATATTTTTGAGAATGGGATGATCCTCACTGAGGATAAAGCGGATGAGCTCGCCGTTTCCCTGAATTACCTGGAGCAGATTGTTAAAATCATGGGCAACCCCTCCGGCCAGCTGACCGATGGCTTCCATTTTCTGGGAGTGACGTAAACGGGCTTCCAGCGCGGCGTGCTCTTCCCGTGCCTGTTTCCGTTCACTGATATCGCGCACAACCACCATGGAGAAGATTCTTTCTTCCATACGGTGAAATCCCACGGTCATTTCCACGGGAATCTGTGCGCCTTCCAAAGGCAGCAGTTCGGTTTCCAGGGTACGGTTTCCGCGTTTTCGGGCCAAATCCCCTGAAAAAAGTTTCCACATCTGTTTCCATGTGTCCGGAGAAAAAATATTATGCAGATAAACGGCTTTTTTTACCCCATGCTTCTGTCCGATAAAATTTTCTGCAACGGCATTCATATCCAGTATCCGGCCCGAGGGGACTTCGGCCCAGAACATGGCATCCGCGCTGTGATCCAGCAGAATCCGCAGGCGTTCCAGTTCCCGCAGTCTTTGCTTCAGCAGGGGATAATAGCTTTTCTGATGGGAACTTTCGCCAAAACCCAGTACCTGCCGGCGCAGCTCTTTTCTGCTTTTTTCCGATTCAGAGGGCTTTGGCATACAGATTCTCCATATCCGGAATACGGGGATCACGGGGGTTGGTGAGAATACAGGGATCCTGCATGGCATTGCGGGCCAGGCGGGGAATATCTTCGGCAGCGATCCCCATCTCACCGAGTGTATGATCGATGTCCAGAATCTTGAGAAAATCTCTGATATTTTTCAGAATAAGGGATTTGTATTCATCCGGATTCCGGCCCTGCCGGGGGATATTCATGGCCTCCCCCATGCGCATATAGGCGGCCGCGGCCGCATCAAAATTATAGTCCAGCACATGGGGAAGCAGGATGGCATTGCATATTCCGTGCGGAATATCTTTGTATCCGCCCAGACTGTGGGCCATGGCGTGGACAGCCCCCAGACTGGCATTGGAAAACGCGAGACCCGCAAAAAGACAGGCCTGCATCATTGCTTTGCGGTATTCTTCATTGCGGGGATGTTCGCAGGCCCCTTTCAGATTTCTGCATACCAGACGCACGGCCTCCAGGGCATGAAGATCTGTTATCGCGGAATTTGCATTGGAAACCAGGGCTTCCGCCGCATGAACCAGGGCATCCATTCCGGTGGCCGCGGTCAGTTCCCGATCCATGGTATATGTGGTTTCCGGATCAATGAGGGAGACATCCGGAACCAGCATTTTGCTGACAATGGCCATTTTTATTTTGCGCTGCGTATCCGTGATGATCGCAAACTGGGATACATCCGCAGCAGATCCCGCGGTGCTGGGGATACAGATAAGGGGCGGGCAGGGAGTGGCAATTTTGTCAACGCCTTTATAATCACGGATATGCCCTCCGTTGGATGAAATAATGCCGATGCCTTTGGCGCAGTCCATGGGACTGCCGCCCCCCAGGGCCACAATGGCATCGCAGGATTTGTCCCGGTATATTTCGCTGCCTTCCATTACTTCGCTGTCTTTGGGATTGGGTGTCACCCCTGAAAACAGCGTGTAGCGGATTCCGGCTTTTTCCAGAACAGTGCAAATATCCGCTGTCCATCCGGCTTTTGTCACCCCCGGATCCGTTACCAGGAGAGGATGGCGGATATTGTAATTTTTCAGATAATTATCCACCAGATAACGGGAACCCCTGCCGAAAATAAATTCCGGTGCGACAAATTTGCGGAGTCTGTCAATATTGACCTGATACATTCGGAAAAGCCCTTTCCCCTGCCCGGAAATTCCGGGCTGATGAATCCCCTGTTTTTGCTGAAGCCTTATTTGCTAACGGGTCAAATCCGGCCAATTTTATATGAAAGTCTTTTACAACTCGTTACAGGGCTCTGCCCCGTAACGCATTTTTCCGGGGCTCCGCCCCGTACACAGTATGAGGCGGAGTCTCACCTCCGGTGTTACGGGGCGGAGGCCCGTAACGAGTCCGGGTTGAAACTTTCATGCTTCGTTGTGAAGTCAGGGCTCATGGCCGTTTATATGAAAATGTTGAATGCTTAATTATTACAGTCTGTAACAGTTCATCATTTTCATATTTCGCTGTGAGTCACGGCTCATGGCCGTTTATTATGAAAGTGTCTGCGAAAAACCGGCTTCGGTCTTCATTTTCGCACTCCGTGCAGCTTTCATGTTTCGCTGTGAGTCAGGGCTCATGGCCGTTTATCGGCACAGAGAACACAGAGCCTTCACAAAGGGGATGCAGAGGTTCTGTTTCTGAATGACAGCTCCGGGGATTTGACCCACTGCCCTTTATTTTAACTGCGAGACAATATATTCCCCGATTTTTTCTGCGGACTTTCCGAAAAGTTCGGATATTTCCACTTTATCCAGATAACTGTCATTCCAGACAATGCTGTTTTCCGCCACAATATTCCGGATATGTTCCAGTTTTCCGCCCAGGGCCCTGATTTTTGCCCCAGGGGGAACCTGTTCTTTGAAGCTGATATGCAGCAGCATGAGATATTCAATCCTGTTGACAGCGCTAAGGGAATCGGAGAACAGGGGGATACAGAGAATACTCCGGTTATCTTTCCTGCCTTTGCCGATGTACACGTTGCCCCGCTGCACAATGGTTCTTTTGCTTCCTTTCAGATGACTGTCCCTGTCCACACGGGAAGGAATATCCTGGGAGGTTCCCGTGCGTTTCACGACTTCAATCGTCGAATCATCCATAGGCTCTCCCAGCAGGTTCAGACCGCCGATACGGTACAGGGTCATGCCGGGAACACCGGAAAGGATTTCCTGAATATTTTTCAGCACAATGATATTGCTGGGGGTCAGCTGGGAAATTTTGAATCCGTATTCATCCATCAGATCAAAAAGCAGTCCTTTGATTTTTTCGCTCAGACGACTGGTTCCCACGGTTACGGTTTTGGCCTGGTGTTTGATGGCATCCACGGGCCGGGCCATATTGTTGATGGCGGTTCCCAGACATGCAAACAGTGCATCCAGCATATTCCGGGCTGTGCCTTTGAGATGAAAATCCATTTCAAAATCTGTGACCGGCAGACGGCCGGACAGGTATTTGAGCAGCAGGGTCAGGTCTGAAGATGCATTCAGCCCCATCGTTGCTGACAGACCGTTTTCACTGCTTTTTTTGCGGAAGTCATAATAAAAACGGGCCATTTTTTCCCGGAAACTTTTTTCCAGAATAAGTTCATAAATATCGGAACCCTCTGTCACGCATTTTTCCACGGAATGCTGTACTTCTTCCCGGAAACCGTAGAGGAAACGGGAACCTTCGTTAATGGCAAGGGCAGCATAATATCCCCAGATATGCCCCACCAGGGTATTGAGAACAGGGGCCAGATGCTCGCTGACGGGCGGTACATGGAAAACATCGGCGGCATAGGGGGTAAAACGGCTTTCCCCTTCATCGGCAATGACAATGGGAACGGCTTTGTGCGCCTTAAAGATCGCCGTATCTTTGATAATATCGCCGATAACAGTGGAACGGGTTCCTGCCGTACACACAATAATGAGCGGTTCGGAAGAAAGATCAATATGCTTTTTGTCTTCCACATAATCCGATGAAATGGTTTTATAGCAGAGTTCACTGAGTTTGATGCGGATTTCATCGGCCGAGGTTTTGTTGGGCCCGCTGCCTACGGCAGCCCAGTAAGTACGGGTCAGCGCCAGGCGCATGGCTGAATTTTCCATCAGGGATTTCATGGAGAGAATTTTCTGCATATGCGCGGGCAGGGCCAGAAGTCGGCGGATTTCCGCGGTTACAAAATCATCAGACCTTGCGCCGCAGATACGGGCCAGAAAAAGACTGAGCATAGCCCCCGCCACAATCTGGGAATAAAATGCCTTGGTGGATGCCACGGACATTTCAATATCCCGGCCGCTGCTGGTATACATGACCCCGTTCACCTTGAAGGTGAGATCCGAATCCCTGCGGTTGACAATGGCCAGGGTATGCGCGCCCCGTTCCCGCACCATATCCACGGTGCGGTTGGTGTCTGTTGTTGTGCCGGACTGACTGATGGCCACCACCAGGGTGTCCCGCATTCCCTGCTCGCTTTCACCGAGTTTAAAACCGCTGAGCTCCGATGCCTTGAGGGATGTAACCATGAGTGCGGGATCATTCATATAATAATTCAGGATGTCCGCACATGCCTGCGCGGCCACCCCGGCCGTGCCCTGTCCCACAAAAAAGATGCGGCGGACAGTTTTTTCCGCGAAGGCCTCCCGCAGGGAGGGGGGAACCGTTTTTTCATCCAGGGAAACCGCATATTTTTCACTGTCCAGAATTTTCCAGCGGTTTTGCAGAGTTTTTTCCACGGAAACCGGGGATTCGGATATTTCTTTGAGGAAATAATGGGGAAAACCCTGACGGTCAATATCCCTGGAGGTGAGTTCGGTGTTTTTTATATCTTTTTCCGAAAGTTTCAGTTCCGTGCCGTCATAATACATGGCCCGGATACCTTCCAGTCCGCCGGGCGAATCCTGATGCAGGATAAAAATCTGCCCCTGAATCAGTCCCTTTTTTCCTTCCACAGTTTTTTCCCCGTCCATCTTGAGAAAACGGGAGGTTTCTTCAATAAAACCATAGACTTCGGATACTGCCATATAATGATGTCCGGACAGACCGACAAAAATGGCCTGACCGCTGCCTTTCTGTGCCAGAAAAAGCCGCCCGGGTGCCAGATCCGTATGCATGGTAATGGCATGGGAGCCTTCAAAATCATTTACAGCCAGGCGGAATGCCCCGGTTATATCATTGCCTTCTTTCAGATATTTCTCAATCTGCAGGGGGATCATTTTGGTATCTGTGGTAATATCCTGATGGATACAGCAACCGTTTTTTTCATGTTCTTCTCTGAGTTTCAGATAATTATCAATATCCCCGTTCAGGCAGACATGGAAAATGCCGCTGTCCGTATGGGTGAGGGACGCGGAAACGGCTGTTTTACTGTCAAGGGGATGGCAGTTGGCCTCGCTGATGGCTCCGACCGAGGCCCAGCGGGTATGGGAGGAAATGCTGTAATTGCGGAGCCGGAAATTGACCAGGGCCTGGAGAATGCTGTCATTTTTGATCTGCCCGCGCAGAAAAGCCACATTGTCTCCCAGTCTGCCGATTTCCGCTGCCACTTTATAGGTAAAGGCAAGGGCAGTGAGAGGCAGGTTGTCCTCCGACAGGGATTCACGGAGCGTAATACTTTTATTTACCAGCACATCCCGGTTACAGCGTTCTTTGAACTGATCCAGAAAATTGGCCTTGTCCAATGTATCTGCAAGTCCTTCGTATTCGGAACTGTCCATGAGAAAAAGCAGGGAAATGCCCGCGGAATCCCTGCCCCGGACTTCCAGGCGGTCAATGCTGTTGAGAACCGTATTGATTCGTTTGAAAATGACGGACACATCGGCCGGTGCTTTGCTGCGGTAGAGCAGATCACGGGTCCGACTGACATTTTCGCAGACTTCCCGGGCCAGGCACCAGGCAATATCCCGCAGTTTTTCCACGCGGCCGGCCAGTATATCCACATCTTCGGCGGGCAGATGCCCCATTTCCTCTTTGAGAATACGGGCCTCCTGCGCAATGAAATCCGAAAAGCGGTCCGCAAGTTCTCCAAGGGCATCCTGCACTTCCCTGTCAGAAAAAACAGCATAAAAAGGCCCGTCTTCTTTCAGGCCGCGGGCGGCGTTCTCCATATCTGAAAGCAGTTTTTCCCCGCCCATATAGGTTTCTGCAAAAGGCATCCCCTGATCCCGGCAAAAAGCAAAGCCCTTTTCCCGGATCTGCCGGGCGGCTTTTTGAAAAAAAACCGGATCCGCCTGCCCGTCCCTGTCCCGCCTGACCGATACGATTCCTGCAATTCCGCACATACTTTACATCCTTTGATAAAGTTCCCTGATTTTTTCCCGTGTGATGATCTGCTTCCAGTCTTTCCCCAGTGCGTTTTCCCACAGGGGTTCCAGCACCAGAGCCACATCTGTCATAGTTTCCAGTTCTTCATCCCCCAGCCCGGCCACCAGGTTGCGGGGAAGGGATACATTGTGTTTTTCCATCATCCGGCGGAATTCTTTTACCCCTTCGGGGTAGAATTCTTCCAGATAATCAAAGGCCACACAGTTGCCGATGCCGTGATGCAGTCCCAGCACAAAAGAAAGACCGTAGGACAAAGCATGGCAGACACCCACCTGGGAATAGGCGATGCTCATTCCGCCGAAATAGGAGGCCATCATGAGTTTGTCATCAGCATCGGGAATATCGGACAGAAAAACCTCCCGGCAGAGTTCCAGGGATTTTTCTCCGTAGGATTGGCTGAACGCGTTGAGATAGGTTCCCTGCAGGGATTCTATGCAATGGATATAGCAGTCCATGCCTGTGTAAAAACGCTGATCCGCGGGAACACCTGCCAAAAGTTCCGGATCCAGCACCACCTGGTCAAATACCGTATAATCGGAATTGATGCCCAGTTTTTTCTGCGGTCCGGTCAGAACCGTGGTGCGGGAAACCTCTGCCCCGGTTCCGGAAAGGGTGGGAATGCCCGCATGGTACACCGCAGGATTTCTGATAAGATCCCATCCCTGATAATCCGCAGCCGAACCGGGATTGGTCAGCATGAGGGATACGGCCTTGGCCAGATCCATCACACTGCCCCCGCCGATACCGATGACTCCGTCCGGCAGGGCATCCGAATGGGCCTTGACCTGTGCGACCATCTCATCCACATATCTGGTTTTGGGTTCATCCCTGGTATCTGCCGGGATAAGCATATCCCCGTCCCGGACGGGAATGCGGGATTCCAGCGTCTTGCCGCTGAACACATGATCCAGGATAAACACAATAAAAGATCCGGGCGTTCTGCGCCGGACAGCCAGAATATCATCCAGCTGCGCAAAACAGCCCCTGCCGAATACAACATGGGAAATCAGTTTGAAGTTTCTGAACATATGCTCCTCTGCTCATAAATAAAAATATAAATCGGATTCAAAATCGTCTTTTTTTCTACTGCTCCGCGGAACACACGAACTGCACGAAAAATTAAAAATTGTATCCATTATCTTTTTCAGGTATAGTGCGGTTTGAGTCGGATATACTGATTCCGCTGATTAATTTTTCTGGTCCGACCATTTTTTCTTATGCTTGTCTTTCCGGTAATACTTGGTCTTATCCCGGTGGGGCCCGCCTTTTTTCAGAGGCAGATGCCGGATTTTGGGTTTATAGGGTTTTCTGATTTTTATTTTTTCCATGATGCTATCTCCTGTTTCGGAATTATGCTGTTTCCCTTCCCCTCGGAAGGGTGTATGCAGTACCCCCCTGCAAGTCCCTCTTTTGCTTACGGCAGCAGTATTGCTGCAAAGCGGAGGGACACACAGGGCAATACTGCTGACTTAAGCAAAACCGGAGTGCTGAACTTACAGTTTAGCACGTCTTTTTCTGAGTAATTTCAGCATGTCAAACTGTAAGTCTGACACTCCTCCGACCTTAGGGCAGCAGCATTGGGGACAGAGGAGGGGTTCCGTAATTCTCTGAAATCCCTTTTTTCCGAAGGGGTATGTATAACAGCAGATCGGAAAATTTCGGAAGGAATGCAAAAATTGTATTTTTGCATACGCCAAACGGGATCTGCGACCGTGCAAAAATATCATTATCTGCACTCCGGGACAGTTGTAAAACCCTGTCCGGGGGAAAATTTCCCGATCTGCTGCCTGGCGGTTTTTGAAAAAAAACTGAAGACCTGCTTCCGGAAAAAAAATCCCTATACCGAAATGGATAATCTTTTTTGCATAATTATAGTAGATTCCCTTTATTAAGTCAATTTGATTGACTGAAAGGGGGAGAAAAACAGACCATTCCGGAATGGAAATTGCACATCCGTAATGAGATAAGACCTCCCATTACGGATAAAATCAGACCGGAAAAAAAACAGACGGGTAAGGGACAGTGCATTTCCGGCGGGGGTTACAGTTTTTTCAGCAGCTGATTGGCAGCCGTCAGCACGGGATCCCATACCGGCCCGAAGGGCGGTGCATAGGCCATATCCGTCTGGAAAAACGCTTCCACGCTCATGCCCGCATGAAGGGCTACTGCCGGTGCATTGATCCGGTGCGCCACACCGTCTTTTCCCACCATCTGAACACCTAAAAGCCGCCCGGATTTTTTATCGCCGGTCATATATACCCAAAGGGGCTGACTGCCGGGATGGGCATGGGCGCGGGAACGGGTTTTAATGCTGACGGAAGCCGGTTCAAATCCCGCTTCTTTGGCCTCTTTTTCCGTCAGACCGGTACGGGTCACCTGCATGTCAAAGACCTTGAATACCGCGGTTCCCACAATTCCCGGCAGTTCTGTGGCAATACCGCAGACATTGTCTGCCGCGGCCCATCCGGCCCGGTTGGCCCGCAGAGCCAGGGGAATCCATGTTCTCTCCCCTGTAATGACATGAAAGGCATCCGCGCAGTCCCCGGCTGCATAAATATCGGGAAGGGATGTCCGCATTCGGTGATCCACAGCAAGGGATTGTCCCGGCCCGGCCTCCGCACCGGCATCCAGACCGATACGGCTGGCAGGATTCACCCCGATGCCGACCAGTATCATCTGGGCTTCCAGCTCTTTTTCCGCACAGATAATTTTCAGGCCGTCCCCGCTTTCCGCGATTTTCTGTATCTCATATCCGTCATACAGTCCCACATTTTCGTCCTCAAGCACTTTGCGGACTTCATCGGACAGGTTTTTGTCCATCCAGGGCAGCAGACCGGGACGGGGTTTGACCATATCTACCTGAATTCCTCTGTGCCGCAGGGCTTCGCACATTTCCAGGCCGATATATCCCATGCCGGTGATTACCGCTTTCCGGACATTGTGATTTTTGAGATATTCTTTAATTTTTTTCCCGTCTTCCAGGGATTTCAGGGGCATAATGCCCCGCAGATCCATTCCGGGAATGTCCGGTATCACCGGGGATGCCCCGGTGGCAATGAGCAGTTTGTCATAGGAAAAGGAAAAACCTTCTCCGTCCGCTTTTCTGCCGCTGACGGTTTTGGATGCGGGATCAATTTTCTCCGCGCAGTGCCCGGTGAGCAGGTTAATGCCCTGTTTTTGACGGAACACTTCGGCCCGGCGCACAACCAGATCTTCCATATCCCTGTCCGGATCCGCAATATTGTATGGCATACCGCAGGCACTGTAGGACACATCCGATGTCATTTCCAAAACGGTCACATTCATATCCGCCTGATTGCGTTTGGCACGGCTGGCGGCACTCATTCCGGCAGCATCTCCCCCGATGACAAGAAAATTCATACGGCCTCCCTGTTTCCTGTTCATCAGACATTATCGGAAATAAGAAATTTCTTCACAGACTGCATTGGGCAGCAGCCCTGACACACCCGTTATTACGGTTTGCGGTGCGTTATGCTGCGCTAACGCACCCTGCAATATTTATTTCCGATAAAGTCTGTTCATTTTTCAGCAGCAATTGGTATATATACAGAAATATATCTTAACACACGATGAAAATTTTGACAAACATCCATTCCAAAAAAATACCGCAATTTTTATTTCAAATACACATTTTCCTCATTTTTTGTTTTCATTTATAGTGTTTAAGATAATTGTTTTGGGCCAGGCCGGGGTGAACGCAGTGAATCCCGGCATACTGAATCTGCCGGGGTTCGTTTTTCACCCCAACCTGCAGAAAACCCCAAAAATATTTTCTTAAACTCTATAGCCTGAATTATTCATAAACTTGAATAACCCGCCGATCATAATGCTTTAGCTGAAAACCGATTTGTAAATCCGATTTTCCGCATTGTCTTTGTTTTCGGATATTTATCAAAGTTTATGAATAATGCAGGATAGTTCGGTAAAAAATTCCGGTTTTAATGATTTCAGAAGGTTATAAATCCATGCCTGAAAATTCTCATTTAATGATTTCAGGAGGTTACATTTTTACAGTCCGGAAGTCAGCAAAAATGACCAAGCTGCTGTGACACGGGACTGCGATTTTTTGATATACAAACTAAATTCAAATAGCTAAAATTCAACCGCCCGACTCCTGTTCTGTAAGAAAAATACCTACAGAAAAATCAGAGATACTCTAATTGACTATGTTTTGCATCCGGTGTAATATACTGATCCAATTTTGGTTTTTCCAAAAACAGACACAAAATTTTATAACATGTCTGCCAACCAGTTGCGGTTGACAGTTGAAGCAAATTTCGTGCCTGAAAAAACCTAAATTGGAATAGTATATGTTCAGGATTATCTGTAATCCCCCCATTTCCGCTCAGTTTTTATCCGGACATGCATTTTTCTCTTTACAAATAGAATGAATTTCAATATGTTTGATACTTTAAAATTATAATTTCAATGCCGTTTCCTTAAGAAAACCGGTGAGTGCCAAATGGAAAGTTTGGCAGCATTTTTCTGCATCATTTCAGTGCCCCAAACTTTCAGTTCGGGACTCCGTCCCCATTAAGGAAACGGCATTGATTATAATCTTCCGAATCAGCTTCCGAAAAAAATGAATCAATCCACAGCAAGGAGACAAAAAGACGATGGCAAAAAAAATGAAAACCCTTGACGGAAACACCGCAGCAGCGCATGTGGCCTATGCCATGAGCGACGTGGCGACCATTTATCCCATTACCCCCTCTTCTCCCATTGGGGAAATAGCGGAAGAATGGGCCGCGGGCGGCCGGAAAAATATTTTCGGTCAGCAGATGCTGGTGCGCCAGCTGCAGTCCGAAGCCGGTGCGGCCGCTTCGGTTCACGGGTCCCTGGCATCCGGCGCGCTGACCTCCACCTTTACGGCCTCCCAGGGGCTGCTGCTCATGATTCCCAGCATGTATAAAATGTCCGGCGAACTTTTGCCGGGTGTACTGCATGTAACCGCACGGGCCGTTTCCGCCCATGCCCTTTCCATTTTCGGGGATCATCAGGATGTGATGGCCGTCCGTCAGACCGGTTTTGGCCTGCTGGCCTCTTCCTCCGTGCAGGAAGCCCAGGATCTGGGGCTGGTGGCCCATCTGGCCGCCATTAAGTCCAGTGTGCCTTTTCTCCATTTCTTTGACGGTTTCCGCACCTCCCATGAAATCCAGAAAATCGAAATGATTGACTATGAGGACATGGCAAAACTGGTGGACTGGGAAGCGGTTGCAGCCTTCCGCGCACGGGGGGCCAATCCCGAACGTCCGGAACTGCGCGGTACAGCCCAGAACCCGGATGTCTATTATCAGGGCTTTGAAACCCGGAATCCCTATTATATAAAAATCCCCGGTATTGTGGCCGATTATATGAAAAAAGTCGGCGAACTGACCGGACGTTATTATAAACCCTTTGATTATGTCGGTGATCCCGAAGCCGACCGCGTGGTCATTTCCATGGGCTCTTCCTGTGAAACTCTGGAGGAAGTGGTCAATTATCTGAATGAAAACGGTGAAAGTGTGGGCCTGATCAAAGTCCGCCTTTACAGACCCTTCTCACCGGAATATCTCTTTGCCGCCATTCCGGCCACAGCCTCCCGCATTGCGGTTCTGGACAGAACCAAAGAACCGGGAGCCATGGGAGACCCCCTGTACAAGGATGTCTGCACGGCCTTTTTGGAAAAAGGGGAAATGCCGACCATTGTCAACGGCCGCTACGGTCTGGGTTCCAAAGAATTCAACCCCGGCATGGCCAAAGCCGTATTTGACAACCTGAAAGCCGCGGGTCCCAAAAATTACTTCAACGTGGGTATTGAAGATGATATCACCCATACCTCCCTGGAATATGATGAGAATTTTGATGTGGCTCCCGAAGGTACGGTACAGTGCAAATTCTGGGGACTGGGCGCGGACGGAACTGTCGGGGCCAACAAAAGTGCCATCAAGATTATCGGCGACAATACCGATATGTTTGCCCAGGCCTATTTTGCCTACGATTCCAAAAAATCCGGCGGTGTGACCATGTCCCATCTCCGTTTCGGCAAAACCCCCATTCAGTCCACCTATCTGATCCGCTCCGCGGATTATATTGCCTGCCACAAATCCGGTTATGTGGATGTCTATGATCTGCTGGACGGTATTAAAGAGGGCGGAACCTTCCTTATGAACTCCAACTGGACTCTGGCGGATATGGAAGAAAAACTGCCGGATTCCATGAAACGCACCATCGCCCGGAAAAAACTGAAATTTTATAATATTGATGCGGTTTCCATTGCCGGGGAAGTCGGGCTGGGCGGACGCATCAATATGATTATGCAGACGGCTTTTTTCAAACTGGCCAATGTAATCCCTGTGGATGATGCCATTGCCTATCTCAAAGACCAGATCAAAGAAATGTTCGGCAAAAAAGGCGACAAAATTGTCAATATGAACGTGGCAGCGGTGGACAACACCCTGGACAAACTGGAAGAAGTCAAATATCCGGATTCCTGGGCAGAAGCGGGTATGACCCCGGCAGCGGAAAGAGATGAACCGGAATTTGTCAGCAAAGTGCTGCGTCCCATGGTTTCCCAGCTGGGAGACAAACTGCCGGTCAGCGCGTTCCGTCCGGACGGTATCTTTCCTGTGGGAACCACCCGGTACGAAAAACGCGGGGTGGCCATCAAAGTGCCGGAATGGATTCCGGACAACTGCATTCAGTGCAACCAGTGCGCGATGGTCTGCCCCCACGCTGCCATCCGCCCCTTTCTGCTGACCGATGCGGAAGCCGCGAATGCACCTGAAGGTTTCAGTGTGCTGGAAGCCAAAGGCAAGGAGCTCAAGGGAATGCATTTCCGTATGCAGGTTTATGCCCAGGACTGCATGGGCTGCGGCAACTGCGCGGATATCTGCCCGGCCAAAACAAAAGCCCTGGAAATGAAACCCATTGAAACCCAGTTGGATATCCAGGTGCCGGCCCTGACCTACGCGGAAAGCCTGCCCATCCGGGATAATCTGATGAAACGGACATCCCTGAAAGGCAGTCAGTTTTATCAGCCCCTGCTGGAGTTCTCGGGCGCATGTTCCGGCTGCGGGGAAACCCCCTATGCCAAGCTGCTGACCCAGCTTTTCGGCGAACGTATGATTATCGGCAATGCCACCGGCTGTACTTCCATCTGGGGCGGTTCCGCACCGGCCATTCCCTACTGCACCAACAAAGACGGTCACGGTCCCACCTGGGGCAGTTCCCTGTTTGAAGATCCCGGGGAATTCACCTACGGCATGTTCCTGGGACAGTTGCAGCAGCGCCGGAAACTGGCGGAACTGGCAGCCCAGGCCCTTGCGGCTGATGATGTACCCGGGGAAGTGAAAGCCGCGCTGCAGGGCTGGCTGGACAATATGAAGGATCCCGAAGGTTCCAAACAATACGGGGACCAGCTCAAAGCCATGCTCCCGGTTCATACCGGTAACAAACTGCTGAAGGAAATCAGTTCCTATTCCGGACTTTTCACCAAAAAATCCTTCTGGGTATTCCTGGGTGACGGTGCGGCCTATGACATTGCCTTCGGCGGACTGGATCATGTAATGGCCACAGGAGAAGACATCAATATCATGGTCTATGACACCGAGGTTTACTCCAATACAGGCGGACAGTCTTCCAAGGCCACGCCCGTAGGTTCCATTGCCAAGTTTGCGGCCTCCGGCAAAAAGACCGCCAAAAAAGATATGGGCGCAATCGCCATGACTTACGGTTATGTCTATGTGGCCAATGTATCCATGGGCGCGAACAAAAACCAGGTACTCAAAGCCTTTACCGAAGCCGAAGCCTATGACGGTCCCTCCCTGATTATGGCCTATGCCCCCTGCATCAACCACGGGATTAAAAAAGGCATGGGCAAAACCCAGGAGGAAATGAAACTGGCCGTGGATTGCGGTTACTGGCCCCTGTACCGCTTCAACCCGGAACTGAAGAAAGAAGGCAAAAATCCCTTTATTCTGGATTCCAAAGAACCGGACGGCAAACTGCAGGAATTCCTCTCCGGCGAAGTGCGCTATGCGGCCCTGGAAAAACTCTTCCCTGAAGAATCCAAAAAACTGCGTGCGGAAATTGAGACCCAGTACAACGAGCGTTACCTGCGTCTCAAAAAACTGGCTGAAATGGAAGGCTGAGACAGGGCAAGGTACTTCGACTTCGCTCAGTAACCGGAGCGTAACCCGACAATAACCGTGAATGACAGACTTCCGAAGTTTTCAAAAATTCCGGAAGTCTGCAAAAATAAAAAAAAGGCCATCTGCAAAGCGGATGGCCTTTTTATTTTTGATATTGAATTTAAAATCTACATGGCTGCATTGAACAGCGTGTATTATTCAGTACATTTCTCCATCGGATAATTTAATTCTTGCCTTCCTTCATTAGTAATAATGGGTACGGGTGATAATTTTTTACGTTCTTCAAAACTTTGATGGATAATTGCATCAGAAGGTAATATACGATCTTCACATTTCCATAATTCATCAAAAGGAACGAGGTCTATAGAGTGGTGTGCCAAACCTCCGGCATTTTCTTCTACTTTTGGTATTTTTTTGAATTTATAGCTTTCAGACAACAAATCAATTATCCAGTTTAATGAAATTCCGGACAATCCGCCATCGGAATCTTCGTATCCTCCTCCTACATCCGCATGTGCACCGGGAAACCATACTTCAGCTATCTTTGTGTATTCCGGATTGATTGGATTGCATAAAAGCAATGGTTTGAACTTACTCCTTTTTTCATCTATTGATACTGCATGTGCAATCTGCCGGATCGCCGGATATGAATCTGATTTGTATCTCTCACCTCTGTCAATACCAGGCAGCCAAAAGAAATATTTTTTAACACAGCCTATTTTTTCTTTGCAATAACCATAATCTTTCAACGATGAACCTGGTACGATATCCCAAATCCCTAAAAAAGCAATTTCTGCTGCCTGCATTTCAACATTCAATTTTTCTTTTATTTCTGATGCAAGTAATGGCTTCTGCGCGGGATTCCACAGCTTCCATTTTTCATAATAGTCACTATCTCTTTTTTTCTTTGTCAGTTCCAATATTTTGTTGCCAACTCTTTTGAGAACATCTTTATCTTTGTCAAATACTGTAGGAACTCCTGCATATGCAATAAATCCGGCTAAGGCACGAGCCTGATGAGCCCCTCTGCTGAATCCGAAAATATATATGCTGTCATCAGGTTTATAATTTTGTATTATGAATGAATAACCTTTTAAAATGCGTTCTTCCATCCCTTTCCCTAAAAGTTTTCCGGTAGCTGGTGTATCACACCCTACTCCTGGAATATACATAGCTGTCGTTTGTGGATTATTATCATTTTTTATCAGTTCAAATAACCGCCATATATTTGTTCCTGATTGAGGTTTGTTATCAGTGCCATCCAAGAAGACAAATATATTTTTTTTCGTATTTGGATTTCCCAAAAATTTGTTTATATATGGCGTACATTCCTCCTTTTCTGAGGTGGAGACTGAGGCGCATCCAAATATAAAAAACAGCAGTATAATACAGCAAATTAATTGTATTCTATTAATCATTTTTTCCATAAACTCCTTCTTAAATGACGGAAAAGGGAGTGCAAAGATAAACAGACCCGTCTCTCTCCTGATAGAGACAGGTCTGTAAAAAAACAATAATGTTATAGTCAGAATAATACCATTGATTTATGAAGCTGTATTAAAATATCTGCGGAATCTCTTGATCGGCGGATGTACTATTTTGAGAGTAAACTACTGCATCGTTTCATTTAAAATGGTGTATGGTATTTCGGAGGAAATCATCAGACTGTCGGGTTACGCTTCGCTACACTGACCTGCAATTTTAAGTGAAACAGAGCACTGCCACCGCCAGAGGCGGTGGTTTTATCCGATAAATTAAAAGATGATGATCTCGTAAAAAGTCAGAAAATTAGGTTTTGATACACAGTAATCTGCTGATTTTACTGACAGCGATTTTCAAAAATCTGACTTTTTACCGATTCATCAAAAGATAGTGTTCTGATTATAAAATTCTTACCTCCGGCTGAAGCTGTTTTAGTGACCCGGTAAGAAATAAATCCTCCGGAAATATCCTGCGGATAAACAGAAACTGTGCATTCCGTCCCCTAATCAGATGAAACGGGGCAGTTATTTTTTGCTGAGTGCCTTAATAATGGCTTATGATGATGGTATCCTTTCTATGATTACTCTCTCCGTTAATTCAATTGCTTTATTGTAAATAATTTCTCCACTGCCAACATCTGTCACAATCATATTGCTTACCCTTTCTTCTTCTCCTGTTGATCTTTTTCTGTAATTTAATACCGCAATCAGATGGACTTTATTATCATTGGGTATTAAACGTGTTTCTAAATCGGAAGCAACAGAGCCATCATCATTCAGATAATTCTCCCTGTTTTCCCGGTTCAGGTCGGTAATAGTAACATAGGCTTCTACTGGTGATTTTACGGCAACAATCATAGTACCTCCCACTGCATTTTTTGTTATAATCATCTTTCCCCCTATATATAGATTTTAAGATAATCTTTGGACCCTTGCTATTAAAGGGTTTTATTTTGGATAACGTGTGTGTAAAATTATAATTACCTGAAATTTAATATAAATATAACCTGTAAAAACGCTAATAGAATTCATGAATTTAATACTTTGAATTTATTGCTAATTTATTACTGATTTTGACAATCTTTATCTTAAATACTATAGTGTTCTGTCAACATTTATCTGACGGGTTATATCACACATTATCGGAAATAAGGTTTTCACTGCAAAGACGCAGAGGACGCAAAGAAAAAACCTTTGTATCTTTGCGTCCTCTGCGTCTTTGCGGTAAATTTTTCTGTCATTTTTTTATTTCCGACAAAGTCTGTTGTAACACGGTTTTGAAAACCGTGCGTGCCGCAGAATGCGGATCACCCGTTTTTACCCATCAGTTTAACTTTGACAGAGCAATAGTCATATATTATTTTGCTGAAACAATTAATAAATTTTAAAAATATATAATCAAAGATGTGTAAAACAGATGTTCTTCAATATCCTGTGAAAATTTATCCGGAGACATTTTCGAATGGGAAACATCACTGCCATATCGGAACTGATACGCGATATCAAAAGCATATAAATTCGTTCCAAAACCGGTTCCAAGAGAAAAACCGTAATAATCATCCGGTGATTTTTCTTCCGGAGCCGGATCGTAAAACAAGCCTCCCCGGATGGGAATAATAAATTTATCTTTCCATAATATAAGATATTCAAGGCCTGCCCGGATGCTGACAGTCGGGTCAATATCTGATTCATGAATCGGATTATTGCTGATAGGGGAATATTTGTTTCCGTTTTTGTCTTCCATCTCATAATCTTCCCAATGTGTACGGAAAATATCTGCAGACAAAATGAAAGTGTCTGAAAAAGAATATGAAATTCCCATACCGTATGATAAAGGCATCCGCATTTTCGTATATTCAAGATCAGAATCCAATTCCCCATCAATGAGGTAGTTATGATCAATGTCTGCTGTAAAAGGGGTTTTTATCACAAATCCGAAATTCAATTTATTTTCTTTATCATTTCTCCAGATTTCCCATAAAAAGCCGATATTGGCATTCCATCCCTCAAAAGCGAATTCATCTTTTTCTTTCATTATTACAGTGTCATTAAGTTTTTGAGTGTATAAGCGTTCCCATTCATTTTTAAAAATAAAATCTCCCCAATAATTCAAAGTAATTCCCAGCGAAAAAGTTTTTGATATATCCATGCAGTAAGATAGCCCTAATGCATAAAGATTTCCATCTCCCTCGATTTCATAATTATAAACAGGTAAATAATCCTCTATAGAATAGGAAAATTTCCAATCCCTCATATAATCATAAAGATGCTGATAGGTCAGGGCAGCAACCGTATTGTATTTACCGATGATGAAAGGGTAAGTAAAACTCATATAGTTCAGATTTTCTTCTCCCACTGAAGATGAATTGCCCGCTTCCGGATGTGATGCAATAAAATTATCTTCTTTCCGATAAACATATGCCCCGACAACAGAAAATTCCGGTTTTTGAAGCTGTGTCAACCCTCCGGGATTCCACGAAGCGGCTGTTGCGTCATCCGCAACAGCGATAAAAGCCCCTCCCATTCCAATAGCCCTCGCTCCGGAACCTACCGGATTCGGTGAAGAGGATACCTGAAAATCCTGACCATACATCATGGCAGGAGAAAAGAGCAATATGCTGCAGGATAGAATGATGCTGATAATCATCTGCATGGTGTCATCATTTCTTTTCATACGGCTTTTTCCTGTAATCCGTTTTTTGAGTAGGTATGTCAATCAGAACAGGTGTAATCAGTTCTTTAAAAAACTGTATCAGCCGATCATCAAAGATATTATTGTGATCAGGTATAATATCCTCATCCACTTTCACAATATAATATGGATTCGCTGCTGCGGATCTTCCCATATGTTTCAGTGTCAGGCCGCTTTCAAAGGTATAGGTCCACTTCTCTCCGTTTGGATCGTGTTTTTTTCTTTCTTTAATGGCTTTTGTAAGCCAGTAGTCATAATTGCTCTCTCTTCTCTGCGGTTTGTTTTTTTCAATATACAATTCATGCGTAATATACGGTTTATAATGTCCTAATGCTTTATGATCCATATCATACTGAGAAAATTCTTGGTATTCGTCAGAACGATCTTTACGCTTCACAGTATTTCGCGTTTCAAAAATTGTTCCGATAAATCTTCCTAACGGGAAAACATAGCGGGTTGCCCAATCTTTCTCTGAAGTGAGAACAACCAGTCTGGGCGACTGCCTGTCACCATATTTTTTTTCCTCCGCAATATCTCTGAGGGGTGCATACAATGTGGCTTCAAATGCCGGATTCATAAGAATAATTATATCACCGACACCTTTGACAGATGAAGATATTTCCTCCCCGTTTTTGAAAGAATGAACAAATCGTTCCTGTAAAATATTATTCAGGGCACTGAACACAACCGAACCACCGAAACTGTGTCCGATAAAAAGGAGTTTGGTATTATCAGATTCTTCTGACAGCTTTTCCATGCGGACAAACAATTCGGCAATAGCACCATTGCCGATAACCATGCTGATATTTTTTCTGTCCCAAAAGGTTATATATTTTACCGGACTGAAATTCAGATATTCTACTGCGCCCCGCCATCCGACATAAACACCGCTTACTGCTGTATCGTATTTTTCCTTGATTTTATTCAGAAGTTTGCCAAAAAAATAGATATTGCTGTCCCCCGGACCGGCATTGTGATGCCAGCCGTGAACAAAAACGACAATAATATGATAAGCTTTTCTCCTGTTCACCTCTTTTATATGGGCAAAAAAACTGTCAGACTGCTCCCGGCAGACCTGCTGCCCCTGATCATCATATTCAATCATGAAAAGTTCATACCGGTCTTTGACAGATATCTGATTTTCCTGCCTGCACCTGTCAGTGTTGTCAAGTTCACCGGTGTCTTCTGTCAGACATGCCTGAATGCGGGGTCTTTGGGCTGTGGATGTGCAGGCAGTATGTAAGAATGGGATAATGATTGAAATGATATATATCGGAAAGGAGCAGAAAATTTTCTGAATGCTTCTGTTTTTCGCTGGCATCTGAGAATCCTCCCTGTTTATTAAAGAGGTGCTGTCAGTCCGGGAATGAGAATTTTTTATTGCGGGCAGGCTTTTGAGTATCTTTTTTTGCATCCGGTCCGCACAGAAGGAGAGCTAAACAATCAGTAAATAAATATTGTTTTTTATTAAGACTTTGCAAATCAGATATTTATTTTTTATACATATTTTATGCTCTGATTATTATTGATAAATATAAAATGATTTGATATGCAGTGTCAAGGAAAATGTATAATATTTTTTTAATGAATATAATTATTATTATTATTTTATGACTTAGAGATTTTCTAAAAAAGAATTGCTGTTTTTTTAAATGAATTTCAGCATAATTCAGATTAATAAAAACACTATTTTATCAAAATTTTATCTCAAAAACGACAGAAACGGAGACCGATCATGCAATTATACTCAACAGATCCTGTTTTGCATCCTCCGCAAAAAGATATGTTATACACCGATGACAGGTTTGTAGAAAAATTTTATGACTTAATTAAAATTATTTCTCCACCTTATGCCATATCTGTTGACGGACTTTGGGGAACAGGAAAAACAAGTCTTATGAAATTTCTCCAGAAAGAATTGGAAAAAGATGCTTATCCGACTTTCTGGTTTAACCCCTGGGAATACAGACAGACAGAAAGTGTGGTACTTGCTTTTCTGCAATGTTTTGCCTCAGCACATATGGAAGCATTGGACAGCATCAGTGCAAGCGGAAAAAAAATCCTGCATGTCCTGCTGGAATCAGGGATACATACCGGACTGAAATTCATAACAAAAGGAACTTTCAGTTTAAAAGATATACAGAATTATTTCCAAAGCACGGAACAGAAATTACCTGCATACCGGAAATTTAATAATACCATCGAAACGATAAGAAAGGAATTTCTTGCTTTGATAGGGCAGGTGAGCAAAAAATATAATGAAAAACCGGTGATTATTTTTTTTGATGATTTGGATCGCTGCCTGCCCGAAGATACCATCCAATTACTGGAAGCCCTGAAAAACCTTTTTGTGACTCCCGAATGTAATGCCATTTTTATCTGCGGTATTGACACCCGCATTGCCAAACAGTTCATCAGTAAGCACTACGGAGAAATAGAGGAAATTTTTGCTATCAATTATTTTCGTAAAATATTTAACCTCACGATTTCCATGCCCTACAGCAGCAAAGTATATAATCTGCTCTGCTGTTATATCATTGAACTGTTTGAGTGGGAGGATGGCGGAAATGACAGGGCGGAAAAGCTTGCCCGGATAATTTATACCGGAGGGCTGCAGGCGCAGATATACAGCATCCGAAAATTTTATAATATCATTACAAATTATTATATCTTTCTGAAATTCAACCCTGACTACATTGCGGAAAAATCTGATGATTTTCTTATCAGTCTTTTGATATTAAAAGAGGCATGGCAGCCTTTATACGAAAAACTGATCCGGGAATCCTTCAGAACCCGCTCGGCAATGGGGGAATTTGTTCAGAAAATCCTTGATACCAATCCCCTGTCAGAGGAACAGAAAGAATATCTTGCTCAATATACTGAAAAAGACAATTCTTTTTCCGGGGAAAGCCTGCATACATGGCTGACAAAATATTCCACTTTGGCATAAAATGAAAATAAATCTCTTCGTTTATCTGATTGACGGAAAAATCCGTAAACTGGAATCAGAAAAAAGGAAAACGATTCAGGATTCTGAAAATGAAAGAAAGATTCAGAATCAGATTCTGCAATTAAAAAAATACCGCAAAATTTTTTCTCCTGTTTACTGGATAGTATTCATCCTTTTATTACTGCCGGTTATTGTAAAATATATGCCGCATGGCAACGGGGGGAAAGAAGAACTGATTTTCGACAGAAACAAAGATTTCATCAGATGCTCGGGGATATTTTTAATGGGCTGCATTCAGGATGCTGAGAAATGTCAGGAAAATGAACTTCCGCGGCAGAAAGTTACTGTTTCAAAAAGTTTTTGGATTGGAAAATATGAAGTAACGCAGAAACAATGGGAGTCTGTCATGGGATACAATCCCTCACAGGCGGGAAAAGGGGATGAATATCCTGTGGATTCTGTCACATGGAATGAAGTCCGCGGTTTTATAAAAAAACTGAATGACAGATTCATAACAGAAGGAGTGCATTTCCGCTTACCTTCAGAAAAAGAATGGGAACTTGCCTGCAGAAGCATGGAAGAGGAGGATGAAAACATTTACGCAGGGGGGAATCATCCGGACCCTTTTGCCTGGTACTACCGGAAACACAGTGAAGGAACCCATCCGGTTGCTTCAAAAAAACCGAATGGAATCGGCATTTTTGATATGAACGGAAATGTTTGGGAATGGACGCAGGATGAATACAGAAGTACCTACGCAGATTCACCTGTTCCCGGTTCAGCGGCACAAGGATGTAATGAAAATCCTGATATTTTCCGAACAATCCGCGGCGGCGGATGGGCTGACAATAAAGAAAGTGTCACCTGTTCATCCCGTTCCGGAGAGAATCCGGGAGAAATGAGAGATGATATCGGATTCCGCTTAATCATGGAGGATTGAGCAGATGTTTTTCAGATTTATATTCATCATATGTTTTATGATATTTATTTATGGTTGCTACTATGTACCGGAACGCGCTTCCCAAAATGCGGATGGAACTTTATGCGGAACAGTAAAAGGATTATTCCGGCATCGTTGGTGGAATTATTATGAAAGGGGCCTGTCTTTTGCGGATTGCGGGTTATGGGAAGAGGCAGAAGCAGATTTGAGAGAAGCAGTGAAACAGAGAACAGATGATAAGCGTCGTGCCAGGACCTACGGAGTTCATTTTATTCCTTATTTTCCTCATCGTGAACTGGGTTATGTCCTTTTCAGGCAGGGGAGGATAAATGAAGCCGTACATGAGCTGGAAGTATCCGTCTCTATGGAAAAATCTGCAAAAGCAGAGTATTATCTTGATGAAGCCCGGAAAACAATTGTCATAAATGAAGACAAAGATGAACCGCAGATTATTATTTCTGGCCCTTCTCAATCCGATAAACGCTGTATAAGCAAAGAATTTACAGTAAGGGTGGAGGGTATAGCCAAAGATGACAAATACGTTCGGCATATCAACGTCCGTTCGGAAACAGATTCAAAAAATATACCCATTGATGTTTCTGCACCTGAAATCCGTTTCAAAACCGATGTGAATATTAAATCGGGAGAACAGGCAATATATATATATGCAACTGACCTTGCAGGGAAAAAATCTGAAACCTCTGTTGTCAGAATTTTCGGCGATCATCGCGGGCCGATAATCAGTATTGCGGAAATAAAAAAAAACAAAAGGGGGAACCTGAATGTAAAGATAGACGTTTCTGATGATTCAGGAATAAAGTATATTGAAATGAAAGGAATGAAAACAATAAAAGGGAAGGGAAAGAAAAATATCGTATTCAGTAAATACATAGATGTAAATATTATTGGAAAAAATATTGCAATGAAAGCGGAAGATATTGCAGGAAATATCACCAAAGCATATCTGGATTTGTCCGAATACCTTACAGATGATTCATTCCACAGTTTACTGTCTGCGTATTCTCCGGCAGATCCGGAACTTATTTCTGATACATCAAAAGCGGTGACATCTGTTAACCGCAGAAAAAAACCGAGGATACAGATTATTTCACCGCTTTGTTCAGATTACGAAACGCTTGATGATTTTATAAATATTGACGGGGCTGTTTTTGACAGAAACGGCCTGATAAAAGAAATCATTGTCGGCAAAGAAGATAAAAACATTGTCCATATCCCCTATAAGGGATACCAGACAAATTTCAGTGAACGCATTTATCTGGAAAAAGAATACAACCGGATAACGGTATCCGCCATATATAAGGATAAAAAATCGGGCAAAAAAGAGTATAAACTGAAAATCAGAAAAAAACCGCTTCATGAAGTCAGAGAACCTCTGAAAATATATATCCCCGACTTCAAACGCCTGACTGAAAAGCAACATAAATATGAAAACATAGAAGTGGAAGATATAATGTATCGTCATATGCTGGAAAAAAAGCGGTTTATGGTGGAAAGAATTCATAATGGCCCGGAACACAATATCACTTTTCAGGACTGCCTTCTTTCCGGATTCTTTGAGGAAAGACCAAACGGATTGAATCTTAGCATTGAACTGAAATATGCATCGGAAAAAAGTATGAACATATTTAAAGATGCCTACACACCTGACAAAAAGGGAAAAGATAAAATAATTAAAACGGTTATACGCAAGCTCCATGATGAACTGCCTGTTTTAAAAGGCATTGTTTGGGAAAAGAAAAAAAGTAACCGGGAAATTATGGTTGACATAGGGAAAGAAAAAAAAATCAGGAAAGGTATCAGGCTGCTCATCTACAGAGCAAAAGATTCAATACATCCCACACTCCGGCGGCATACGATTTCAATAGAACATATTGGCAAGGCAGAAATCACACGCACCGGGGATAAAGAATCATACGCAAAATTAATGCACGATGCTGATAAAGATAAAATAGTCAGCAAGGATTTGGTAATAACCTACTGAAACTGCAGGTGGTGGGTCAAATCAGTTGATTTTTTTCTGCAGGGGCTCACTGCAATACGTCCCCGCGGTCAGATATTTAATGCATCAGCCTTTTTGACCCGCTGCCAAACTGCAAATCCGTCAAAACAACACTGGCAGAATAAGGGATTTGCCAAACTGTTCATCCTCCGTGAAAATAAAAAAGGTCATCTGCAATTGCGGATAACCTTTTTTGTTTGGAGGGAATCTCTCTGATTTTTATACACTGCTGTGTCAAAAATCCTGTCTTTGTCATACATCCTCAGTTTTAAAATCCTGGGTGCGGGAAAATGTAATTGAATTAAGAAGTTCTTTTGCTTTGCCGTGGCCGAGATGCACGGCGGTTTTTAAATCTTCGATGGCCCTGGATTCATCATTTTTTTTCTGAAAAGCAAGTCCCCGTGCATAATAGGCATCTCCTGCCCGGGGATCCATGTCAATCAGTTTGGTATAAAAGATAACGGCTTCATCCAGACGGCCTTTTTGCAGCAGTATTTTTCCTTTTTTACTCCATTCCCGGCTCACAGAGAATTTTTTCTTTTTTTCTTTTTTATCCGATACTACAAGGGTAAGGCCGTAGGAACAGTGTCTGCATATTTTTGCCGAAGCCGGAATTCTTTCTTTGCATTTGGGGCATGTTTTCATTTCACGCAGAGAATTCTGCCGGATCATTTCCCGGATTTTTTTGTTTACTGTCAGCAGATATTTGTCCATAATACTTCGTAAAAAATCAGCAAATGCCTTTTCGTCAATCTGAAATATATCTATCTGATGCCGGATTTCCTGCTGCACAATTTGCTGATTTTCCTCATAATCCGGCAGTATTAAAGAAAAATCGGCCAGAAGTTCTATGATTTGGCCGTATTTGTCCAGCTGCAGATTCTGAATGGCTGCGGAAGGCGGCATTTCGTTTTTGATATTTTCAATTTTATAATAATCCACCGCATTTTTAATCAGGGTTTTGGTTCCGTTCCGGATAGTTTTTTCCAGAGTGGTGGTATCCTGTTCATTCTTCAGTCTGCGGATTCTGTTTTCATATTTCTGTTTCAGCAGTCCGGTTTCCCGGCCCGTTTCTTTTTCCACTGAAACTTTCAGATTGGCAAATATAATAAAAAGAAATATGATATATATAAATACAGACAGACTGAAAGCAATATAAGGTTCAAGCATCCGCATGGCGGTAAAGGCCAGCAGGACAGTGCCTGTAATTCCCAGTATAATCGCATTGGAGTATAGACGCATCGTTTTTTCTCCTGACATGGTTTTGATAAAATTTTATACAGATTTTCAGAAATTTTTTTTATATAATCACTGCGGTCTGCGGAAAAACAGTCCCGGGTCAATGAATTTTTTTCCGGAAACGATACAGACGCAGCAGATCGAAATGTTTCCGGAAGAATGCGGAAACGGTATTTCCGCATAAGGGAACCGGAAGGTGCGGTCTTACAAAAATACAATTTTTTCACCCCGGAGCAGCCGTGAAAGCAGGGAACAGTTTTGGATCTGCTGAGATTTTCCAAGTTCGTTTATTTCATAAACCCGGCAGAGAAATCAATAGGGTATGCAGTGTATTCAATGGTAGAAAATAGCTACTTTGGGAATTATTCTGAAAATCAGGGAGATAAAATGCAGAAACCGGCACTGAAAAGACGCAGCATTTTTTTCTCACTTGAATTCCCGGACAAATCAGCATAGAGATAAATAAATCTGACGACTCCCGGAAACGGGTACGATGCTGATTCAATTCTGGTTTTTTATGGCACAAAAACGGCCATCGTCCAAAAGAATACTTGATGAATCGGTAAAAAGTCCAAATTTCAAAAATCGCTGTTAATAAAATCAGAGTGTTCATATGTATCAAAACCTGATTTCCGGACTTTTTACGAGACCATCATACTTTATTAACCCTACAACGGCTCTTAGAAATTAAGTGCTTGAATTTAAATGATTTTAGCAAAAGAAGTCTCAAGGTTGATGAATCGGTAAAAAATCCAAATTTCAAAAATCGCTGTTAACCCTACAACGTCACTTAGACATATTCCGGAATAATTTGGCAAATCCGGAACTGATTACAGGATAATAATCTGTAACAAAGCATATTTATGAGATTATATCCGGCAATCATTTCTGTCAGTCTGTTCTGCACAGATTTATATCTCATAAAATCCTTTGGAATACGCAAATTTTATGAGACATGGCTAAGTGACGTTGTAGGGTTAACCCTACAACGACACTTAGGATTGAAAGGCAATAATTTCAAGTAGTTAGTCTTGAGACTGCTTTTATTAAAATCATATAAATTCAAGTACTTAATTGCTAAGTGTCGTTGTAGGGTTAATAAAATCAGAGTGTTCATATGTATCAAAACCTGATTTTCGGACTTTTTACGAGACCATCAAGGTTAGCTATTTGAAATCATTGCCTTTCAACTCTAAGTGCCGTAGTGGGGTTAGGTGATTTCCTGAAAAAAATGTACCGAAGGAGTGCCAGACTGAAAGTCCGGCAGTGTCTGACAGACGGCAGCCCGGTTACAGACTTTCCGTTTGTGACTCCGGCAGAAGCGGTACATTCATATTTGGAAATCGCCTTAATGCGAATCAGGAGTCAATGCCGTTCGTTTCCCAATCCCCCTTCCCCGGCGGGAAGGGGCAGGGAGTGGGGAAACAGGGCTTTGTAGTCAGTTGAATTTTTCACCCTCCCCCTGTTCCTCCTGAGGGAGGGGAGTCTTAAGGAAACGGCACTGAATCAGGAGTCAAACTCTGTTTTTTAAAATCAATTACTTATAAAGCCGGTTCAGCAGGTATTTTTTCATAACACTTTGTTTTTACGGAATCCGAAGTTTTTTGACTTTTCATTGGCATTATTAACCTGTTTCGGCAGATTTCCGAACCGGAAACGGCCTTTTTCAGGCAGTCCGGACGGATAGCAAAAATAATACCAAAAAAACCAAAACGGGATCAGTATAAACAACTTTTCCGTTTGGAGATCGGAAACAGCCCTTTTTCAGCAGGTGTCAAAACAAAAGGGACTGCTTATTCCGTACTCATTCCTTACATATTTTATGGCAGAAACATTATGGATTTTAAACAACTGCACACCTCTTTTATTGTACTGGTGGGAATTCTGGCTTTCGGAACATTCGGTTACCGGTATGTGGAGAATATGCCGATATTTGATGCCCTGTATATGACCATGATTACCATCAGCACGGTGGGATTTTCTGAAATACACCCGCTGACAAATTACGGCAGACTCATCACCATGATTGTGATTACCATGAGTATCAGTATCGGTGCTTATTCTCTTGCTGTTGTCGCACGGGGGGTGATAGAGGGAGAGCTGAAAAAAGGTTTTGAAAGGAGAAAGGTGGAAAAACAGATCCGAAAATTACACAATCATTTTATCATCTGCGGATTCGGAAGAATCGGCCGCATTATCTGCCGGGAACTGCGTCAGGACGGCATCGAATTTGTGGTCATTGAGCAGGATGTGCAGACAGTGGAGGCATTGGAAAAAGAAAAATATCTGTATATACAAACAGATGCCACATCGGAAGAAGCGTTGCTCAAAGCCGGTATTATGAAAGCACGGGGCCTGGTAACCGCAGTGCGTTCTGATGCCAATAATGTTTTTATCACTTTAACGGCCAGGGGCCTGCGGGCTGATATATTTGTCATGTCCCGGACTTCCGATGTAAAAAATGAAGACAAACTCAAAAGAGCCGGGGCCACGCGGGTGGTGTCCCCCTATCTCATCGGCGGCCGCCGCATGGCCCAGATACTCAAACAGCCGACAGTTGTGGATTTTATTGATATAGCAACGATGGGCAACCAGCTGGGACTGATGATGGAAGAGGCGGAGATCCGGGAGGAATCGGAACTGATCGGCAAAAATCTCATTGAAAGCCATCTGCGCAGAGATTTCGGGGTGATTATTGTTGCCATCAAAAAAGCATCCGGCGACATGATCTTTAACCCCATGCCCAACGAAGTGCTGGATGCCTGTGATGTGCTTGTGGTTTTAGGGAAAAAGGAAGATGTGAAAAGGATGTACAAAGTGCTGTAGTACAGGGCCGCATCGCTTTTTATATTCCCGAAACGCTTCCCCCGGATTATTCATAGCTGAAAACCGGGCCGCCATCCGTTTTTCAGTATTTTCTTTATTTCCGGATAGTTATTGAATTGTGTGAAGAATGCAGCTTAAAAAACCCCTGTTCCGGATGAACACACGGACATATCGTGTTTAAGATAATTATTTTGGGGTGGGCTGAGGTAAGGAATGAACCTCAGCATCCTGAATCTGTTGGGGTTCGTTCATCACCCCAAGCTACAGGAACCCCAAAAATATTTTCTGAAAGCTATAGAGACGCAGCACCCTGCATTTCTGCATCTTTTATGATTTTTTATTTCCCGCAGACATTTCCTGTTTCCTGCCTGTGATTTTTTCCCGGTACAGCAGGGCATTGCGCACCATGGCAGGTGCCCATTCCGGGGTTCCCAGCGCGTGAATATGGGTGTAGGTGCCAATAACATTTTTATAGCAGATGCCGTCTTTTTTTTCCAGAATTCCCTTTCCCCGTTTCATGGAAAAAACCATATCTTCTGATTTTCCCTGATATTCCAGCACATGGGAATAATGGAACTCATGCCCCCGAATCTGCGTCCCTTTGGGAAACCAGGGATTGTCCCTGCTGACTTCCACAATGGTATAACCGTGCCCCCTGGGTTTGGGAGACAGACCGAAAGAAATGGGAAACACCCCGCTCATGGGATATGTTTTTCCATCCAGTATCAGCTCTTTCCCCAAAAACATCAGTCCCCCGCATTCTCCGTACACGGGCATTCCATCCTGAGCCATTTTACTGATTTTATTTCGGAAAAGCTGATTATCCGCCAGTTTTCCGGCATGGGTTTCCGGAAATCCCCCGCCAATATACAGACCGTCCATGTCCGGAATATCCGCATCTGAAAAAGGACTGATGAAAATGATTTGCGCACCGGATTTTTCCAGTGCTTCTATATTTTCCGGATAATAAAACTGAAAGGCCGAATCCCGGATAATGCCGATGCGGACGCGTTTTTCCCCCCGGACCGGATCAGGAAAAACGGTATCTTCTTCTTTAGGGGCATGCAGAAGCGGGACAGATGCTGCTTTTTTTGCAACCGCAGCGAGGGCATCCATGTCCAGATATTTCCGCGCGGTTTCCGCGGCTGCGGATACGGATTCTTTGGCCCAGGCATGTTCCTGCCTGGGAACCAGGCCCATATGCCGTTCCGGAAAATGCCGGGCATCCAGTTTGGGCAGTGTCCCCAGTACCGGAATTCCGCAGTGATATTCAATATTTTTTTTCAGATTTTTTTCATGCCGGGGACCGGCCACCCGGTTCAGGATCACCCCGCTAATATCCGCTGCCGGATCAAAACGGCAGCAGCCCATGACAACGGCCGCCATAGTCCGGGTGGTTTTGGTGCAGTCCAGACAGAGTATCATGGGGGTTTTCAGCAGCTTGGAAAGCTCGGCCGTGCTGGTGTCCCCGTCTGTGCTGATGCAGTCATAAAGACCCCGGTTGCCTTCAATAACCGCAATATCTCCCGCCTGTGTTCTGCCGAGAACAGAATCCCGAATGCCCCGGGCATCAATCAGAAAAGTATCCAGATTATAACAGGGACGTTCTGCTGCCAGAGAAAGCCAGCCCGCATCAATATAATCCGGTCCTTTTTTAAAGGGCGCGGGAGAACGGCCCGCGGCTTTCCATGCGGCGATCAGCCCGATACTCAGCAGGGTTTTTCCGGATCCGCCGCGCAGGGCGGTGATAAGAATTCTGGGGAAACTCATAATTTATCCGTAATATTTATTTGTCATTCATTTCCCGTGAGTCATACATTTTTCTGTAAGTGTCCGGAACAAATACATCCCCCCTTTGTAAAGGAAGCAGGGGGGAATACATCCGAATCCCATTTTTCAAAGGGGATTTTTATCAGAATATATGACTGCCGGGATTCATTTGTATGCAGTCCGGTATTATCCCCCGGATATATTCTGCCCGGAAGCCCGCCAGATTTTTGCATTTGCAATCAGGGATGGGGCCCATTCCGGAACCCCCAGGGCATGGATGTGGGTATAGGTGGCAAAAACATTTTTATAGGAAATGCCGTCCCTGCCATTGAGAAAACCTTTGCCCCGTTTCATGAAAAAAACCAGATCCTTTTCATTTCCCCGCCATTCCAGTACACGGGAATAACGGAATTCATGTCCTCTGATTTCTGTTCCTGCGGGATAATACGGATTTTCCCCATCTACGCGTACAATGGTATAGCCCAGCCCCTGAGGTTTTTCGGAAAGCCCGAAAACAATGGGCAGAACCCCGCACATGGGCCAGGTCTGCCCGTCTGTCCGCAGACTTTCCCCCAGATACATCAGCCCCCCGCATTCCGCGTATATGGGAAAACCCTTTTCTGCAAGATGGCGGATTTCATTGCGCAGGGATTCATTTTTTGAAAGAATTTCCCCATGGGTTTCCGGAAATCCGCCGCCGATATACAAAGCATCCAGAGAAGGAAGATTTTTGTCTTCTGTGGCCCGGATATACACCGGGCGGCCGCCGGCTGCTGCAATCGCTTCAATATTTTCGGGATAATAAAACTGGAAAGCCGAATCTCTGATGATGCCGATTTTCAGTTCTGCATCAGCTGTTTCTGTTTTCCGGGAAAAGGCAGTCCTTTTCAAAGATTTTTTTTCCTCCCAGAGGGACTCACCGGCAGACAGTCCGGAAACAGTTTCGTCCGGGAAGGAAGGAATACAGGCGGATGCGGATGCGGCAATGCGAAGGATGGCCGGAATATCCATATGATTTTCAGCAAGTTGTGCAGCATACTCCACGGCCTTCCGGGCCAGGGCATGCTCGGGAGTGGGAATCAGGCCCATATGCCGTTCGGGAAAGTTTTCTTCTTCCAGGCGGGGAACCGCGCCGACAACCGGAATTCCGCAATAATGTTCAATATTTTCGCGTAATTTTTTTTCATGCCTGCTTCCGGCCACACGGTTGAGAATGACACCCCCCAGAGGGAGGGCCGGATCAAACTGCATACAGCCGAAAATAACCGCGGCCAGGGTGCGTGTGGTTTTTGTGGCATCCGCGCATAAAATCACAGGTGTCCGCAGAAGTTTGGCAACTTCCGCCGAACTGGTGCTGCCACTGATATCAATGCCGTCATAGAGTCCCCGGCTGCCTTCAATGAGCGACAGGTCGCTCTGCCGGGAGCGGAAGAGAAAGGAGTGAACAATCTGCTTTTGATTCAGCAGAAAAGTGTCCAGATTGATGCAGGGCCGACCAGCCGCCAAGGCAAGCCAGCCCGCGTCGATATAGTCAGGACCTTTTTTAAAGGGTGCAGGGGATTTGCCATATTTTTTCAAAGCCGCGATAATGCCGACAGACAAAGTGGTCTTTCCTGCGCCCCCGCACAATCCCGCAAGAAAAATCCGGGGAAAATCAATACACAAACGGCACATCAGCAACTACGACAAATCAAAGATAGTAAAACTGCACGTCAGAACAGTCCGGCTTTAGTCTTCGTGTTCCGCTCCGGCCTGTTTACCGGTTCCGGGAAGACCGTACATGCTGGTACTTCCGCTGGACCAGTATTCCAGCACACTTTCCTGTACCAGTTTGTTTACAATTTTTTTGGCTTCTCTGGGTTTCATATCCAGAATCTTGGACAGATCATTAAAATAGAACTTACTTTTGGATTTAAGTTTTTTGGTAAGTTCGGTAATGATTTTTTCTTTGGCCTCTTCGTATTCCATATTTTAACCTCTTTTGTAAAATACAGGGGGATACCCCTGCCGCGAAGCAAAGGGTATCCCCTGAAATTATATGGTACTGATGCCCAAATTCATCTGATTAGAATTTGAACTGTGAAGACTGACGCCATGTATAATAAGCCGGATCACGGAAATCATCAATGAGATGATGTGTAAATTCCAGCTCACATTTTTCAAAAAATCTTTCCCATCCGATACGTTCGGCCCATTCCCCCAGACGTTCATATTTTCTGGCATCTGCGGCATAGGCTTCCACCATTTTTTTGATGGCATCTGTCATTTCCGGCCAGCGGGGTGTATTGTTGGGCAGAAAGCCGACAACAACTTTGGAGAACTTGGGCATACTGATACGGTTGGATACTTTACCGCCTGCCATAAGCACGATGCCGTCGCCTTCTTTGTCGGACAGCGGCATGGAGGGGCACATGGTGTAGCAGTTACCGCAGAACATGCAGCGTTCATTCTTTACAGCAACACTTTTTACCTCCTGGCCCTTGACTTCTATTTTGGCCGGTTTGATGGCACCGGTGGGGCAGGCGGCAATGGCCAGGGGAATTTCGCAGAGTTTGTCCAGCCATTCATGATCCAGCATGGGCGGTTTGCGGTGATATCCGAGGATGGCAATATCAGAGCAGTGTACCGCACCGCACATGTTGAGACAGCAGGCCATGGAGATCCGCAGGGGAGCCGGAAGTCTCATGTTCTGGAAATCGGAGAATACCTCGTCCATGGTGGCTTTTACGGTTCCGGAAGCATCGGTGGCCGGGGTATGGCAGTGAATCCAGCCCTGGGTATGCACGATATTGGTGATTCCGGCACCGGTTCCGCCGATGGGGAATTTGTAGCTGCCACCGGCAAATTTACGTGCGGACAGATCCTTTTTCAGGGCATCCACTTTGCCTTTGTCATCCACCATAAACTCAATATTGTTACGGGTGGTAAAGCGCAGGTAGCCGTCGCAGTGTTTTTCGGCAATTTCACAGATTTCACGGATCAGGGAGGTACTCATCAGACGGGCACCGCCGCAGCGTATAGTGTACACCTCATCTCCGCTTTCTGCAACATGTACCAGAATACCGGGTTCCAGAATTTCATGATACAGCCATTTCCCTTTATTTTTGGCAATGACCGGAGGATAAAACTCATCATATTTTCTCGGACCGATATCTGTGACCCTGTTTTTCATCGGTTCTTTCGGGTCGTAACCTGAAGAAATAAATGCCATGGTGTTTCCTCCTCCTTATCTCTGGTGATGTTTCCGGTATTCGTCAATATCTCTTTCCCAGCCGCCTTCCACTTCATCTTCTTTCCAGAAAATGTAGGGGTTGGATCGCGGTTCCTGAACGTGACGTGCATCCGGTTTGATGTTAAGCACTTCCAGCAGTTTCTGCAGTCCCTGACGTTTCATCAGCTCGCCCAGACGTTCGCGGTTTTTGCCTTCTTCCATCCACCAATCCCAGATACCTTCTACGATTTCCTTGATTTCATCATAGGGTTCTTCCGCTTTGACAAAGGGAACAACCAGAGAACCCATCTGCGCACCGTCCAGAATGGGGGCTTTGGCACCGGCCAGAATGGACAGACCTCTTTCATCCCCGATTCTCAGTGCTCTGGGCATAACATTGATGCAATGCATACAGCGGACACATTCTCTGTTATTGATTGCCAGTTTGCCGTCTTCATATTTTATACATTCACTGGGGCAGAGGGCGACAACTTCTTTCTGAATATCAAATGCACCCCAGTCACGGCCCGAATGGGCACCCGCATTGGGGGCAAATTCGCCGCCGACATAGGCGGCCACGGCTTCCTGATCAACTTTAATATCGTCTTTCCAGGTTCCGATGAAGGACATATCCGCACGGGCGATGGAAGCCACACATCCGTTGGGACAGCCGTCGAATTTGAATTTGAATTTGTAGGGGAAGGCCGGACGGTGCAGCTCATCCTGATATTCCTGGGTCAGGTCATAACACAGTGCCTGGGTGTCGTAGCAGGCGTATTCACAGCGGGCCTGGCCGATACAGTCTGCCGGGGTACGCAGGTTGGAACCGGAACCGCCGAGGTCCTGATTCATATTATGTGTCAGTTCAAAGAAAATTTCTTCCAGCTGGGGGGTTGTGGTTCCCAGGAAAATGATGTCGCCGGTGGAACCGTGCATATTGGTGATACCGCTGCCCCGCAGATCCCAGAGATCGCAAATTTCTTTCAGATATTTAGAGGTGTAAAACTTGCCGCCCGGCTGGGCCACGCGCATGGTATGGAAATGGGCAACACCGGGGAAATTACCGGGCTGGTCGCAGTATCTGCCGATAACACCGCCGCCGTAACCGAAAACACCGACAATACCGCCGTGTTTCCAGTGGGTTGTTCCGTCATTGAAGGAAAGTTCAAGAATGCCCAGCAAATCTTCCACCACATCCTGGGGAATCTGGAATTCAATATTCTCTTCGTTTTTTGCCCTCTTCTCAGCCTGATGTTTCATGTCCGAAACAAAACTCGGCCACGGGCCGGTTTCAAGCTGATCAATCAAAGGGGTAGCATGCTTCATTGATTTTACCTCCGTCTTCAGTTTGTAATTAAACCATCCTGACTATAACAAATAAACACCGGGGGCTTTGAGAAAAACCTTCTCTCCGCACAAATAAATCACATTCATCAAATAAATGCAATCAGAATCCGATTACAAAAATCACAAAATATATAAGAGAGTCTTTATAGTTTCAAAATGGCTCATTGTCAATAAAAAAGCATATTTTACAGATCAATCCCTTCATTTACCGTCTGAAACAGCGTTTTTATATGTGTTTTTAAGTTTTTTCTTACAATTTCCGATTCCGGGGAAGCCGGCGGAAGGTTTGCCGCAACTGCGGCTGCATTTTCTTCCCGGCTGTCTTTGGGGAGCTGCCGGAGAAAGGCAAGAAAAAAAGAGGGGAAGGGTTCTGAATAAGGCGGTTTTTTCTGCCGCAGTCCTTTAAAAAAACCTTCCAGGGTGGGCCGGACGGCGGCATCTTCCGCCCAAATCAGTTCTCCGGTTCCTTCCACCCGATCCAGGCGGGTATGTACGGAGAGACTGATCAGAAACAGCAGCAGGGCCTGAAGGAGATCCGATTCCCCCGCTTCTTCCGGTGCAAGGCGGATGACGGGTTCATACTGCCGGACCGTAATCAGTTTTACCTCGGGGCTGCCCCCGGAAAGTTTGAGGACAAAATCCCCGGCCGCGTGATGCCAGGGCCAGATATGACGAAAGGATTCCGTATCATAACAGACCGTCAGTATCATGGCAACCTGCCGGTACAGTGCATCCTGCTGCGCGGGATTGAGATAATAACGGGATTCCGGGGCCCAGACAGAAATCCGCTGCTTTTTTTTTCCGGCGGAAAGGGCCGGAGACGGGTCCGCAGCAATATGAAATTCGTGAAAATCCCCGAACCATTCTCCCAGAAACATGGGGAGCGCTGTCCCGTCCGGACACTTTCCCCGGCCCAGTGACCAGACTTTGGGGAGAAAAGAGACGGAAAGAGATTTCTGAAGATATTCCAGGAGGATGTATTCTCTGCAGATATTTTTTTTCCCGGCAGGGGACAGTGCCCCGTTGACAACAAAGGCATGTCCCCTGCTTTTTACACGGGCAGGATGGTAAAATTCCCCGTGTTTTTCCAAAAAAATATGGATATCCCCCAGTTCCCGGGCAGAAATATTCCGGCCGGACAGATCGGAGATTGCCTTCCGCAGCCCTTTACAGTCTTCCTGCATCAGAAAGGATTTCACCGCGTGAAAATAATCACCGAAAGACACAGAATTGTTCTCCGGGAGATGCTTCCGGTTCAGGGGAAGGGGATGATGCCATCGCGCATCTTTCTCCCGGAGGGGATTTTTTTCATGATACAGGTGATAATGAAAACAGGGACCGCCGGAATTATTTTTCACGGTGCAAATCAATCTCATCCAGGATTTGGGGAGCGACTTCATATCCCAGTTCCAGTGCCCTGTCACAGTGTTCTGCGGCTTTGGCATATTCTCCTTTTTCCAGATAGGCCAGGGCCAGATTATTGTGGGCCACAGGGAAATCCGGAGCCAGCTCCAATGCCTTCAGGCTGTTTTCAATGCTTTTATCCGGCATTCCGTTCATGAGGTAGGCACTTCCCAGTGTGGCAAAAGCCTGTATATAACGGAAATTAAAGGCGGTGGCCCGTTCCAGATTTTTGATGGCCTCTTCCACTTCGCCCCGCTGCAGATGCACAAAACCGATATTGCCGTATCCTTCAGAAAATCCGGGTTTGGCTTTTACGGCCTGTTTGTTATATGCCAGACAGCCGTCCATATCCCCGCGCCGCAGACAGAGGCCGCCGAGCTGCACATAGGCCTCGGCCAGACCGGGACTGTTTTCCAGAGTCGCCAGCAGTTCTTTTTCTGCCTCATCATATTTTTTCACCGCCAGCAGACCCACTGCCAGATTATAGCGTGTGGTTCCGCAGTCCGGATTGTTTGCAAGAATTTTTCTCTGACGCGCAATATATTCTTCCGCATCTTTCGGTTTGTCATACTGTTGATTCATCATAATTATCTCATTTCCTTTGTTTTCAGTTTTTGGCAGCGGATCAGACCGGTTGATTTTTTATCAGCACAGCAGAGGCACAGCGTTTTCACCGAGAACACAGAACTTCTGTTCCCTGAATGACAGATCAACGGATTTGAACCATCCCCGATTTTTGCTGATAGGTTAATTAAAGCAGTAAATATCTGTTGTCAAGTTCTGATGAATCTGTAAAAAATCAGAATTTCAGGTTTTCTGTCATTGCGGTGAAAGTCGGAATCCGGATTTTTCAGTCAGTGACAGACTCCGGCTTTCGCAGAAGGAACTGATTTTTTTGACTTTTTGCAGGAGCATCATATGTTTGCAGAAAATGTATGATGCATGGGAAATTACACTGAAACCGGAAAAACACTATTTCTGTATGAAGCAGGAACGAAAAATTATCCATATTGATATGGACGCATTTTATGCTTCGGTAGAGCAGCGGGATCGGCCGGAACTGCGGGGAAAACCCGTAATTGTGGGCGGGGATCCCCGCAAACGGGGGGTTGTTGCGGCCTGTTCCTATGAGGCCAGGAGATTCGGAATTCACTCGGCCATGCCGGGGAAAACCGCATTCCGCCGCTGTCCCCATGCGGTATTCCTCCGCCCGAGATTTGAAGTGTACCGGGCTGTATCCGCGCAGATACGGGAAATATTTTATCAGTACAGCGATCTGGTGGAGCCTCTTTCACTGGATGAGGCTTTTTTGGATGTGACTGTAAATAAAAAAGCCTGCCCCTCAGCCACCCGGATTGCCCAGGCCATCCGGGAAAAAATCCGCCGGAAAACCGGTCTGACGGCCTCTGCCGGGGTATCTTTTAATAAATTCCTGGCCAAAACCGCTTCGGATATAAACAAACCCGACGGCATTACCGTCATCCGGCCGGAAGATGCCGATGCATGTATGGATCGACTGCCCATCCGCAAATTTTTCGGTGTGGGAAAAGCCACAGAAAAAAAGATGTGCCGTCTGGGAATTTACCGGGGCGCGGATTTGAAAAAATACCCGAAAGCGGATCTGATCCGTTTTTTCGGTAAGGCGGGAAATTATTTTCATGACATTGCCCACGGTCTGGATGAACGTCCGGTCAATCCGGAAAGAATACGCAAATCCCTGGGAAAAGAAAGCACACTGGCGGAAGATACTGATGATATTTCCCTTATGCTGGAAATACTGGATGAACTTGCAGAAAAAATCACGGCACTGGCGCAGCAGCACCATCTGCGCGGATATACCCTGACCCTGAAAGTCAAATATGCCGATTTCCAAACGGTTACCCGCAGTATTACCTGTGCATCGCCTTTTTCGGAAAAAGAAAAAATGATGTCATATGCCAAAAATCTGCTGAAGTGTACCGGGGCCGGAAAGAAAAAAGTGCGTCTGCTGGGGCTTGGCATTTCCAATTTTCCGGGGGAATCCGGAATTGCCGAAAAATTTGTGCAGCTGCCGCTGCCCTTTGCATAGGCCGTATCCGCAGAACGAAAAGTTCCCCCGGATACGGTTTTACGACTGTCCCGGAGTGCAGAAATTGTATTTTGCCGCAGCTCCCGCCCACCCCATGCAGAAATACAGTTGCTGCACACATCCGGAAATTTGGTAGTGGGTCAAATCCGTTGGTGACGGTCTCCCCTCCCCTGAGGGAGGGCAGGGGGAGGGTGAAAAGGGGCTTTAATTACAGTCCCCTGCTGCCCCCCCCCCTTCCACCGGGGAAGGGGAATATTCGGATCAACGGATTTGACCCACCACCGGAAATTTTTCGATCTGCTGCGTATCAGAAATCCGGGGTCTGTTTCTGCTTTCCGTGTACGGCAGTAGCAGTATTTTTTCTTATCAGTGCCGCCAGAGTGCCGACATGCTTTTTTATTTTTCCGATCTGTGCTTTCATTTCTTCGGAAGCAGAAGCTGTCTGCTCTGCGGATGCCGCATTGCTCTGGGTTATTTTATCCATTTCTTTCAGGGCACTGTCCAGTTGTATTATCCGCATGGCATGGTCTTCGGAGTTTTCGGCAATGCGGAGAATCCGTTTTTCCACTTTGTGAACAGAATCGGCGGTTTCCATGAAATCCTCAGCGGTTTCTGCCAGAATTTCAGCGTGTTTCTGTATTTTTTGCAAAGAATCCTCAATCAGTTCCCCTGCATTCCGGGCAGTTCCGGCAGACTGCATGGCCAGATTTCTCACTTCATCCGCAACAACCGCAAATCCGCCCCCGGAGTCCCCGGCTCCGGCAGCCTCGATGGCGGCATTCAGCGCCAGAAGGTTTGTCCGGAATGCGATTTCGTCAATTGTTTTTACCAGTCCGGATGTTTCTTCCCCGGCACTGCTGATGTTTTCCATTGAATCTTTCAGACTGTTCATGGAACCGAGGGCTTTATCAATGGTATTTACCAGAGCTTTCATAAATGCGTCTGTCTGCATGGCATGTTCTGCATTCTGCCTGACAACACGGGCGGTTTCTTCCAGATTTGCAGATATTTCCCCGCCTGCTGCGGCCTGTTCCGCATTTCTTTCTGCAAGAGACTGACTGGCGGAAGCAACCTGGCCGGAGGAATAAAATATCTGCTCTGTCCCCCGGATGATTCCGCTGATGATGTGGCGAACAGGAAAGATGATCCATTTTTTTATGCTCAAAGACATGATCAGAAACAGGCAGGCATTGGCAATAATGCCCGTTGCAAACAAGGTGACTATCGAATGATCCAGTTCTTTCTGCATAAATTCCCGCGTCAGCAGGATTTCCACAGTACCCAGGTTTTCATTATTATCTGTAACAACATCCTTGCTTTCCCGATAATAACTGCCGGATACCTCTTTGCCGGTTTTGACAGTATTCCGGTTTTTGTCTCTTGTTTTGCCGACCAGAATACTGTCTCCGTTTTTTACAAAAACAGCAATGATCTGTTTTTCAAGCATTGCCGAATCAATAATTTTTTCCACAATGGAATACCGCATTTCCCACAGCGGCATTTCTATGCCTGCGGACAGATTTTCTGCAAAGAAAGCAGCCTGATGCCGGAATTCTGTTTCCATGCCGGCTTTGGTTTTGGCATAATAGAAAAGAAAAAAAATGCCCAGTACTGCTGTCAGTGTTGCAAGCAGTATCAGATTCAGTTTGACCTGAATTCCTGCACTGCGGAAATGTATCGGGAATCGGTTCATGACGGTTTCTTTTTATTGAAGAAGATAACGCTGGCGCACCGCCTCAAACAGCCCCTTTTCTTTTGCCCGGTCAAAGGCTTTCTGATATTTCTGAAGCATTTCCGGGGACACGGATTTTTTGGAAAATGCGAAATATACCCAATCCCGGTTGATGATAAAGGGATGCACTTTGAAATTTTTGTACAGCGGGTTGCTTTTGATCTGATAAAATGTATTGTAGCCGTAACCGAGAAAAGCACTGATACGTCCGGCTTCCAATAATTTTTCATTGGAATCCACTTCGGTCACTTCCCGCAGTTTTTTTCTGAATTCTTTATCTCCCGCCCGTTTTTCTTCAAAGGTTTTTCCCCCCAGTCTTCCCCGTTCGACACCGAGGGCTTTCGGCAGTTTTTTCAGATCATCCAGGGATTCGATTTTGAAATCCGAATCTTTCCGGACAACCAGAACGATGGTTTCATCCAGCTGGGGACCGATAAAATTCATAAAGCCCTTCCGCTCTTCCGTAACACTCAGGTTCAGCATGATATCAATTTTACCTTCTTTCATATAGTCAAGTGCCCGCGCAAAAGGTAAGGGTTGATAATTCGGTGTATCCCCTGTTTCTTTCAGTAAAACCTCTGCCAGTTCAATGGACAATCCGCTCCACTTTCCATTTTCATCCTGCATAAAAAAAGGCGGGTAGGTGTTTCCCTCCGATACTCTGATTTTTATTTCAGCGGAAAACCCGCCGGGGGCCAGCATAAAAAAAATCATCAGCGCAAACAAAACTGTTTTTTTCATCACTTCTCCTGAATATGTTTCTGTTTATTCGGTGGGAACCTTCCGGATGATCCTGACCGATTCGGTACCAAAAAGCCCGGAATGTATATTTCCGGGCCTTTGTTTATGCCACCTGAAAAACCTTGCGTTTTTCAAATTCCAGCTGTTTTCCGGTATTCCACTGTCTGACCGGTCTGAGATAGCCGACCACGCGGGAATAGATTTCCGTATCCGCCCGGCAGATGGGGCAGGAGGGCTGCTGACCGTTCAGATAGCCGTGAAAAGGGCAGACACTGAATGTGGGGGTAAGGGTAAAATAGGGCAGACGGTAATTTTCCGATATTTTCCGTATGACATTTTTTACGGTCCCGATGTCTGTAATCTGTTCTCCCAGATAAATATGCAAAACAGTCCCGCCCGTATATTTGCTTTGCAGCTCATCCTGCAGACTCAGGGTTTCAAATATATCATCGGTATAATTGACCGGCAGCTGGGTTGAGTTGGTATAATAGGCTTCTTCGGAACTTTCGCAGTCATTGGCGCAGATGATATCCGGAAAACGCCTTTTGTCCAGCATGGCAAGGCGGTAGCTGGTTCCTTCCGCGGGCGTGGCCTCCAGATTGAACATATCGCCGGTATCTTCCTGCAGCCCGGAAATCAGTTTCCGCATATAATCCATAACCTTCAGTGCAAATTTCTGCCCTGCCGGACTGCCGATATCTTCTCCCATAAAATTCAGGCAGGCTTCATTCATGCCGATAATGCCGATGGTGGAAAAATGATTTTTCCAATAGGTTCCCGTACCGCTTTTCACTTCTCTCAGATAAAACCGGGAATAGGGGTAAAGATTTTTTTCCGTAAACTTTTCCAGCACTTTCCTTTTCATCCGCAGGCTGGCTTTGGCAAGAAGCACCCGTTCTTTCAGGCGTTCCAGAAAATCCGCCTCGTTTTTGCTCAGATAACCGATGCGGGGCAGATTTACGGTGACAACACCGATGGAACCCGTTAAGGGATTGGCCCCGAAAAGTCCGCCCCCGCGTTTCATCAGTTCCCGGTTATCCAGGCGGAGACGGCAGCACATGGAACGGGCATCTTCGGGGGACATGTCCGAATTGACAAAATTGGAAAAATAGGGAATGCCGTATTTCCCGGTCATTTTCCATACTTTTTCCAGGTTGGGATTTTCCCAGTCAAAATCCGGTGTGATATTGTAAGTGGGAATGGGAAAGGTGAAAACCCGCCCCCGTGCATCCCCTTCCATCATGATCTCGGCAAAGGCCTCGTTGATGATATCCATTTCTGCCTGAAAATCTTCATAAGTGATATCCATATCCCGGCCGCCGATAATCACCGGATGGTCTTTCAGGGTGGAGGGCACACAGAGATCCATGGTAATATTGGTAAAAGGGGTCTGGAACCCCACCCGGGTGGGAATATTGATATTGAAAACAAATTCCTGAATGGCCTGTTTGACTTCCCTGTAATCCAGTTCGTCAAAGCGGACAAAGGGGGCCAGCAGGGTATCAAAATTGGAAATGGCCTGCGCGCCCGCGGCCTCTCCCTGCAGGGTATAAAAAAAATTGACAATCTGCCCCAGTGCCGAGCGGAAATGCTTGGGCGGTGCGCTTTCCACTTTTCCGGCCACCCCGCGGAATCCCTGGCGGAGCAGATCCTTCAGATCCCATCCCACACAGTATACGGAAAGAAGATTCAGATCATGGATATGTATATCCCCGTTTTTGTGCGCGTCCCGGATTTCCGGCGGATAAATCCGGTTCAGCCAGTATTCGGAAGTGACATCTGAAGAGATGTAGTTGTTCAGGCCCTGGAGAGAATAGCACATGTTGCTGTTTTCTTTTACTTTCCAATCCAGCTTCCGGATATAATGCTCGACCAGATCCAGATTGGCGTCCGCGGTCATCTGCCGGAGCTGATTGTGCTGCTCCCGGTACAGAATATAGGCTTTGGCCGTGATGGAAAAGGGGGAATCCAGCAGAACCCTTTCCACAACATCCTGAATTTCTTCCACTTCCGGTGTTGCGCCGAAACGCATTTCATGGGCAAGGGTCAGCACCCGCAGGGTCATTTTTCTGGCCTCCCTTTCTCCGAATTCACCCGTTGCCCTGCCTGCCTTCTGAATGGCGGCGGTAATTTTGGAAGAATCAAATTCAACAATTCTTCCGTCCCGTTTTTTTATTTTTTCAAACACTGCTTTCACCTCTGCATCAGGAAGGACAGTTTTCCGGAAACCGGGCTCCCCGAATGATTTCCGGCTGTAAATTTACCGGATATGAAGGGGCCGCAGACGGAAAGTCGGCGATACTGCCAAACGCCTTTCCGGAAATCATCTTCATTTTTTGAAAAACTGTCATAATCATTAAGAATCAGAAATCGAAATTCCGTTCCGTTTTTTTCATATGCAATCCAATGTCATTGATGTAAGCAGAGTATTCCCCTTCCCCGGTGGGAGGAGTCAGGGGAGGGGGCAGCAGGGGACTGTAATGAAAGACCCTTTTCACCCTCCCCCTGCCCCTCCCTCAGGGAGGGGAGTCTTACGTCAATGACATTGATATGCAATCTGCAGAAAAATACCGGAAACGGTTTTGTCTCGGAGTCTCCATTTACCCCAACATATTGTTAGCTGTCAACTATAAAAAGCTATATATTGGGTCAAAAAAGACTTGACAAAAAATATACAAAAGGAAAACAGGGGGGTGAAATCGGATATGATTTTATAGGGCGCATTCCTAAAAAGTAGGAAAACAATATATTGAGTTGTCAGTCGAAATCCGTTCTGATAAGTATTCTCTCCGAAATAAAAACATAAAAAGGGAGATACAGATGTTATACCCGGTTTCCGT
>JAABRU010000135.1 GCA_011390755.1 Desulfobacteraceae bacterium | reverse complement strand
TTCGGTAAAAAATTTCGGTTTTAATAATTTCAGAAGGTTATAAATCCCTGTCTGAAAATTCTCATTCAATGATTTCAGAAGGTTACATTTTTACAGCCCGGAAATCAGAAAAAATTACCGAACCATTATTATGAGGAAAAAATAAAGGAAGGTGATCTGGTGAAACCCGGGTTGGCATAATCTGACGGAATTTTCAAAAGATTTCCTGCTCTCCGATCCGGTTTTCGGGAAACAGGGAAAGTGCGTCCGAAAACAGGCAGAATAAGCTGATTATTCTGATCAAAAACCTGAAAACTGTTTCAACCCTCATTTTCCTGAAATTTATAAGACTATGCCAATAATTTACAAATTGAGAAAGAGCATTTTGAAACAGAAATTCAACAGATACTAATTACACATTTAGACGAAAAACTCTCAAAAAGTTTGCCGACCTGACATTTTTTTATTGCTTTAACCCATGTTTCTTCATCCATTTGTAAAGATTCGGAAGAGATGTTTTATATCTCTTGGCGATAAAGGTTTTTGTGCTGCCGTTCTTCAGCAAAGCCTCAATCTCCGGCCTGAACGGGTCAAGTTTTGACTTCCCCGGCCCCCTGGGTCTCCCCAATATTTTCCCTTTTTTCTTTGCCGCCAATAATCCCTGCCTGGTTCTCTCCGAAATCAGATCCCGCTCAATTTCCGTTTAAAATTTTGGACAAACCCAAAACTGTTTTCCTGAGTCTGTATTTTGCCCTGCCGGCATTTTATCTGTTTTTATTCCCAAACCCTGCTTCGCCCAAACTTTCAATATTGCACAATTTGCCCTGCCAAACATCTGAAATCCCCCTTGACATCGTTTCATATCATCTTATTTTTCATATCAACATTGACGGCACGGGTTTTTTCGGAGTTTTATTAATGTGTTTTAGAATGTACGGCTTATTTTGATTCCGTTTATATATTCATTCATTAAAATACACAATTGCATATGCAATCGAAGCGGGAGACTATACTGGCCCATGGCAGAAGAACTGAAAACAGACGGGGAAAGTGTAAAAGTAAAGGTCACGGAAGCAGGAGATGAAAATACTTCTCCTGACAATGCCGACGGTATTTCCGATAATGCTTCCGGAGATGAGGGAGCAGAGAAAGGGAATAAAACGGAGGATACGGAGGAGGTCATCCGGCAGGAGCTGAAAGCAGAAAAGGAACGTTTTCTGCGCATGTACGCGGAATTTGACAATTATAAAAAACGCTGCACGAGGGATATGCAGGATTTCCGCAAGTATGCCAATGAATCTCTTTTACGGGAACTGCTTCCGATCATTGATAATCTGGAACGGGCGGTGCAGTCCGCGGAAAGCGGGAACAGCACGGAAAATTCTGTAAAAGAAGGCGTGGAACTGATTCTGAAAGATATGCTGCGTCTCATGGAAAAATTTCATGTGAAAGCTGTGAAAGCAGTCGGTCAGCCCTTTGACCCGATGTTTCATGAGGCCATCGGACAGGAAGAAAGCCGGGAGCACGGAGATAATATTGTTCTCAGAGAATTTCAGAAAGGTTACCTGCTCCACGACCGCCTGATCCGGCCTTCCATGGTGATGGTTTCCAAAGCCGGGACAAAAACAGATAGCAGTAATACCGAGGAGACAAAGGAAGAGGAAAAAGAATCTCCTGCCGAAGAAGATAAAAAAGAAAAAGAAGACAGCACAGCGGAAAATGAATCTGTACGGGAATAAAAATATAATATAATAGGAAATATACTTGTTAAGGAGGCGTTGAAATGGGTAAGATTGTCGGAATTGATTTGGGAACCACAAACTCATGTGTGGCTGTAATGGAAGCGGGCGATGCCAACGTAATTACCAACCCGGACGGGGGACGGACCACCCCTTCCATTGTTGCCATATCCGAAAGCGGGGAAAGGCTGGTGGGGCAGGTTGCCAAACGCCAGGCCATTACCAACCCGGAGAATACGGTCTTCGGTGTAAAACGGCTGATCGGTCGGAAATTTGAATCCCGCGAGGTGCAGGATGATGTCAAGATTCTGCCGTATATCATTGAAAAAGCGGCAAACGGGGATGTGCGGGTCAACCTGCGGGGGAAACAGTACAGTCCTGCGGAAATTTCATCCTTTATCCTGGCCTATATCAAAAAATATGCGGAAGAATATCTGGGAGAACCGGTGACGGATGCAGTCATTACCGTACCTGCCTATTTTAATGACAGCCAGCGCCAGGCCACCAAGGATGCCGGAAAAATTGCCGGTCTCAATGTACTGCGGATCATTAACGAACCTACGGCCGCTTCCCTGGCTTACGGACTGGATAAGAAAAAGGAAGAAAAAATTGCCGTATTTGATTTGGGCGGCGGTACATTCGATATTTCCGTTCTGGAAATCGGTGACGGGGTTTTTGAAGTAAAATCCACCAACGGGGATACCCATCTGGGCGGTGAGGATTTTGACCTGCGTCTCATTGATTACCTGGCAGATGAGTTCAAAAAAGATCAGGGAATCAACCTCAGAAGTGACAAAATGGCCCTGCAGCGTCTGAAAGAAGCCGCGGAAAAAGCCAAAATGGAACTTTCCTCTTCCATGGAAACCGATGTCAATCTGCCTTTTATCACAGCAGATGCCAGCGGGCCCAAACATCTGAATATCAAAATCAGCCGCGCCAAACTCGAATCCCTGGTAGCCGATTTACTGGACAAACTGGAAATGCCCTGCCAGGTTGCCATGAAAGATGCCGGGATGAGTGCCAGTCAGATTGATGAAGTCATCCTTGTGGGCGGTATGACCCGTATGCCCGCGGTACAGGAACGGGTGAAAAAAATATTCGGCAAGACTCCCCACAAAGGGGTAAACCCGGATGAAGTGGTGGCTATCGGTGCGGCCATTCAGGGCGGTGTATTAAAAGGGGATGTAAAAGATGTGCTGCTGCTGGATGTGACCCCGCTTTCCCTGGGAATTGAAACCCTGGGCGGCGTGATGACCCGGCTGATTGAGAAAAATACCACCATCCCCACCAAGAAAAGCCAGGTTTTTTCCACCGCGGCCGATAATCAGCCTGCGGTATCCATCCATGTGCTGCAGGGAGAACGGGAAATGGCTTCGGGCAACAAAACCCTGGGCCGTTTTGATCTGACCGACATTCCGCCCGCGCCCAGAGGCGTTCCGCAGATTGAGGTAACTTTTGATATTGATGCCAACGGTATCGTAAATGTTTCGGCCAAAGATATGGGAACCGGAAAAGAACAGACCATCAAAATTACTGCTTCCAGCGGTCTGAACCAGGATGAAATAGAAAAACTGGTGAAAGAGGCCGAAATGCATGCGGACGAGGACAAAAAGAAAAAAGAACTGGTGGAAGCACGCAATCATGCGGATTCCCTGATTTACCAGACAGAAAAAACCATCAAAGACCTGGGCGAAAAAGTGGATGCAGGCACCAAAAGCGATGTGGAAAGCAAAATCAGTGCCTTAAAAGAGGTAATGAAAGGTGAGGATACCGATGAAATCAAACGCCTGAGTGATGAACTGATGCAGTCTTCCCACAAATTGGCAGAAGCCATGTACCAGCAGGCATCGAAACAGCCCGGCGACAATCCGGGAGCCGGGCCCGGGGGGGCAGCCGGTGCGGACTCTCAGCCCCGGGGAAATGCCGCACAGGATGACGATGTGGTAGATGCGGATTTTGAAGAGGTAAAAGACGAAGACAGGAAATAGCAGAGGGTGTAATTCACAGTTGCCGGTGAAAAGTTTAAGCCGTATTTATGCCATCCGTTATTATTCCGGCATTGGCAAATGCTGACTGCAATCCGTCACCAAAGGTCTTGAATTGCACCCAGCAGCAGATATTTCCTGTTTATCCGAATAACAATAATCCCGCAGCATGCTCCGCTTTCGGAACAGGTTGCGGGATTTTTTTATATATCCTGAAAAATGAATATTCTGATTATCAAACTGAGTGCCATCGGCGATGTCATTCACACTCTGCCGGTTTTGAATGCCCTGCGCAGGCATTATCCCCATGCCCGCATTACCTGGCTCATTGAAGAAACCGCTGCTTCGCTGATTGAAGGCCATCCTGCGCTGGATCGGGTGATTGTTTCCCAAAGAAAACGCTGGTTCAAAGGAATGCTGAAAGGCCCTGACCGTGCCGGGCATTTTGCACATTTCCTTTCTTTTATCAGAACCCTGCGGGATACCCGCTATGATCTGATTTTTGATTTCCAGCAACTGCTCAAAAGCGGTGTTCCCATGTGGCTGGCAAAAGGCGGACGGAAGATCGGTTTTGACCGGGGCATGGAACATATGGAACACAGTCACATCTTTCTGACAGAACGGATTCCCCCGGTAAGTATGGAAATTCATGCACTGCGGCGTTATCTCATGCTGGCAGAGGCCGCGGGGGTTCCCTGTACACATATCGAATACCGGATTCCCTTTCAGGAAGCGGATCGGCGGAAAGTCGGGGAACTGCTGAAAAATGAAGGCATCGGCAGGGGGGGAATACCGGTGGCTGTCAATCCTGTTGCCCAGTGGGACACAAAACTCTGGCCCGAGGAAAAATTTGCAGAGCTGGCAGACCGCCTGATAAAAGATTTTAATGCGGATCTCTTTTTTACCGGCGGTCCCGCTGATATTCCCGCTGTGGAAGCCATTGGTTCCCGCATGTCCTGCCATGCCCCGAATCTGGCAGGGAAAACAGATCTGAAAATGCTGTCGGCCCTGTATGAACGCACGGCCTTTGTCATTTCCACCGATACCGGCCCTATGCACCTTTCCGCAGCCACAGACACACCGGTCATAGCGATGTTCGGTCCGACGGCTCCCTGGCGCACCGGGCCTTTCGGCGCGGGGCATACGGTAATCCGAAGCGGGATGGAATGCAGCCCCTGTTTCAAAAGAAAATGCAGACGGGGAGACACAGCCTGCATGAAAAATATCTGCGTGGAGGATGTAATCAAAGCTGTGCGCAAAACAATCAAAACTGAACAGGAGTAATTCTCCGGGTCAATGCCGTTACGTCAGATGCTAAGGATTCAGGGGTCAGGATTCGACACCGAACACCGGACACCGAACACCTGACACCGAACACCTGACACCGGACACCTGACACCGAACACCGGACACCTGACACCGAACACCTGACACCGGACACCTGACACCTTCCCCCCCTCCCCCTTTAAAAATCTGTTTCGGAGCTTTCCGGACAGTTGCTGAGAAGACCGGTATCAGATCCTTACACATCATGGTTTGCGTTTGTCTTTGAAAATATTATTGGAAATGACAATTTTCTGTATTTCCGATGTTCCCTCGTAAATGGTGAAAACACGGGCATCCCTGTAAAAGCGTTCAATGGGATAATCTTTGGTGAAACCGTATCCACCATGAATCTGAAGACATTTACCCGTAATACGGTTGACCATTTCCGATGCAAAGAGCTTGGCCATGGAAGCCTGCATGGTGAATTTTTCCTTTCGGTCTTTTAATGCTGCTGCCGAATACATCAGTTGCCGGGCTGCCTCGATTTCCGTGGCGATCTCAGCAACATACCAGCGGATGCCCTGGAATTTGGATATTTTCTGCCCGAACTGATCCCGGCCTTTGGCATATTTCACTGCCGCATCCAGACATGCCTGGGCCACACCCACAGACTGGGCCGCAATACCGATACGTCCGCCGTCCAGACCGGTCATGGCAATTTTGAATCCGTCCCCTTCTTTTCCCAGCATGTTTTCCGCAGGAACCCGGCAGTTTTCAAAAATCAGATCCGTGGTATCCGAAGCCCGCAGCCCCATTTTGTCTTCTTCATGCCCCACAACCATGCCCTTTGTGCCTTTTTCCACAATAAAAGCACTGATTCCCCTGTGTTTGGCAGATTCATCGGTTTTGGCCGTCACAATCACCAAACCGCCGTTTTTTCCGCTGGTGATGAAACGTTTGGTTCCGTTAATGATATAATGATCGCCATCTTTTACGGCCGTGGTATTCTGGGATACCGGATCGGACCCCGCATGGGGTTCGGTCAGGGCAAAGGCCCCGATGACTTCCACATCGGCCAGCATGGGCAGATATTTCTTTTTCTGCTTTTCCGTCCCGAATTTTACAATGCTTTCACATACAATGGAATTGTGTACAGACATTACAACGGCTGTGGATGCGCAGGAGTAGGCAATTTCAGACAGGGCCAGCACATAACTGATGGTATCCGCGCCCTCTCCGCCGTATTCCACCGGCACCATCATGCCCATCAGTCCCAGTTCTCCCATTTTTTTCAGATTTTCAATGGGAAATTCTTTGCTCTTATCCCGTTCCTCCGCAGTGGCTGCGACAACTTTTCTGGAAAATTCCCGCACCATGCTCTGAATCATCATCTGTTCATCTGTCAGTTTAAAAAAAGGCATTTATCATATCTCCGTCGTCAATGAACAGTGAACAGTGAGCCATTATCAATTGCTCACTGTTCACTGTTCGCTGTTCACTGTTCATTGTCAGGGGTTATAAATCACAACAATCAGTTCGGCAGGTTCTTCACCGATATTTCTCAACTGATGTTTGATGGCCGAGTTAAAATGGAGAGATTCCCCTTCGTTCAGTGTATTTACATGATCTCCCACCACCACTTCCACTTTGCCTTTGAGCACATAATTGAATTCTTCCCCTTCATGCTGATACCCCACACCCGTATGTTTTTCTTTGGGATCAATCGTAACACGGAAAGCCTTGAGATGCTTGTTTTCTGCTCCGGGGGTCAGGGTTTCATATGCGTAGGCATCTGTGCGCTTGGTGTACTGTTTTACCCTTTCTTTCATGGAAGATTCCTGCTCTCTCAGGAAAAAACCGGTATCAATTTCCAATGCTTTTGCAATCTGGAGCAAAGCACCCACAGGGGGCATTTCTTTTCCGGATTCTACCGATTTGAGATAATCAACCGCATAACCGGTTTCATTGGCTACTCTTTCCAGGGTAATATCTTTTTCTGTTCTGACTTTCTTTATTTTTTTTCCCACCGGTGTCAGTTTGCCGGTACTTTTTACTGCCATGTTTTTCCTCCTGACGGAATGTATTGAATTATAAATGCTGAATTATAAATTATCAGTAGATCGAAAGGTTTCCGGAGTGCAAAAATTGTATTTTTGCATGGGGCAGCCGGGTTCTGCGGCCGTGCAGCAATATAATTTTGCACTCCGGGACAACCGTAAAAACCGTATCCGGGGCAAACTTTTCGATCTACTGATTATCAGCAGATCGAAAAGATTCTGTTTCCGACCGGCAGTGCCTCCGCTTTCAGACTCCCCTCCCTGAGGGAGGGTGAAAATCAGCCTTTCCCCTCTCCCTCCCGGGGAGAGGGGGAAATTCAGGAAGTTTTCGATCTGCTGATTATGAATGATCCGGTCTGTATAGAATGCAGGTCGGGTTAGCGAAGCGTAACCCGACATGGTTGACGTGTGCTCTTCCGATCTAAAAACCCCGGCCCGTTTTTCTGCCCAGCCATCCGGCTTCCACATATTTCCGCAGCAGGGGGCAGGGACGGTATTTGGAGTCTTTGAATCCGTCATACAGGGTTTCCATAATGGCCAGACAGGTATCCAGACCGATGAGATCCGCCAAAGCCAAAGGCCCCATGGGATGATTCATGCCCAGTTTCATAACCGTATCAATGGCTTCCGGAGTTCCCACATTATGGTAGAGGCAGAATACGGCCTCGTTAATCATGGGCATAAGAATGCGGTTCGCAATGAATCCGGGGAAGTCATTGGCCTCGGCCGGAGTTTTTCCGAATTTTACGGAAAGATCCCAGGTGATCTGAAAGGTTTCATCGGATGTGGCCAGCCCCCGGATGACTTCCACCAGTTTCATAACGGGAACCGGATTCATGAAGTGCATTCCGATGACCTTTTCCGCTCGTTTGGTCTGGGCCGCAATGCGGCCGATGGGAATGGAAGATGTGTTGGTGGAAAGAATGACATGGGGTTTGCAGATTTCATCCAGATCCCGGAAAATTTTGAATTTCAGGTCTTCTCTTTCCACCGCGGCTTCCACCACAAAATCCGCATTTGCCATATCTTTGATATCAATGCTGGTTTTGATTCTGCCCAGAACGGCCTCTTTTTCCGCCGCGGTCATTTTGCCTTTTTCCACATTTTTGGACAGGATTTTGCTGATATTGTCCAGACCCCGCTGCACAAATTCCTCTTTGATGTCATTCATAATGACATTCAGACCGCTCATGGCCGCAACCTGTGCAATGCCGTTTCCCATCTGTCCTGCGCCGATAACACCGAAGGTTCTGATTTCCATTTGTTTTATTCTCCTTTTGATATGTGACGGTTTTCAGATTTTTGTATTTAAATCTCTTTCAAACAAAAATTTGCATAAATTTCGAGCGAAATCACATTCGAATGCAGAACAAGCCGAAATCTTGTGCCACTTTTTATTCATTATCATATTTCCCGTTTACACTATCTTCAATATTCTGTATTATTTTATCAACAGATATGGTAAAGACACCAGCCTGACCTTTATCAAATGCTTCTTTCCAAATTTTATATCCCTCTGAAATATCAGGCAGAGACAAAGCATTGTCTTTGATAAGTTTCGTAACGCTCTCATCAAGAGTTTTTTGTGATACAGGGGAATGTGGCAAAACATTCTGTACACCACCAGCAAGATGTGGATTCTTGATCGCAATCTTATCTATATACACATGATAAATATTCCTGAGTGTTGGGTCATTATCTATTTTAATAATATATATTTTTGAGTCACTTTCTCCCAATCTGGTCTTATATGCCCAAATTTGCCCCTCCCGATATTTATTGCTGTTGCTCATTGCTTCTCCGTCCGTAAAAAGAAAGTAAATACTTAATATTGCCATAAAAAATCGCCCAAACAGACGCATGTGTATATTTCTCCTTTTCTAACTTGGAGTTCCGACATTTTCCCAGTAAAATGCAATCAATCTTTCTCTATCACAGTGCAAAGTGTCCGAATAGCCTCCTGGGTCAGTCTTGGATATGCCTCGCACAATTCTTTTTCTGTTGCGCCTTCTCCCAGTTTCCGCAAAATGAGTTCAACAGGTATCCGTGTTCCCCGTATAACCGGCTTGCCAAGCATAATTTTGGGATTGGCATCAATATGTTTTGATATGTCCATCTTTCTATCTCTCCATTTTGAAAATTGTACAGGCAGTGTGAACTGATGGCCGAGGTTCTCTTTAGCTTAACATGCAAATTCAGAAAACAAGTTCAAAAATCTGTTCTTTCACAACCACACCCCAGGTGCAATCCTCTGTTTCTCCGATCAGCCTGAATCCCCATTTTTCATACAAATGCCTTGCCGCGTCCAGTCCTGCGAAAGTGCTGAGATGCACTTTTGCAAATTTCTTTTCTTTACAGAAAGTGATGGCTTTGTCCATCAGCAGATGGCCAATGCCCAGCCCCTGATAATCCTCTGAAACAATAAAAAAACGCAGACGTGCTTCCTGCTGATCTTTCTGGTTTCCGTCAATGGCAATACCGCCTGCAATGGTGTTATTGCACAGTGCAAGCCAGAAACCGTTGCGATCTGCCTGCGGATGTGTCAGCAGGGCGGAAAGCTCAGTGGCGACTTTTGTCTCAAAAAAAGGCTGAAATTCCAGTATTTATTGTAATAATCACCGTGCAGGGCCGTGATGCGCCCGATTGCGCCGGGAATATAATCGGAAATGACCGGTTCTGTTGCCGATCTTTTTTCCATTTTTTTCTGATTCTCGTTTTTCATTCCCACGCGAAGCGTCACTGCCATTGATCTGAAAATCAGCGAAAACCATCCGTCCTCTCAGGGATTTTTCAGAACCTCATCATGGTTTCCCACAACCCTCAACATTATGGTATCCTCAATAATTTCAAATGTCATACGGTAATGCAGATCAATCCTTGCCTCCCATATTCCCTCTCTGCCTTTTATTTTCTTGGTATGGAGTGAGGGATAACAGAAATCATCAGCAAGCAGCGACAGTTGTCTGTCCACCTTTTTCTGAATGGATTTGGGAAGTTCCTGATAGGTTTCCCGGAATGTCCGGTATGCTTTTATTTTCATTGCTTCAGTTCGCTGAGCAGATCATTCAGAGTTCCGTTGCCGATAATATTTCCTGTATTTTTGTCATTGTCAGCCATATGCTCCATTTTCTGCCACTGTTTCGTCCAGAACCAGGACTGGGAAGGATCAATAACTTCTTTTGCTTTGATAAAACAGACAAAATCCAGTATCTGTCTTAATTTGTCAGCAGACATTCCTTCAATTTCACTTAAAAGTTCATTTTTGTATTCAGAAACTGTTACCGGCATTCCTCCCCCTTTCTGATAATCATTGAATAACTGAAATTCTGTTTGGATGAAGGAATGCCAAACTTTCAGATTGGCACTCCTCCGCAAATTATGGGAACTGAAATCCTGAAACTTTAAAAGTTTTAAACAGTCAGGGTATAATATTACCGCCTGACAATCATTGCCACAGCCTCACCGCCGCCTAAACAGAGAGAGGCCAGACCGGTTTTTTTATCCTGACGGATCATTTCATAGAGCAGCGTCACCAATACGCGGCACCCGCTGGCTCCGATGGGGTGGCCCAGTGCTACGGAACCGCCGTTGACATTGACTTTGTCCGCGTCCAGTTTCAGTTCATTCATAATCGCGACCGAAGAACCGCTGAAGGCTTCGTTGATTTCAAACAGATCCACATCATCAATGCCGATACCTTCTTTATTCAGACATTTGGGAATGGCCCATATGGGAGCCACCAGCACATATTTCATTTCAATGCTGTAAGATGCCTGCGCGCCGATGGTGGCCATGATACTGCAGTCCAGTTCTTCGGCTTTTTCTTTTGACATGACCACAACCGCGGCTGCGCCGTCACTGATAATGGAAGCGTTTCCGGCTGTTCCCAGTCCGTCTTTTTTAAACGCGCCTTTCATTTTGGAAAGGACTTCATAGGGTGTATCTTTGGGACATTCATCTGTATCAAAAATTTTGGGATCGCCCTTGCGCTGGGGAATTTCCACCGGCATGATCTGATCTTTGAATTTTCCTTCGGCAATGGCGGCACGGGCGCGGCCGTAGGATTCGGCGGCAAAACGATCCTGAGCTTCCCGACTGACATTGTATTTTTCCGAGCAGAGTTCATTGGATATGCCCATGTGAAAATCATTGACCACATCCCATAGGCCGTCATGGACCATATGATCCTGAATCTGTCCCGGTCCCATGCGGTATCCGAAACGGGCTTTGTCCAGATAATAGGGGGCCTGACTCATGGATTCCATGCCGCCGGCCACGATCACATCCGCATCCCCCACCTGAATGGCCTGGGCGGCCAGCATCACGGCCTTGAGTGCGGAACCGCAGACTTTGTTGATGGTGAAACATTCTGTTTTCCAGGGCATACCGCCCAGATGGGCGGCCTGTTTGGCCGGGTTCTGGCCGTATCCGCAGGGCAGCACCTGGCCCATGATGCACTCATCCACAATCTCTTTGTCAATTCCGGCCCGTTTTACGGCTTCGGCTATGACCATGCCGCCGAGGGTGGTTGCGCCCATATTCCCCAAAGTTCCGTTGTATGAACCCAGCGGTGTCCGTACCGCACTTACAATGACTGCTTCTTTCATTTCTGTTTCTCCTTGTTTATATGAAAGTCCCCCGCACAGCCCGTTCCCACGCGGAGCGTGGGAACGGGCTGCGGGACGCTCCGCGTCCGGTATAAAAAGACTTTCATGCTTTGTTGTGAGCCATGGCTCATGGCCGTTTATCTGTAACTTTATTTCAGGTTTTTATGCAAAGTCAGCATTTACAAACGATCAATAACGTATGAATGTTGATCAGATGATATTTCAACATTATTTTCTCTCCAATTCAAATTTATTGGTTTAAGAAGTGGCAAATCTATATCTTCTACCCCTTGGATAACCGGCTTAATGTACTTTTCGATAAAAACTGAAATAACATCACCGGCCTCGTTTTCCATGTGTTTCCATGCAGCTTCACCTTGATAAAACTTTCCTCCGCATTCCAAAAATTTTTGAGAAAGTTCGGTGAGTCTGTCGGATGGAGTGGGATCTAATACCAGAAGCACAGGGGTGAAACCTGCTGCCCGGCTTTCAACAGGAAATGATAATTCTTCTCCGAATCGGCCTTGTCCGCTGGCAGCAATTGTAACTCTTAACTTCAACTCATATGCCCTGTCATTACTTGGCACTAAGCAGTCAATTTGCCTACCTTTATTTGTAGGCTTACCTTGTGTATCAAGTCTTTTTACCGGGGAATTCTTTGCCCCCACAGGTTCACCGCCAATACAACTTGCGATTAAAGGCTCGAATAAATATCCGGTTTCCTGCGCTGCTCTGTTGTCAATATCATAAATCCATTTTCGCCAAAGCATCCAATTGGCAAGCAAAGTTGTATCGCACTCACCGTATTCCAACAGAACCCGTGGTCCAATCTGATCCATATTTGGCAAAGGCTGGGATGATAAGATTCTCCGGTATTTCACTCTTCTTCTGTGCAGTGCCGATAAATTTTCGATAAATAAAGCAAAATCATTATCTTTTTCGATACATGATTGCAAATTGCTTATAATCATATCAGGTTTAATGTCTGAATTTTGCTGATCGTAAAACCAGTTCAGAGGGATTTGATAATAATCATTACCTGGTATTTGAATATGATTAATATTCAAACTCTTATGACACCAACCAAGATTTAAGACCGCAATATATACAAGTGAAGCAAGTTCTCCGTTTGAAATTACTATTTGTGCTTCACCACTTCCATGCATTTTACATTTTGCATAAAGATTTTTTATAAATGCCGTGTTTGCCATAATATCAATCGAATAAAAGTTGTTGTTTACATTTTTTGCCAATAAGAAGTTCACCAAGTAACATATCGGTTCTTTTCAGGGCAGGGCTCATTCCCTCTGCTTTTGTTAACAAATAACCAAGTAATTTTCCCTTGTGATTTTTTTTTCTGGTAAAGCCATAATCATCCCGAATATGCTCCGCGAATATTCTTGCCAACATGGGAGGGATAGCATTTCCAATTTGTTGTATTTTTTGAGACGAATTCCCCTGAAAAACAAAAGAATCCGGAAAAGTCTGAATTCTCGCACATTCCCGAATAGTAAGAGGTCTGTTCGCTTCAGGGTGTATAAACTCACGGGTTGCTGCACCTGTAATCGTCAAACAGGGTTCACTTTCATGCAGCCTTTTTAAACCTGACGGTGCTCCTCCTCTTTTTTCAGTCGGCATACCATCAGCTACACGCCTGTTTGCTCTTTTTTTGAAAGACTCATGTTGCAGATTTTCGGGCAGATCTTTCATAGTCTGTCCAGGCTTTAAAGCAGATATTCGTTCCAGCTGTATTCCATTAATTTCCGGATAATAATGTTCAGTAACTTTGTCAGAGCCGTTACGAAGAAAAGCATCAAAAGCATCTATTGGTGAAGATTCGTAAACAAGTTTGTCTTTATTTGAGTTTGTAGGGGCGGGTAACCCTCTGATAGCGTGTAAAATAGTTATGTCCGAGTTTCTAAAAATCTGACCAGATATTTTGATCTTTGCTTCCGGCATTTGAAAATTATATCCCAACCGGTTCCCAACAATGATAACCCGCTTTCTTCTCTGAGGAATTCCATATTCTTGTGAATATATTTTTTCCAGCCTGATCAGATAGCCAATCTCAATAAATGCTTTTATAGCTTCATATATATAAGTCCCTTTATTTGAAGTTAAAAGTCCTTCCACATTCTCCATGATAAACCATTTTGGCAGAATGACAGAAAGCGCACTTACATAACTTTTTAACAGGTGATTTCTTGGATCGTCCCAAAAACGTAAACCCGCAGTTGAGAATCCCTGGCATGGCGGACCGCCTATCAGAATGTCCAACTCTCCGACTTTTAATTTTAAATCTATCAGAATCTGTTTAAAATCTAATTTATCAATGTCTTCAAGAATGCAGACTGTGTCAGGAAAATTTTTTTTATAAGTGCTTACTGCCTCAGAATTATTATCATTTGCATATAAAATTTTATATCCTGCCTGTTTGAATCCGAGAGAGCAGCCTCCTGCACCGCAAAACAAACTGATGGCGGAAGCGTTCGCCACAGATTTATTTTTTTTTATTTTATTATAATCCACATTTTTCATTTTTTAGATATTATCAAGCTGTTATTTTGATTAAGAATGCTGACAAATATTTTTGGTGTGGTGGGAATGACCATGAAATGCGACTGCATAACCACCGATAACCGGATATTGAACATTATTTTTGTTTAACGAATCGATAAACTCTTTGAAATCCTTCGTCAGTACCATATTTCCAACTATTGTATTCTTTTCTGATTTCTTCCAATGCTTTCAGACGTTCCTCTGGTGTTTTACTCTGCCAGAAAGCAAAATCGTTTCCGACTTCTTCAATTTTTACTTTTTTGAAAATTGCCTGCATCGGTTTCGTTCATGTTCCTTTTTAATTTATAAGAGCATAAAAATATTTTTGGAAGGTATGTTGCTGAGAAATTTATATATATAAATTTTCAGCAGAATTCCTTTTTACTGCCAGTTCAAGAGCCTCTGATATCCGGTTATCCATATTTTTTCCGGATTTTTCAGCGGCAAGAATTATCTGTCGGTGCAGTTCCGGAGAAAGGTGTAAAGAAAAATGACCGGAAAAAGGCTGATTCGGTTCTTCACCGCGTTCTTTGCAGAATTCAAGATAATCTTCAACAGAATCTTCCAATGCCCTGCGTAATTCATCCGTTGATTTTCCCTGAAAAGTGATGACATCCCGGGTATTGATGACTTCCCCGTGAAAAATGTCGGCTTGTGCATCATATTCTGTATGTGCCAGATATTTTTTGTATTCCATTTTTTTAATCTTATTCATACACTGCTGATGTTTCAAACCCATCTTTCAGTTCCTTCAGAAATTTTACATTAGCCACGAATGACACGAATATGCACGAATTGCACAAACCATAATTCGTGTAATTCGTGGCTGTAATATCAATGCCGTTTCCTTAAGGGGGACGGAGTCCCGAACGTCCGGCTGAGCGTTCGACTGAGCTCACGCCGAAGTCTCACGTCGAAGCCTGAAAGTTTGGGACACTGAAATGATTCAGAAAAATACTGCCGGACGACCCGACTGAGCCTGCCGAAGTCTTTCAGTTTGGCACTCCGTAATTTTCTTAAGGAAACAGCATTGACTGTAATATTACATCTTCTGAGTAATAGTATATTCAGTAGATCGAAAACTTTCCGGAGGAGTGCAAAAATTGTATTTTTGCACCGCTGAACATGGGTAAAACGGAACGTTTTTTGCCGGGCATTCATGCAAAAATACAATTTTTGCACTCCGGGAACCATTCTGAAACCGGTCGGCGGAAAACTTTTCGATCTACTGATATTATCAAAATCAGGGGGTCGGATTACGCTCACGCTAATCCGACCTACTGATCATCCTCTGAATATTAAATTGGTCACGACTGCTTTTTTTTTACATATTCCGCCGGTACTGTCCGCCCACATCATACAATGCCTGGGAAATCTGCCCTAAGGAACAGCAGTGCACGGCCTCCATCATCTCCGCGAAGATGTTTTCACCGCTCAATGCGGCTTTCTGAAGCCGTTTCAGGGCTTCCGGGGTTTTGTCTTTGTTTCTTTCCTGGAAATCCCGCAGGCGGTTAAGCTGGGATTCTTTTTCTTCTTCGGTGGCACGGGCCAGTTCCACACAGCCGAAACCGCCTTCCACCAGATCATTATCATCCGCATTGGGATCGCGGAAAGTGTTGACACCGATAATGGGCAGATCGCCCGTATGCTTCAGGGTTTCATAGTAGATGGATTCTTCCTGAATCTTGCTGCGCTGGTACCCGGTTTCCATTGCCCCCAGCACACCGCCCCGCTCGGTAATCTTGTCGAATTCCATGAGCACGGCCTCTTCCACCAGATCGGTCAGTTCATCCACAATGAAACTGCCCTGCATGGGATTTTCATTTTTTGCCAGTCCCCATTCCCGGTTGATAATCAGTTGGATGGCCAGCGCACGGCGCACGGATTCTGCGGACGGCGTGGTAATGGCCTCGTCAAACGCGTTGGTGTGCAGACTGTTGCAGTTGTCGTAAATCGCGCACAAAGCCTGCAGGGTGGTGCGGATATCATTGAACTGAATATCCTGACTGTGCAGGGATCTGCCTGAAGTCTGTATATGATATTTCAGTTTCTGGGTCCGTTCGGATGCCCCGTATTTTTCCCGCATGGCCACGGCCCATATGCGGCGGGCCACCCGGCCGATAACCGTGTATTCCGGTTCCATGCCGTTGGAGAAGAAAAAGGAAAGATTGGGACCGAAATGATCCAGATCCATGCCGCGGGAGAGATAGTATTCCACATAGGTGAATCCGTTGGCCAGGGTGAAAGCCAGTTGGGAAATGGGATTGGCCCCGGCTTCGGCAATATGATAACCGGAGATGGACACAGAATAGAAATTACGCACATTGTTCTGCATAAAGAATTCCTGAATGTCGCCCATCATCTTCAATGCAAACTCAATGGAAAAAATACAGGTATTCTGCCCCTGGTCTTCTTTCAGAATATCGGCCTGCACGGTTCCGCGCACATTGGAAAGCACCATTGCCCGGATTTCATCATATTCTTCAGGCCGGGGATCTCTGCTGTTTTCCTCTTTGAATTTATCCACCTGCTGGTCTATGGCCGTATTGAGAAACATGGCCAGCATAATGGGAGCCGGGCCGTTGATGGTCATGGAAACCGAGGTATTGGGCGCGCAGAGTTCAAATCCGCTGTAGAGCACTTTCACATCTTCCAGGGTGCAGACACTCACACCGGAGTTGCCCACTTTGCCGTAGATGTCGGGCCGCGGATCCGGATCATATCCGTAAAGTGTCACGGAATCAAACGCGGTGGAAAGACGTTTGGCTTCATAATTGCCGGAAAGCAGACGGAATCTCCGGTTGGTACGGGCCGGATCGCCTTCACCGGCAAACATTCTGGTCGGATCTTCCCCCACGCGCTTGAGGGGGAACACTCCGGAAGTAAAGGGGAAATATCCGGGCAGATTTTCCCGGCGCATCCACCGGTAGATTTCTCCGGGGTCTGTGAACCGCGGCAGAGAAACTTTGGGAATTTTTTTGTGGCACAGGGATTCCGTGTAAAGCGGCACACGGATTTCCCGGTCTCTTACAGAATAGACCAGTTCGTCTTTGCTGTAGGCCTCCCGCAGTTCTTCCCACTGTTTCAGCAGTTCAGCAGTTTCCTTATCCAAAGCCTTCTGCGCTTTTTCCACCTCTTTTTTCAGGCGTTCCAGAAGCTGATCCTTCTCTCCTTCCAGAGCCTTTTCACTGATAAGTCCGGCACTTTCTTTCAGATGCCAGGTGAGGCGTACAGCCCCGGCCTGATCTTCGGTATGGGCGTGGTAATTCCGGACCGTTTCGGCAATTTCCGCCAGATAGCGGGTTCTTTCCGGCGGAATGATAATGGTCTTGGAACCGGATGTTTTGCCTTCGGGTCTGGGCAGACGGGATTCAAATGTCACACCGCTTTTTTCCGCCACCGTATCCAGCAGGGCATGATAGAGGGCTGTCACTCCGTCATCATTGAATTTGGAGGCAATGGTGCCGAATACCGGCATTTCTTCGACCGCTTTATCCCAGGCGTTGCGGTTGCGCTGCACCTGTCTGCGCACATCGCGCACCGCATCTTCCCCGCCCCGTTTCTCATATTTGTTGACTACCACCAGGTCGGCAAAATCCAGCATATCAATTTTTTCCAACTGGGAGGCCGCACCGAATTCGCTGGTCATGACATACATGGAAATATCCACCATATCCGTGATAATGGAATCCCCCTGACCGATACCCGCTGTTTCGGCAATCACCAAATCGTAACCTGCGGCTTTGGCAACATTGACGGCATCGGGCAGAAAATCCGGAATTTCCACATGGGAGCGCCGGGTGGCCAGAGAACGCATATACACACGGGGATTGTCAATGGCATTCATGCGGATACGGTCGCCCAGCAGCGCGCCGCCGGTTTTTCTGCGGGAAGGGTCACTGCTGATAATGGCAATGTTAATATCTTCCAGATCATGGAGCATCCGCAGGATCAGTTCGTCCGTAAGGGAGGATTTTCCCGCACCGCCCGTACCGGTGATACCGATGACCGGAATTTTTTTATCTCCGACACGCTTTTCCAGTTCTGTCCTGAGCATTGCCAGCCGCCCGTTTTTTTGGGAAGAGGCCTGTTCCACTGCGGTAATCAGCCGGGCTGTCAGAAGTTTGTTTTGGGGACTGAGCTGATCAAAATCATAACTTTCCTCTTTGCCCAGGGGGAAATCCATGGTTTCCACCATATGGTTGATAATGCCCTGCAGACCCCATTTGGCACCGTCTTCGGGAGAATAGATTTTGGCAACTCCGTAACTTTCCAGTTCCCGGATTTCTTCCGGAACAATGACACCGCCGCCGCCGCCGAAGACCCGGATATGGAGGGCATTTTTTTCCCGCAGCAGGTCAATCATGTATTTAAAAAATTCCATATGACCGCCCTGATAACTGGAAACGGCAATGCCCTGGGCATCTTCTTCCACTGCGGCATCCACGATTTCCTGTACAGATCGGTTATGTCCCAGATGAATCACCTCCGCGCCTGTGCTTTGCAGTATTCTCCGGAAAATGTTGATAGATGCGTCATGTCCGTCAAAAAGAGAAGTTGCGGTAACGACTCTGACATTGTTTTCAGGTTTGTAGGGTTGTACCTGAATGCTCATATTCTTTCTCCTTATGTTTATGCAGAAATCCGGTTTTCGGGGTTTGCATCAGGAGACCGGAAAAGCCGGAAGGATTTTCTTCGGCCCGGACCCCTGAAACAAAACCGTTTCTTCAATTATCAGTTATCAGTGAACAGTTGTCAGTGAACAGTCAGTGCCGTTTCCTTAAGCAGAAAGTCCCCCTCCCCCGGCGCAATACTGTTGACGTAAGATTCCCCTCCCTCGAGGGAGGGGAGTCTTAACCTGCATTATTCACACGTTTTAGCCCCTTGCAGACAAGCTGCTGATTAATTTGCTTATACGAAAATACGGCTGCAAAACTCAGTTTTTGTGTCTTTCTGTATTTACTGCAAAAAACTGATTTGTGAATCA
>JAABRU010000318.1 GCA_011390755.1 Desulfobacteraceae bacterium | reverse complement strand
TCAGGAAAAAAATCATAAAGCATACCTTTCCCATAGAAAACGGAAACTTGGAAAAAACTTAACGGAGGATGATCTGCTTATGGGGTTGGTTATGGGATAACTTAAACATATAAGTGTCGTTGTAGGGTTAATGAACTGGAAAATCTTTATATGCATAAGCTGTTCTTTGAATTGTTCAGTATTTCAGGTTATTGGTTGTGGACAAATGACAGTATAATTTTAGATATCCATCACGGTGATAAAAAGCGATTTAGCAGCACAAGTTATCGTTGCCGTGTATTGCCTGTAAGAAACCGGTGATTGTTTGAACCACGATTCTCAGGATTAGAATATCCTACTTTAATAACAAATATCCCATCAAAGGAACACGGATATGCCTGCAAATGATGTTTATCATGACATAGTAAAAGACAGTCTCATTAAATCCGGCTGGTCAGTCACTCATGATCCGTTTTTCATGAGGTACGGAGATACGGATTTTTATATTGATCTGGGTGCGGAAAAAGTTATCGGAGCCGAAAAAGACGGAAAAAAAATTGCAGTGGAAATAAAGAGTTTCCTCGGTGATTCCATAACATACGAATTTCACAGTGCGTTAGGGCAGTTTATCAACTATCGGAGTATTCTTGAAGAGACTGAACCCGAGCGTATTCTGTACCTCGCCGTACCTTCCTACATTTATGAATCATTCTTCAGGGGACGTTTCGGACAATTGGCAATCCGGAAAAATGATCTCAGAATTATTACATACAATCCTGAAAAGGAGGAAATAGAAGAATGGATAAATTAGAAAAATACAGAAATTATGTCATCAATATTATAAACAAATACGCAAGCTATAAACCTTCCCACGGTGAAGTGGAAGTTCAGACAGTCTGTGACGAAAAAAATGACCACTACCAGATATTAAATGTCGGATGGCACAATAACAAAAGGATTTACGGCTGTTCTTTACATATTGACATTAAAAACAGCAAGATATGGATTCAGCATAACGGAACAGAAAGAAGTATTGCAAATGAACTGACTGAATTGGGAGTGAGCAAAGAAGATATTGTCTTAGGTTTTCATGCGCCTTATGTAAGACAATTTACTGATTATGCAGCAAATTAATCAGATCTAAAAGATTAACACGATTGATAAAATCCTGTCAATCCCTTAATCCTGAGAATCCCGGTTCAGACAGCAGACAGAAAGAGGTAATAATCATGATTGAAGTATGCGTAAAAATTCCAAAGGATTTGAATGATATTATCAGCGAAGCCGGAACCGGACTTTACGTTGAGGCATTGAAGGAAGTCGCGGGAAGAAGGCTGGGATATACGGAAAACCGGATCAATGAATTCAGGCACAAAGCATCTGTATTTGAAAGAAAATACGGAAAATCATTCCACCAGTTCCAGAAAAATATGCCGGACACTCCGGAGGCGCATGATGACTGGATCGAATGGACATGGCTGAATAAAGTGATTGCGGAATTGGCAGGAAAGATTGACAAATTCAGATTCATTGCGGGAAGATGTATATCACCCGTTCAATATATTCCAAAGGAGAACAGTTATGGATCAGAATGAAACCATAAGTTCCAATCTCAATGTTTTTTATGATCGTGAATCTGATATTCTTACCTTTTCCTTCACAGAAAAACCCAAGCCTGCCATTGCAGAAGAGGCAGCGGATGAGGTATGGGTTCGTTATGATGAAAAAACAAAAAGAATTGTCTCTGTGGATGTTCTGAATTTTTCCCAAAGAGTTGCGGACTCCTTTGGCACAGGATTGACTTATACTGAACGATCTGATTTGGATATGATTAAGGCATTAATACCCTGATATAACATCCTGAAAATCCTTTCATCCTGAGAATCCCGGTTCAGACAGCAGACAGAAAGGCACAGACGCATGAAAGAAAACACTCCGAAATATCTCAGTGAACTCCTGAAAAACGAAACACTGAAAGAACCTTTGAAAGATTCGCTGATGCTTCTGGCAATGAAGTATGACAGTTCCTATCATTTTTTTGAGGCAATAAAGAAAGAATATCAGAAAGATGCAGAGGAATTACGAAAGAAAGCAGATGAAAATACGAATTTAATCAAATTATTGGAGCAGATAACGGAAAAACAGAATTCACAAATCAGGACTCTGGAGGAGAAACTGAAGCAGTTTGAAAATGTGCAAAAAGAACTGAATGGAATCCGAGAGGATTTGCAGGAAGTAAAGCAAAAAGAAAAGGAAATGGAAGCGGAAATCATTTCTTTAAAAGAACAGGCTGATTCTCAGAAACCTACAAAAGTCCGGATGATTTCTGAACCTGACACAATTATAAAAGACCGTTTTTCATATGATAACAATATGATATTGGACAAGCAGACCCGTTTGATGTGGGCTTCGGAAGATAACGGAAAGCCAATTAACTGGAAAACCGCAGAATACTGGTGCAAAAATTACAGAGGTGGAGGATACAAAAACTGGCGGATGCCCAAACCGGAGGAACTGAAAGAGTTATGCAGGCATATGGGGAAACTGAAAAAATATTTGAAAATCAGGCATAAAAATTTATGGGTAGCGGCAATGTGTAAATTTATTTCAATGGAGAATAGTCGCTGTTTTACAACAGGAGCCCAATATTCAGAAGCTCATGTTCTGGCAGTTCGTAACATATAAAAACACCTGTTTTAATTCGGATAAAAAAAATGGAACCGCAATGAACTACACACAGAAACAACTCTCTGACGCACTGGAATTTCTGGAAAATTCCCTTCAGCCCCAATGCAGGGACAGTGAAATCACTGTCCGGATTGTGGGGGAATTCTCTGCCGGAAAATCCCGGCTTATCCGGGAACTGCTCACCGGTATTGTTTCAGAGGAGCTTTTACCGGAGGATCTTTTACCGGTTTCCAGTCTGAAAAAGGAAACTTTGGTTCCTCTGGAAATCACATACGGAGACAGTGTTGCACTTTGGGAAATCCGGAAGGAAAACGATTTTGACAAAAATCCGGAATACATCCGGCAGTGGGATCATTTTCCCCAAAGAGAGGAATTCTCTTTTTCAGCAGAACAGCTCCGGCAGCACCGTCTGCGCCTCACGGTTCCCCACAAAGCACTCATGGTGGACAAACATCCGGTCTATCCGGATCAGAAAGGTCCTTTCCGCATCTTTCTCATTGATACACCGGGTTGGAATTCCGGAGAATCTGATCCGTCCGCGTATACAGTGGCAGACGGGGATGCAATGGCCTGTGTTTATGTGGTGCATTCCAACCGGCTTGATTCCCAAACCAATCAGGAAGAACTGAAAACCATGCTGGAAAAACTCAGAGAATATGAAGACTTAATCGAACCTCTGAATCTGCCGGTCTATGTCACCCACTGGACGGGAAATCCATCTGATTCCCAATGGCGGAAAGAAATTGCACAACGGCTGCAGGACACAGCAGAAGAAGCAGGATTTGATGATGCGCTGATTCCAATCGAATATCTGGATTTTGACACCTTTGACAATGCAGAACGCGCTGCATTTCAGAAAAATTTCTGGGAAAAACTCCGGGCCGGATGGGCTGAAACTGTTTCCGCATCTTCGCGGGAAATCCGCATGGATGACCCGGAATTTTTTCCCCTGCTCATCTCTGTTGCAGACAAAATTGAAAAAGCCCGGCAGATTCTGGATAACTTCAGAACCGGGGATGAATTCATACCGCATATGAACATGACCCGCGTAAAAGCCTATCCTCAAGAACAATGGACTGATCTGCTGCAGAAAAAATGGGGGATTTTTTCCGGGCCGGACATTGGAAATTCCCAAATTCCGGAAATGGCATCAGATCATCCTCTGTGTGCATGGTGGAACAGTATTTTACTGCAACAGATGAAAACCGGACTCTCTGATGTGAAACACCTGACAGACACGGCAAAACAAAGCCTGAGCCGGATTGACAGAAACACTTCTGATCTCAATGTCTTTCTCACAGACAGTCTCGGAATGCTGTATGAGGAAACCCGGCAGAAATTCCTGTGGACAGCCGGTCTGATGCCGCCCTCTTTGACAGAATCCATCCGCAGAAGGGAAAATCTCACCCAAATCATTGCCACTTTGATTGCCATCAGCATCTGTCAGTCAGAAATTTATGAAAGCATCGGACAGTTGATGAATACAGATTCTCTTTGATGAAAAACCCCTGTATTGAATATTGATAGGACTTACGCAGTTGAATTTTAACTGTTTGAATTTATTATGTGCCTTAAAAATTGACAGTCAATAAAAACAGCAGATTATATTTCAACTGCGTAAGTCCTAATTGAAACAAAAGGCGGTCATTATGAATCAAAAGCCCCGAAAACTCCCCATAGACCATTCCTCCTTTGAAATCATCCGGGAGGACGGTCTGCTCTATGTGGACAAAACCTTTTATATTCACCGGATGCTCGAAGAAGGCCGTTATTTTTTCATGGCCCGTCCCCGGCGTTTCGGCAAATCCCTCATGGTTTCGGCTCTGAAATGTTTTTTCGGCAACCGGAAGGAACTCTTTGACGGCCTGTGGATTGCCGAAAACGGGGATTGGGAATGGGCGGAATATCCGGTCATTTCCTTTGATTTCAATGAAATCAGCCATCAGACCGCTGAAATGTTTCGGACAGGTCTGGAAATCTCTCTGACAGATACTGCCGTATCTTACGGAATCAGTCTGAAGAAAATGCCATTGAAGGAACAGTTCAGCCAACTGATTTCAGATTTACGCCGGAAAACCGGAAAACCTGTCATAATCCTCATAGACGAATACGACAAACCCATCATAGACCACCTGGGAAAAGGTCCGGAAGGCATGGAGACTGCCAAAGCCAACCGGGATATTCTCAAATACTTCCTGGGAACCATGAAGGGCGGGGATACTGTTCCCCATATCCGTTTCGTATTCATCACCGGGGTATCCAAATTCAGCCGGGTGTCCATTTTTTCCGATCTGAACAATCTGAATGATATCAGTATGAACAGAAAATATGCGGCCATGCTCGGATATACGCAGGAGGAAATTGAAAACTGTTTCCCGGAATACATTCGGGAACTGGCAGAGGAAAGCGGTCTGTCCCAATCCCATACGCTGGCGGAACTTCGCCGCTATTATGACGGATACCGCTTTTCCAAAAAAAAGATATGTGTTTACAATCCCTTTTCCGTACTCCGGGCCTTCAGTAATCTGGAACTGAACAACTACTGGTTCGAGACCGGCACTCCATCCTTTCTTATCAACCTGCTCCGGGAGCGGAACTACAATCTCCCGTCCATTGAAAACCTCACAGTAAGCGAACAGATTTTCAGTGTTTATGAACTGGAAAAACTGGACCCCGAACCCCTGCTCTTCCAGACCGGTTATCTCACTGTCAA
>JAABRU010000033.1 GCA_011390755.1 Desulfobacteraceae bacterium | reverse complement strand
AGCCCCCCAGTTCCCAGCCCCCCGTTCCCCAGTTCCCAGCCCCCCGGTTCCCAGCCCCCAGTTCCCCAGTTCCCAGCCCCCCGGTTCCCAGCCCCCGGTTCCCAGCCCCCAGCCCCCAGTTCCCAGTCCCCGGTTCCCAGTCCCCGGTTCCCAGTCCCCGGTTCCCAGCCCCCGGTTCCCAGCCCCCGGTTCCCAGCCCCCGGCCCGGCAGTATTTCCCCCATTGACTTTGTCTTTTCTTCTGGGAAATATAAATACCTGCAGATTTCATAAATCTTTCACAAAAATCTAATCAAATTCTAACATTCATACTGTATTATTATTCATTTGAGGTAAGGGTCGGGATATTCCGGCTTGCAAACCGTCGTCTTCTGAAAATCATTATATGAGGAGTGGGGGAAAAATGAACTGTATCACTGACAGCGAAATTGTCTGCAATACTGCACTGATAAAGCAGATGCCCGGCAGCAGATGGACGGCCCGGCTCCGCAAAAGCGATTTTGCTTTTCAGCCGGTTGTAAATATTCACACCGGGGTCTGTTACGGCTATGAGGCATTGCTGCGGAACATTGATACAGCCGGATTTCAGAATATTGATGATTTTTTTGACTGCGCATACAGGGAAGGCTTTCTCTATCCTGTTGAGATTATTTTAAGAGAGATCGCTATTGCCAAATTTTCAAAACTGCAATGGAAAGATCATGTCCGGCTCTTTTTCAATCTGGATAACCGGGTTTTGAATGCCGGGGAGTATCAACCGGGGAATACACTTAAAATATTGGAAAAATATGGTTTATCCCAGGATACGGTATGCTTTGAAATTTCGGAAAAACATGAAATGATGAATTCGGAAACAGAAGTCGGCATTCTCCGGGCTTACCGCTCCCAGGGCTTTAAAATCGCAGTGGATGACTGCGGCAGCGGTTTTGCCGGTTTGAAACTGCTGTATTATACCCGTCCGGATTTCATTAAAATTGACCGTTTTTTCATTCAGGACATCACCCATGATCCCAATAAAAAACTTTTTGTTTCCAGCATTGTAAACCTGGCCCATGTCATGGGAAGCATTGTCATTGCCGAAGGAGTGGAAACCGAACAGGAATATTTCAGCTGCCGCAATATCGGCTGCGATCTGATACAGGGATACCTGGTGCAGCATCCGGAACAGGATATGCGTCTGCTGAAAAAAACATATGAACATATCCGGGTACTGAGTGAAAAGGATCAGCGCCGGGATCAGGCAGGTGATGAAAAACTGCTGGATACGGAAATCGAATATATTGATGCCGTTGAAAATCATTCCGATGCCTTTCAGGTATTTGAGCAGTTTAAAACAGGAAACAGCAAAGGTTTTTTCCCGGTAGTCAACAGCAACGGGGAGCCTTTGGGGATTGTGAGTGAAAGAAGTTTTAAGGACTATGCCTATTCCCGTTACGGTGCCCAGCTGCTGCAGAATCCGTCTTTTGGAAAAAATCTGAATAAATTCATCCTTCCTTTTCCCATTGCCGATATCCGTACTCCTGTGGAAAAAATTCTGGAAATATTTTCCCAAAATGAAAATATGGAAGGTATCATTATTTCGGATCATCTGAAATACAAAGGTTTTCTGAGCGCACGTTCTCTGCTGAAAGTGCTCAATGAAAAAAATATTGCCATTGCCAGGGATCAGAACCCCCTGACCCGTCTGCCGGGCAATACAATGATTAACGAATTTATATCAAAAGCGGTACAGGACAGGCAGTCTGCCTATATTTTGGTTTACTTTGATTTTGATCATTTCAAACCCTATAATGACAGATACGGATTCCGTAACGGCGACCGGGTGATTCTGCTTTTTTCAGATATGTTAAAAAATGCTTCGCAGAATGCAGGCAGATTTGCTGCTCATATCGGCGGGGATGATTTCTTTATGGGGGTCAAAGATGCGGATTTGGAAAAAACTGTTTCCGATATTCGGAAAATGGCAGAACACTTCCGGAATGACGTGGAAAGTTTTTATGATTCCGGAAGTATCGAAAAAGGGTATATAACAGCCAAAGACCGCAACAGCGGAAAAGATCGCCGATATCCTCTGCTTTCGGTAAGTTCGGCAATTCTGGAACTGACTGCCTGCCGCCCCTTTGTCTATTCCAGTGAAGAAATCAGTAATCACATGGCAAAACTGAAAAAAATTGCCAAAAGCTGTCCGGACAGAATCTGCATTGACCGGATCGGAAAAAAAAAATGGCTGTCCCGGGGGCTAAACTAAGAGCCTATCCGGAAACCTCCGAAACCGACTTTTGGAACCGGTGAAAACAGGGGTTCAGAATACTGAAAGACAGGTTTTCGGATAAGCTCTAATGCTCTGTCAACTTTGATTTTACGAGTTGAAGAGTACAGAAAAACCGGATTTTTTGAAAAAATCCGGTTTTTGCAACTCACAAAATCAAGATTGACAGAGTACTAAGTTGAAGGATTCGTAAAAAGTCCGAAAATCAGGTTTTGACACATATTAACACTCTGATTTTATTAATAGCGATTTTTGAAATTTGGACTTTTTACCGATTCATCTAAGTTAATTTCCTGAAAAAAATGTACCGGAGGAGTGCCGGACTGAAAGTCCGGCAGTGCCTGACAGACGGCAGCCCGGTTACAGACTTTCCGTCTGTGACTCCTGCTGAAGCGCTGCATTCATATTTGGAAATCGCCTAAGTTAAGGAAAAGGCTTTTTTGGAAAGCCCTGAAAGGGCGCATTGGTATAGCCCAGGGCAAAAACCTGGGAATATTGAATAAAATATAATCCAAGCCCTGAAAGGGCGCATTAAAAAATGATTCGGATACATAATTCGCCCTTTCAGGACTTACGGTTTTTTTGTCCTGTATTTCCGGGGCATTGCCATCATCGTTATACACAAGTCCGTAACTGTTTGATTTTAAAAGCATGGATAAAAACAGGAAACCTGCCCTCCGACTGTTTTCCGAATCCGTAACTGACTGAAAACAAAGGGTCTGAAAGAATCTGAAAATCAGTACGGGGAGATGTGTATAACGATGAGGGCTTTGCCCCGGGCTGTATCAGTCCGCCCCTTCGGGGCTTTCCTTAACTGAAATAATTCGGAAAATACTGCCAAACTTTCAGTTTGGCACTCCAATAAATCCTTAACTTAATGCCATTGATGCAGAGCCGGGAATGAGTTGAAAGCGTTATGATTCGGAGATTTGTTCAGATTTATGAATAATACAGCTTACGGCAGGCAGTATTGGGTTCCGCATCAGACCTTTCCGAAACAGCCCCCGCTTCCTGTTTATGAATAATACAGCTTACGGCGGCAGCATTGGGGGGAACATGAGGGGCAAAACAGGGTGGAAACCGTATGCATCAGGGGGATTTGCCCTGTTTCCGTTTTTTTAATCCCAACAGTCATATTTCATTGATAGAGGCAAGATAATATGATAAAATTTTAAAACTTTACTGTATCACAACATCACAAAAGAATAATGGGATAAATTCCTTGATTTTCCTGCGGATGCCCCGCTGACAGGCGAATGCAGTACACCTTACAGGATTGTTTAACCCGTCATTTTAATGTTGACAGAACACTACCCACAAAAGGATAGAAACTTGTCTGCTGATGCATATTTTACGATGGGCATACTGTTGCTGACCTTTGCTTTTCTGGTGAAAACCAAAATCCCGCCCGCAGCTGTTTTTACAGGCGCGCTGACCGCCGCCATGACCCTCCGGCTGGCCCCGGCTCCGGAACTGCTGAAGGGGTTCAGTAATCAGGGGATGCTGACGGTCGCAGTTCTTTTTATTGTGGCGGCAGGCATGTATTCCACCGGTGCCATTACCGTTATCATGGAAAAACTCATCGGTATTCCGCAAAATAACGTTGCGGCCAAAATGAAAATTTTACCGCCCATAGCCTTTGGCAGCGCCTTTCTCAACAATACTCCGCTGGTGGCCATGATGATTCCGGTGATTCGGGATTTATGCAAAACATCCGGACTGTCTCCCAGACAATTGTATATTCCCCTCAGTTTTGCCTCTATCCTGGGAGGAACCTGCACCGTAATCGGCACTTCCACCAATCTGGTCATTCTGGGTCTGATTACCCATGCGGTTTCCCAAAAAGGAAATACGGTCAAAGGTCTGCAGATCGTCAATATGTTTGATCCGGCATGGGTGGGTGTGCCCCTGGCCGTGTTCGGCATTATTTTCATGATTATATTCAGCCGTTTTCTGCTGCCGGATAAAAAGAAATCCGAAAGCCGGAGCACCATGAAACGCTGCTATTCTGCGGAGTTTACTGTCGGTGAGGCATCCAGAATTGTGGGGAAAAGTCTGGAAGAAACGGCTTTCATCAATACCGAAGGATGTGAGCTGCTTTATATCATGCGCGGCAGCCGGACACTTCCTCCGGATCCCTCTTTGGAACTGAAAGCAGGAGATATGCTGGCTTTTTCCACGGAAGTCGAAGCCCTGCTGGAACTCTGGCGTTCCAATCATCTGATTCCCCATATTTCTTCCCGTATGCCAGAAGAAACAGACCGCAGAGAGCATCACCTGGTGAAAGTGGTTGTATCCCAGCAAAGTATGGCCGCTGGCAGAAAAATCAGGGATATTCCCTTTATCGGCAGTCCCTATTCTTTTCGGGTGGTTGCTGTTTCCAGAGACGGACTCTGCCTGAACAGACCTTTGGAAGAAGTCCGGATACAGCCCGGGGACAGTGCGGTGCTGGAAGTCAATGATTCTTTTATCTATCAAAGTCAGCTGGAAAAGGATTTTGTCCTGACCAAGCCTTTGGAGGGTTTTCACCTGCAGCGGACAGACCGGGCCATTGAAGCCAGTCTCATCACCCTGCTGATGGTCGCTGCTGTGGCTTTGGGATGGATGAGTATGCTCAATGCCGGGCTGCTGGCGGCCGGGGCCATGCTGATAACAGGATGTCTCAGTTTCCCCATCGCGGGCCGCAGCATTGACTGGGCCACCCTGGTGGTCATTGCATGTGCTATCGGTCTGGAGTCTGCTGTCACCCGCAGCGGACTGGCGGGTCAGATTGCCTATATTATTACCCGCATCGGCGGCGACAATCCCTATATGTCCCTGCTGGCTGTTTTTCTGGGCTGTACTTTTATGACCAATGTGATTACCAATAACGCGGCTGCGGCCTTTATGTTTCCCATTTCCCTTTCCATTGCGGAAAAACTGGGGGTCAGTTTCATGCCCTTTGCCATTACCCTGATGATTTCAGCATCCTGCGCATTTATCACTCCCACCGGATACCAGACCAATATGATGGTCTGGGGGCCTGGCGAATATTCTTTTTCGGATTTTGTGAAAATCGGAAGTGTTATGACCCTGATTGTGGGGATTGCGGTGATTTTTCTTACTCCGCTGTTTTTTGCTTTCTGAGGACTTTGCAGAGCGGCCGATTATGAATTCAGGTCATATTTTTTTGCGTATCCCCTGGGGGTAATCATAAACCCCCCATAAATGAAAGTGGATTGATTGCCAATAAAAACAGTTGTCTGCATATCCACTTCCGCGATGTGGAGTTCGGCCAGGGGGACAATCCGGATGCGCTGTTTTTCGCGCATGGCTCCGGTAACGATTCCCACCGGGGTTTCCGGGGAACGGTGGCGGAGGATAATCTGCTGGGCATTTTGCAGATGCCCGCTGCGTTTTCTGCTTTTGGGATTGTAGATGACAATAACAAAATCAGCGGCCGCGGCCGCTTCAATGCGCTTTTCAATCACTTCCCAGGGAGTGAGCAGATCACTGAGGCTGATGACGGCAAAATCATGGGTCAGGGGCGCGCCCAGCAGAGAGGCTCCTGCCGAAAGGGCCGGAATGCCGGGGACCACTTCAATCTGAAGTCCCTTCTGATTTTTGCCGGAAGTGATGGGAATATTTTTCTTCTGGCAAAGTTCCAACGCCAGTCCCGCCATGGCATAAATTCCCGGATCCCCGCTGGAGACGATTGCGCAGGATTCTCCCTGCAAAGCAATGTCAATGGCGGCCTCCACCCGTTCCACCTCTTTTTTCATACCGGTCTGTACGATTTTTTTCCCTTCAGTCAGGGCTTCGATCAGCCGGATATAGGTGGTGTATCCGGCAATGGCATCGGCCTTTTGCAGCACTTCTTCGGCCCGTTTGCACAGATAACTGCTGTGCCCGGGGCCGATGCCCACAATATAGAGGATGTTTTTCTTTTCAGATTCGCTGTGATTCGGTTTTGGCACAGAACCCTGCTCCTGTCTTTCAAATGCAAATTAAGGGTTACATTCGGTACTGTAAAATCAGGCGATGAAAAAGTCGGTTCCGGAAGTCCGGTTTTATAGAGCCCTGTTTTTATTTACCCCGAAATTTTTGATTTTTCATTGGCATTTCAGCTGCCTTCCAGCTGCGCCACCATATCCTTCATGATTTGCAAAGATTCCAGTGCGGCACTTTCGTCTATTTTCTGAATGGCAAAGCCCGCGTGGACAATCACATAATCCCCGATTTTCGGGTCTTCGATCATCAGCAGACTGCATTCCCGGCGCACACCGTCCACATCAATGACGGCTTTGCTGTCATCCATTTCAACAATTTTAGAAGGAATTGCCAGGCACATTTTCCGCATCTCCTTTTATTTCACCGTTTTTCTGATATGCCACTCCCAGACCGCGCAGTTCTTCCAGTACTTTTTCAATCATATCATCCATCCGGGAACGGATGAGCGGGCGCAGTTCCACGCTGTAACTTTCAATATCTTCCGGCTCCACACCGAAGATCACGGTTTCAGGAACCTTGTCCAGTCCGTATCGGCAGAAGGTCAGGGCTTCCAGAAAATCAATCTGATGCAAAGAGTTTTTGGCCCGGATGCGTTCGGGAATATCATCATTGTCAATACGGTACATGGTGCCGGGTTCGCCGTGGTTGCGGATCACATCCACGACAATGAGCCGGTCGGCCTCACTGATGACACCCAGCAGATTCATGCCCAGCACCCCGCCGTCAATTACAGAAACATTTTCGGGGAAAGTGTATTCTTCCTGCATTTTTTCAATCACCCGGATGCCGAACCCCTCGTCCGTCAGCAGAATATTGCCGACACCCAGCACCATGATATGGGGCAGATCTGTCATAATATTATAAATCCTGAAACAGACGCAGGGCGGGACATCCGCCGCCGCCCTGCAATCCTGATAAATTGGAAGGAGACCGCAGAGACGCACGGTCATGCGTCTCTGCATCGGAATTTCGTTTTATACAAAATCAGAGCACTCTCACCCTGCAAACCTCCTCGGAATCCGGATTCGTCAGCGCCGCGACCGTAAGGGAGCGGTTTTTGCAGATCGTCCATGCTCCCGGCTCTGTTTACGGAGTTGATCTGCATAACTCCTTTTTATATAAAATCAAATTACTTTCACCTTGTAAACCTCATTGGAATCCGGATCAATCACATGAATCGCACACGCAATACAGGGATCAAAGGAATGGACGGTGCGCAGAATTTCCACGGGCCGTTTGGGATCTTCCACAGGGGTTCCGATGAGGGCATCTTCCACCGGTCCCCGTTTTCCGGCTCCGCAGCGGGGCCCCAGATTCCATGTGGAAGGCAACCGGTTTAACGACGGGGCCCCAGATTCCATGTGGAAGGTACGACATACTGGTAATTTTTGATTTTTTTATCTTTGATTTCAATCCAGTGTCCCAGCGCGCCCCTGGGAACGTCATTGAGTCCGTATCCCATACCTTCATCCGGCATTTCCCAGGGCTGATAGGTGGCGGTATCGCCATTGCGGATGTTTTCCACCAGTTCCATGACCCAGTCATCCATAACACCGCCGATGAGAACAGATTCCAAACCTCTGGCTGCGGTTCTGCCCAGGGTGGAAAAGAGGGCATCTGCCGGGATATCCAGTTTTTTCAGAGTGCTGTTCACCACATCCTGCACAGCTTTATTGCCTTTGGCATAGGCCACCAGCACACGGGCCAGGGGACCGACTTCATAGGCTTCGCTTTCATAGCGGGGGGCTTTGATCCAGCTGTATTTACCGGTTTCGGTTTTCCAGAACAGGAATCTGCTCTTGTCCCCGGGTTCGTATTTGATGCCTTCGGTCATGGGATCGGTAACACCGCTGAAGGGATGTTTGGGGTCGCCTTCCGCGTACCAGCCGTGCTGCACATCCTCTGTAATTTTTTCCTGATCCACATCCAGTACCTTTGTCAGGTCTCTGTTCATGACCCGGCCTCTGGGAATCATAAACGTATCCGGTTCCTTTTCTCCTGACGGCCAGTCTCCGTAGGCCAGGAAATTTCCGGTTCCGCCGATGGCTCCCCATTCTTTGTAAAAAGATGCCACGGCCAGCAGATCGGGAATATAGACATCTTCTATAAATTTCTGGGTTTCTTTCCAAATATGGAGGAACTGGAAAATACGGTCCGGATTCAGATCACGGACAGAGGTTATGCCGCCGACAACCAGGGACTGGAGATGCGGGTTTTTGCCGCCGAAAATGGCATGCATTTTGGCGGATTTTGCCTGCAGCCGCAGGGCTTCAATATAATGCGCGCTGGCCATGAGATTGGCTTCGGGCGGCAGTTTGTAGGCCGGATGCCCCCAGTAGGCATTGTTGAAGGGGCCGAGCTGACCGCTGTCCACAAAGGTCTGCAGACGCTGCTGCACTTCTTTATAATAGGCGGAACCGCCCCAGGGGGCATTGCTGACGTTTTCCGACAGGGTGGCTGTTTTTTTGGGGTCAGCCTTCAGTGCACTCACAATATCCACCCAGTCCAAAGCGTGGAGATGATAAAAATGGACAATATGATCATGCTGGAACTGGGCCGCATGGAGCAGGTTACGGATCAGGCGGGCATTGGGCGGAATGGTGACACCCGCTGCCGCCTCCACGGCCCGGACGGATGCCAAAGCATGAACATAGGTACAGACACCGCAGGATCGCTGCACAAAATGATGCGCGTCTCTGGGGTCACGGCCTTTGAGGATGGTTTCGATTCCCCGGAACATCTGGCCGGAACTCCAGGCATTTTTCACTTTGCCTTTGGATACTTCGACCTCGATGCGGAGGTGTCCTTCGATTCTGGTGATCGGATCGACTATGATTCGTTTACCCATTATATATATTTCCTCCCTTTTTTCATAAAAGGATTATACCGTTTTCTTCAAAGACAGTAATAGACAAAGAAGCTCCCGAAGAAAATATTACATTTCTTCATAGAAGGGGGTCATGGTGTCCCAAAAGTTGGGTTCACTGCATCCCATGCAGGGGTGACCGGCCTGAATGGGCCAGCTGGTTCCGCCGTGAAATTTGGCAACAGCGCAGTTATTATAGGTTTCAGGGCCTTTGCAGCCCACTTTGTAAAGACAGTAGCCCAGTTTGGCCTCTTCCGAGCCGAATTCTTCCACAAATTCCTCATTTTCAAAATGGGAACGTCTGGGGCACTGGTCATGAATGGTTTTTCCATAGGCAAAGAGGGGACGCCCCAGATTATCCAGAGCCGGGAGTTTCCCCATCAGCAGATAATTGACAACCGTCCCCACAAGATTGACCGGATTGGTGGGGCAGCCGGGCAGATTCAGCGTTTTGATGCCCAGGGCATCTCCGATGCCTTTATATCCGCCGGGATTGGGACTCGCGGCCGGGATACCTCCGAATGCGGAGCAGGTGCCGATGCAGATGGTTGCGGCTGCCCTGGGGCAGACATCCCTGGCAATTTCCAGAAAGGACCGTCCCCCGATCATGCCGTACTGCTCATATTTGGTTGGGATGGAGCCTTCCACCACACAGATGAATTTGCCTGCATGATTTTTTACGGCATTGTGCAGGTTTTCTTCTGCCTGGTGACCGGCCGCGGCCATGATGGTTTCATGGTATGTGATATCCAGAATATCCAGCACCAGCTCGTCAATCCAGGGATACATGGAACGCAGCACACCTTCGGTACATCCGGTGCATTCCCCGAAATGGAGCCAGACAACCGGGGGACGCTGTTTGGGTGCTGCAAATACTTCCGCCACTTTCGGCACATAGGATGCGGAGAGTCCCATGGTGGCCGTCAGAAAGGAGCAGTATTTCATGAAATCCCTTCGTGAGACACCTTTCTTTTCCAGTTTTTCGTAAAAATCCCGATTTTTTTCCATCGGTTCCATTTGCACCTCCTAAATGCAGTTAAGTTAAATAACAATACGCACAGATTTCCGCAGAAAAAATATTTCTTTCCCACCCGCAGACACCTGTTGCTTTGTCAGGGTTTAAATGAGGGGCTGCATTATTATTCCTGTAAGGACGTACTGCACAGGCTCCCCGCAGTTCCGAAGATATTCTGCATACCCGCCATGCTGCCCCTGACAATGCACTATTGATGGTCTCGTAAAAAGTCCGAAAATCAGGTTTTGATACATATTAACTCTCTGATTTTATTAATAGCAATTTTTGAAATTTGGACTTTTTACCGATTCATCACTATTGCATCCGGATGAATGCGATGCAGGTTTTTTCAGGATATTCTCCCGATATATATTGTTTTTAAAAGCTAATTTCCGAAAAGTCAAATACAAAACAGAAAATAAACGGGGTTTATTTTTCCCGTTTATGTATAATGCCAAGTAAGGTTTAAATCCGGTGTTGTAAAATCAGCCGCTTATAAACCCAAACGGAGCGGTTTTTTTCAGATAAACCGCCATGAGCCGTGACTCACAGCGAAGCATGAAAGTTTTTTTATACCGGACGCGGAGCGTCCCGCAGCCTGTTCCCACGCGGAGCGTGGGAACGGGGTGCGCGGGGAGACTTTCATATAAACCGCCATGAATTGCATTCACAACGAAGCATGAAAGTTTCAACCCGTTCCCGGGCTCCGCCCCAATGGCTTAAGTTAAGGAAAAGGCATTTTTGAAAGCCCTGAAAGGGCGTATTAAAAAATGATCCGGGTACATAATCCGCCCTTTCAGGGCTTATGATTTTTTTGTCCCGTATTCCCAGGGCTTTGCCCCGGGCTGTATCAACCCGCCCCTTCGGGGCTTTCCTTAACTTAATGCCATTGGGGGGCTCCGTCCGGGAACGCATCCCCCCGGAGGCTCCGCCTCCGGCAGTGTGTGAGGCAGAGCCTCACCCAATGCGTTCCCAGGCGGAGCCTGGGAACGGGTCAGGCTGCACGGAGTGCGAAAAATAAGGCCGGAGGGCCGGTTTTTCGCAGACACTTTCATATAAACGGTCATGAGCCGTGACTCACAGCGAAGCATGAAAATCTTTCCCCGGACCCGTTACGGGGCAGAGCCCCGTAACGAGTTGTGCAGGACTTTCATAATAAACGGTCATGATATGCAACCACAACGAAACATGAAAGTTTTCCCGTTCCCGCGCGGAGCCCCAATGCCATTAAGTTGAGGGAGGAGGAGTCCCGAACTGAAATTTTGGGACACTGAAATGACTGGGAAAATCCGGCCAGAATTCCGTTTCACTTCATTTTGGCACTCCAAAAATTTCTTAACTTAACGGCATTGACGCGGAGCCCGGGAACGAGTCAAAGTTTCTGACTCTTCATTGGCATGTATAGATTTGCAATAAAGCATATGTAGGCATAATTATCAAGTAATACCAATCCCACTTGAAAATCTACTGCATTGTTTCACTTAAAATTGTGAATTGAATTCCCGGCTTTTCAAGGAATTTAGTCATTTTGCATACACAATTTTGATGAATCGGTAAAAAGTCCAAATTTCAAAAATCGCTATTAATAAAATCAGAGTGTTAATATGTATCAAAACCTGATTTCCGGACTTTTTACGAGACCATCAATTTTAGCTGAAACAAAGCACTACCATCGGTTCTGCCGTTATTGAAGGTTTTTTGGGCTTTTTTATGGCAGTTTATTTGTTGGGATTGGTATAAATGAAAAAAAAAGTGCGGGGGGCGGGTGATGTAATCATCCGACGTATAAATAATTTCAGGGCATATCCTCATAGCCCCGCACCAGCACTTCCCGGCTGCGTCCTTTGCCTGTGCCGGGCGGGCTGACAATGCCCTCTTTTTCCATGATCTCGATAATTCTGGATGCCCGTTTGTATCCCACGCGCAGCTGCCGCTGTATCAGAGACACCGTGACCTGTTTTGTCTGTGTTACCAAAGCCACTGCATCATCATAGCGTTCATCATATACAATAACTTCCCGCTCCTCATTTTCCATCTCCTCTTCCGCAGCTGTTCCGGTTTCCAGTATGCTCCTGTCATATTCGGGAAGCTGCTGCTCTTTGAGGAAATCGGTCACCCGCAGCACCTCATCTTCGGAAATATAGGCCCCGTGGATGCGCTGCAGATTTGCGGTTCCGGGGGGCAGAAAAAGCATATCCCCGTCTCCCAGCAGACTCTGCGCGCCGTTGCTGTCAATAATGGTACGGGAATCGGTTTTGGAAGATACCCGAAAGCTCAGACGGGTGGGAAAATTGGCTTTGATGACACCGGTGAGCACATCCACCGAGGGACGCTGGGTGGCCAGAATCAGATGAATTCCCGAAGCCCTGGCCATCTGGGCCAGACGGAGCAGGGAGAATTCCACATCTTTGGAGGCCACCATCATCAGGTCCGAAAGTTCATCAATAATCAGTACAATATAAGGCAGTTTATCGCTTTCCGACGCGCTGTTTCCCCGGATTTCTTTTTCCACTTTCCGGTTATACTGACGGATATTCCGCACCTGTTTTTCCGAGAGAAGCTGATAGCGCCGTTCCATTTCATTGACAGCCCAGAAAAGGGCATTGGTGGCTTTTCTCACATCCGTAACCACGGGCGTAATGAGATGGGGGATACCGTCATACATGGAAAGTTCAATACGTTTGGGATCAATGAGTACCATCTTGACTTCATCGGGCCCGGCTTTATACAGCAGGCTGCAGATCATGGAATTGAGTCCCACACTTTTCCCGGTTCCGGTGGCTCCGGCAATGAGCAGATGGGGCATCTGTTCCAGCCGGGCCGTGACCGGATGGCCCACAATATCTTTGCCCAGGCAGAGGGTCAGTTTTGATGCATTCTTTTTGAATTCGGGGGAAGTGATGATTTCTTTGAGCCGGACGGTTTCCCGCTGTTTATTGGGAACTTCGATTCCGATGACCGAACGTCCGGGAATGGGGGCCACAATGCGGATGGTCAGCGCCCGCAGGGCCAAAGCCAGATCATCGCTGAGATTGAGGATTTTATTGATTTTGACACCTGAGGCCGGACGGTATTCAAAAGTGGTGATGACCGGACCGGGGATTACCCGCACCACTTCGCCTTTGACACCGAAATCTTCCAGTTTGGAATGCAGCATACGCCCCTGCCGGTTCAGATAGTTTTCATCAGCGGACGCGGCACTGCGGACAGGATCCGTGAGAAAGCCCACCGGCGGCAGCTGAAATCCTTTCTGTCCCCCCGGAAAGAGGGAGGTGAAGACATTCCTGCCGCGAAAAGGCATTTCAGAAGGAGAAATCCGCTTTTGGGTTTCCGGTTCCGGTGAGGTCATTTCCCTTTTTGCGGCTGCCGGAATGTCCGGTATATCTTCCGAAGGGGGAATCCTCTTCCGCAGTTCCGGCTCCGGTGAGCCTATTTCCCTTTTTGCGGCTGCCGGAATGTCCGGTATCACTTCCGGCCGGAAGGGTTCCGGAGAAACTTCCCTCCCGGTTTCCCGGGGCAGCAGGGATTTGGGAAGCAGGGGAATCAGTTTTTTAACAGGAAGCTGTGCCAGCACCGGAATCCGGGGAAGGGTTTGGCCCTGCACCTTCCATAATTCCAGATTTTCCTTTGCCCGTCTGCCTTTTTCCATAAACCGGCCGCGGATTTTTTTTCCGATTACCGCCAGAGAATCCCCCGTGATGCACATATATGCTGCGGGAAATGCCAATACAAGCAGCAAAACAGACCCTGTCTGCCCCAAAGCGGATACAAGGAGAAATTTGGAAAAACTGCCTGCCAGCCCCCCCGAAGCGATCTCCGTTCCCCGGATGCGGATACTGTCTCCCCAGAGTGCGGAAAAACTGCCGCTGATGATCATGAGGATCAGGCCGCCTGTGCCGGATCGGATCATTTCTTTTTTGGGATATTCCTGCATGTAACGGCGGTGAAGAAAGAACATCAGAAGGGGCAGCCAGTATGCACCGATGCCGAACATACCGATCAGGGCACCGGAAAAGCAGGCCCCCAGCAGACCGAAAAGATTAGCGGTTTTTTCTTTGCCCAGACTGAGAATTTCAAAGTCGGTATGATGATAGCTCAGCAGACTGCAGATCACAAAGATCAGCAAAAAGATCTTCAGAATGGCAAGCAGTTCTTTTTTCATGGTCTTCATGGAAATATACTATACTTCGAGGATAAAAGGAAGGATCAGGGGGCGGCGCCGGATGGTGAAATTGAAATATTTCCGCAGATCCGTCTGTATCCGGTTCCGGATTTTTTCCAGGCGGTTTTCGGTATCCGGGCCGATATCTTCAATGGCTTCCAGAATTACACAGATGGCATCATCCAGCAGATGACCGGTTTCATTTTCAAAAACAAAACCTCTGGATACAATTTCCGGGCCGTACATGACAATGCCGGTTTCTTCATCAAAGGCCAGAGTGACTGCCACAAACCCGTCTTCCGACAGTGCGCGCCGTTCTTTGAGAATGCTGCGGCCCACATCGCCGATGCCTTTTCCGTCCACCAGTACGCGGCCGGTGGGTACGGTGTCACAGATTCTTCCCCCTGTTTCGTCAAATTTGATAACCTGCCCGTTTTCCGCCAGAATCACATTGGACCGGGGAATTCCCATTTCTTCGGCCAGTCGGGCATGAAGCACCAGATGCCGGTATTCTCCGTGAATGGGTATAAAATATTCGGGCTTTGTCAGGCTGATCATCAGTTTGAGTTCTTCCCGGAACGCGTGGCCAGATACATGGATTTCGGATATTTTTTCGTAAATCACATCCGCGCCCCGGCGGTAGAGGTTGTTGATGATCTTGGCAATGGCTTTTTCATTTCCGGGAATAAACTTGGAAGAGAGGATCACCGTATCCCCCTGCCGGATACGGATCTGCTTATGGATTCCTGTTGCCATACGGGCCAGGGCCGACATGGGTTCCCCCTGACTGCCGGTAGTAATAATGATGATACCGGCATCCGGATAATTTTCCACCTTGTCAATGGTAATTTCCAGGCCTTCGGGAAGCCGGAGATAGCCCAGTTCTTTGGCAATACGGGTGGTAACTTCTATACTCCGGCCGTTAAACACAAAGCGCAGTCCCAGCTCCCCGGCAATATCCACTATCTGCTGAATACGGGAAACACTGGAAGCAAAAAGTGCCACAATGGTCCTGCCTTTGGTCCCGGAAATAATCTGGCGGAGACTGTTGCCGATTTCTCTGTCGGAAATGGTGTAACCTTCTTTTTCCACATTGGTGGAATCCGAAAGCAGGACCAGCACACCTTCCTGCCCGCAGCCTGCCAGTTTGCTGACATCCGTTCTCATATCATCCATGGCCGTATGGCTGATTTTAAAATCACCCGTATGAAGAACAATTCCCATAGGGGTGCGGATGGCAAGGGCAATGCCGTCCACAACACTGTGCGCGACGCGGATGATGTCAATTTCCAGATTGGCAATTCTGACGGACTGGCCGGGTCTGACCTCTTTTAATACAGCAGGGAAAAAAAGATCATGCTCTTCCAGTTTATGACGGACCAGGCCCAGTGTGAAGGAGGTTCCGTAAACCGGTACATTGATTTCGCGAAGCAGGTAGGGAAGTGCTCCGATATGATCTTCATGGGCATGGGTCAGCACGACGGCCGAAATTCTGGATTTGTTTTGCCGGATGAATTCCATATCCGGAATAACCATATCCACACCCAGCATGTAGTCTTCGGGGAACATGATGCCCGCGTCAATGATAATGAGATCGTCTCCGTAACCCACAAGCATCATATTCAGGCCGATTTCCCCCAATCCTCCCAGCGGAATGATCTGCAGCATTTTATTATCCTTATTTGGTGAGGGGTCAAATCCCCTGATTTTTTTCTGCAAGGGCGTATTTTGCACAGGCTCCCCCGGACACCCCGCCGAGGGGCATATGCGGTACGTCCCCGGGGCAGGAAATTTAATACATCAGCGGATTCGGACCACTATCCCTTATCAGTAGATCGAAAAGTTTCCCGGGGAGTGCAAAAATTGTATTTTTGCATGGTCAGCCGGGAGCTGCGCCTGTGCAGAAATATAATTTCTGCACTCCGGGACAGTCATAAAACCGCATCCGGGGCAAACTTTTTGTTCTACTGCTTATGTATACAGATTCCCTCAACTTCAGAAAAAACGGACAGTCAGATACGGATGCTTCCGTAAAAAGCCGAAAATCCCGTCAGTCCGGCAGAAACCGGAGTCTGAAAGCGGCTGACATTAGCGGATTCCGCAGGAAAGAGGCAGAATCAGAATGCCGGACTTTTTGGCGGTTCATCAGATACTGATTTTCAGTTTTTCCAGAATGGCATCCAGACTGTCCATCAGCCAGCTGCGCTGCTGCCGGTCTGCATACGCAATACAGTCGCATTTCATCCGCCAGCGTGTACGGACCAGCAGTTCGCAGGAAATACTGTTTTCCCGCAGTTCCACGGCAAAATACAGGGGATGGCAGTCTTTGTGTTCCGCCTGCATCGGGCTCAGCAGCTCCGGCTCAATAGGAAGCCAGTAAAGATTCTCCATACCGGATGCTTCAAGGTGTTCATCCATATAGTTTTTGATTTGTTCAAAATCTTCGTATCTGAGTTCGTCTATGAGATATTGTTTCATAAATTCCGTTCATGTGTGTAATTTGGATTATTCTAACTATATGTAGCACAGACGGCGGTTTCCTGCAAGTTCCGGTTATGGTTTCAGGCAGATTCCCGAATATATTTCCGGATCATTTCTTCCATGACCTGCAAAGAATCTTTCCCTTCCCGGTTTTCACACAGGGATTCGAACATTTCCCATTCTCCCGGGAGAAGACCCTGCAATATCAAAATAACCGGATCATTTTCTTCCGCCGTTTTTTCGGGCGCGCCCAAAGCGGATCCGCGGCAGGTGTCTGCTTCGCCCCTGTCCCTTTCATCCTTTTTTTCCGTATCGGGATCAGGGAATATATAGGGTTCTTCCGGCAGGAGCGGTAAGAAACCGGGAGGCATTTCAGGCATGGGATCGGGCGCGGATTCCGGAATCATTTCCGGGGGGACTTTGTCATTCCGCTTCCTTTTTTTATCAGTCGGCTGCTTCCCCGGATGCTTACCGGGAAGATTTTGTCCGGCAAAACTTCCGTCAATAAAAGTAAAGGAAACATAAACGGTTTCTCCGCGGCGGACAAGAAGAGGTATTTCCTCTTTGCTCATCCCGTCCAGTCCCTGTGAAAAAAGCCGGATAGTTCCCACCCGCTCCATATCCAGAATGGTTTTATCAAAAATTTTGGGGTGAAGACCGGCCAGGGACCGGACATGATCCAGACGGTGATGTTCACAGTCTCCGAGTTCCTCTACGGCCCGTCTGATTTTTCTTTCAGCTTTTTTTCTCATAATTACAGGTAGTTAGGAGGACAGAAGGCCGGAACCGGGAAGCAGTTCCTTATTTTTGGCCCTTTATATAACCTCCTCCAGTGTGCTGAGCGCGGTCAGCGCGGTTTTTTTGATTTTCCGGATCAGTTCTGCAAACCGGGTATAATTGCATATTACAAAACGGCTGAAAAAGATGCTCATATAATAATAATCTGCGGCATTCAGCGCATCAATAATGGTAAAAGGCAGATGAATGCGGCTGTTATAATAACGGGCCTTGCGCATTTCAATTTCCATGGCCTTTTCCGTGCGGAGCAGGGAATTCAGGCGCGCACTTTCATCCATACACCGCTTTCGGAATACGGGGCTCATATCCGCATACATGAGCAGCCAGGGGACTTCTTCGCCCAGTTCCCGCACTTCAGCGGCCCTTTCGATTTCCTCCATGGAAATATCCGCTTTCATTACATACAGGGCCGAAGTTGTCAGCAGCACCGGGCAGAAAAGAAAGGGGCGGTTGTTTTCCCGCGGGCCGCTGAGAAAATCCAGAATATTATCCGTTATCAGCCGGGGAAGGGGATTTTGCAGATGCCACAGCCCTTTGCGGAATACATTTTCATCTGTTTCCCCGCTTTTCAGATTCACTTCCAGTCCCTTATAGCAGAAAGGCAGCGATGTATCAAACGCGCGGATGCTGTCCCTTTCCATCACAAAAGCGGAAAACTGATCCATGAGGCGGATGCTCTTTCCCGAGGGCAGGGGGGAAGTACCGGGGGGATTCGGGTCCGGCAGGAAAATGCCGACCGTATCCGGCCGGCGGTGTCTGCAGTCTGCCAGCACTTCCGTGAGCAGAAATTTTTCCGGGGATTCGGGAAAAGGGGAAAGCAGTTTTCCGTGCAGATCAACTGCCGCGTCTTTGCCTGTTTCCTCTTCCCCCCATGCATAACGGAAATCCGAATTCACGGAAAAACCTTCGGATACCAGCACACGCGCTGCCGCAAACTCCAAAGGCATATCCGATAAAAGCAGGGCCTCTTTCCAGTTCATGCCCCCGGCTCCGCATTCCGGAAGGCTTCCATGACAATGACCTGTGCTTCTTCCTGTATTTTCAAAAGATGCTCTCTGCCTTTGAAACTTTCGGTATAGATTTTGTAAATGTCTTCTGTTCCCGAGGGCCGGGCCGCAAACCATCCGTTTTCTGTCACCACTTTCAGACCGCCGACAGATGCATTGTTTCCGGGGGCACGGGTCAGTTTTTCCAGAATTTTTTCTCCGGCCAGACTGTCTGCACGGACCTGCTCCGGAGACAGTTTTTTCAGTGCCGCCTTCTGCCTGGCACCGGCCGGTGCCTGCAGTCTTTCATACAGGGGATTACCGAACATCTCCGTAAGTTTCCGGTAATGTTCTGCCGGATCTTTCCCGGTTTTGGCAGTGATCTCGGCGGCCAGCAGATTGAGAATAATGCCGTCCTTGTCTGTTGTCCAGACACTTCCGTCTTTGCGGAGAAAAGAGGCCCCCGCGCTTTCTTCCCCCCCGAATCCGTAAGAGCCCTTCAGCAGACCCTCCACAAACCATTTGAATCCCACAGGCACTTCCGAAACATTTCTTCCCAGATGCGCGGCCACCCGGTCAATCATGGCGCTGCTGACTAAGGTTTTGCCTATGGCGGCATCTTTTTTCCATCCTTTGCGGTTTTGGAAAAGATAAAAAATCGCCACGGAAAGATAATGGTTGGGATTCATCAGTCCGGCAGATGGGGTGACAATACCGTGGCGGTCTGTATCCGGATCATTGCCGAAAGCGATGTCATATTTGTCTTTCAGACCGATCAGGCCGGCCATTGCATAAGGGGAAGAGCAGTCCATGCGGATTTTTCCGTCTTTGTCCACCCGCATGAAAGCAAAAGTCGGATCAATGATCCGGTTGACCGTTTCCAGATGCAGACCGTACTCTTCCGCAATGGGTTCCCAGTATGCCACAGCCGCGCCGCCCATGGGATCCGCGCCGATACGGATGCCGGAATCACGGATAATATCTGTGTCAATTATATTTTTGAGATCTGTTATATAGGGCCGGATATAATCATATTCCGAAACGCATTCTGCGCCCAGGGCTTTTTCATAGGGAATCCGCCGCACATTTTTATTGTCTTCTTTTAAATAGGTGTTGGCCTGATGCTGCACCCAGTCTGTCACATGGGTATCCGCAGGGCCGCCGTGGGGCGGATTGTATTTGAATCCGCCGTCTTCGGGCGGATTGTGGGAAGGGGTGATGACAATGCCGTCGGCCCGTCCCGCTGCCCCGTCCCGGTTATGGCAGAGAATGGCATGGGAAATCACCGGTGTCGGGGTATATCCCGTATCTTTGGCGTACAGCACCCGGACCCCATTGGCGGCCAGCACCTCCAGTGCCGTCATATGCGCGGATTCGGACAGGGCATGGGTGTCCATGCCCAGATAAAGGGGGCCGCTGATGTTTTCTTTTTTCCGGTAATCGCAGACGGCCTGCGCAGTGGCCAGGATATGGGCCTCGTTAAAGCTGTTTTTCATGGAACTGCCCCGGTGTCCGGATGTGCCGAATGCCACCTGCTGCGCGGGATCAAAAGGATCCGGAATCCGGCTGTAATAGGAACTGACCAGTCTGGGAATATTTTCCAGCATGGAAGGGGGCGCGGGCTGGCCTGCCAGTACATGAACGCTCATATGTTTTTTCCTCTGTCTTTTTTATCAATGGTTCGGTAATTTTTTCCGGTTTACACCTAAGAGCCTATCCGAAAACCTGTCTTTCGGTATTCTGAACCCCTGTTTTCACCGGTTCCAAAAATCGGTTTCGGAGGTTTCCGGATAGGTTCTAATTTGAGCGATTCTCAGACCTGAAAATGATTTCCGGTCGGAAATATCAGGGGCCCGGCGGTTTCCGGCTCTTCACCCGCCGGGTGAAAAGCGTAAAACAGGCAAAGTTCCGCTTACCGGACATTCAGCCGGTTTATCTGAAAAAAAACGCTCAATTCAGGTTACAGGCGGTAAAAATGTAACTGCATGAAATCATTATATCCGGATATTTTATCCGGGGTTCATAAC
>JAABRU010000032.1 GCA_011390755.1 Desulfobacteraceae bacterium | reverse complement strand
TTTTCCGTGCCCACCTGAATCGGTGGGCAGCGCTGCGCTTTTGCCCACCCTACAAAAAAATTCAATATGTTACATACCCGTCAGATTAACCTTGACAGAGCACTATTGATGGATTCGTAAAAAGTCCGAAAATCAGGTTTTGATACATATTAACCCGCATTTCGCTTGTCTCTGTAACACTTTGAAAATTAAATTGTTTTTTCGATAGCTTTTTACATGAACAAAAAATCGGATTTAATAAATTCAAATATTTGGAGTGCAAAGAGCGAAATGTGGGTATTAACACTCTGATTTTATTAATATCGATTTTTGAAATTTGGACTTTTTACCGATTCATCAACTATTGTTTTATGAATCGGTAATAAGTCCGGATTTCTGATTCTGCGTCCTGCCGGTCGTGCATCATCAGTTTGTCTGCAATAATCGGCATAAGGCAAAGGGCTGATTTTGGAATTGTGCAAGAGACATGGTACTGAATCTCCTGTGATGATTTGTAATGTAAAGCAAAATACATGAAATTTCACTGTAAATCAAGATTTTTATATTTTCCGATCTGAAAAAGGGCAGATATGCATATTGGGAAACGGGGTGGTGAATCCCTGAATCCTGTATTCCTGCCGGATAAAATATTCCCCGGTTACGCCGAATAATCTTTTACAAACTGCTTTTTAATTGTTATAGATTTCAAACTGTTTCCGTATAAACCGCCATGAGTTATGACTCACAGCGAAGCATGAAAGCAGGGTGGGGGAAGCGCAGCGGAACCACCTTCACCTCGTTCCCACGCTCCGCGTCAATGCCATTAACTTAAGAAATTTTTGGAGTGCCAAAATGAAGTGAAACGGAATTTTGGCCGTATTTTCCCAGTCATTTCAGTGTCCCGGACTTTCAGTTCGGGACTCCTCCACCCTTAACTTAATGCCATTGAGGCAGATGTCATTGAGGCAGAGCCAGGGAACGAGTCAAATGAAGAATTTTTCTGTCAGGGAAGTCATTACGACTTCCTGTAACTTCAAAGAATTGGGCGAAGCCCAATTGGGCACTCGTTCCCATGCTCCGCGTGGGAATGCAGATCAGACGCTGCGCGTCATCACAGGACGCGGAGTGTCCCGCAGCCGTCCCCGCGCGGAGTGTGGGAACGAGTCAACAGCTTTGCATAATGGTGAATAACGGGATTATTGACAGCAACAGGGCAGAAGGGGATCAGATGGGATATCTTTGGAAACATGGTTTTTTCCCCGGAGACTGATCCCTTATGAAACGCCTGATCTTTTTGCTGGAAGAACCGTCTGCCGAGAAACTGAACTTGTGCAGTTCTTTTGCAATATTCAACATTTAACTGTCTAAAATAATATTGATGAACCGGTAAAAAGTCCAAATCTCAAAAATCGCTGCTAATAAAATCAGCAGATTAATATGTATCAAAACCTGATTTTCCGACTTTTTACGAGATCGTCAATATTGATGGTTTCGTAAAAAGTCAAAACCTAAAATTTTCAGCGCAACATGTTGTGTATAATTGCTCCGGTAATCGCTATATAATGTAGCAAAATTTTTATCGAAGGACTTTTTACGGGTTCATCAATATTATATTTCAATAAAAATATTTCCAAATAAATTATTATCGGCATACAGTGATTTCAATATGTTGAGAATTTGTAGATTTTGAAACTTTTTTAAATACAACATATTGATAAAATTATATTTTTTAGTTAAAAATAAGATTTTGGCTGCACAAGTTCAGGAGGAAATGCTGAAAGCTGTTCTCCCAAAAGTGCTGCCGGATTACATTCATCCTGAATTTAAAATATTTGAAGGAAAACAGGATTTGGAAAAAGGGCCTGTCCGCACCCTGAAGGCATGGCGAACTCCGCATTGTGCTGTCTAAGGTGCAGGGGCGTATTGCATACACCCGCCCGCTAAAAAAAATGGGCAGTGAAATCGAAGCTGTGCCCCATACTTTTACCGGCACACAGGAGCGGATTGAACAATTGGACAGCGGTATCCTGAACAGGACTTACGCAGTTGAATTTTAACTGTTTGAATTTATTATGTGCCTTAAAAATTGACAGTCAATAAAAACAGCAGATTATATTTCAACTGCGTAAGTCCTACTGAATTCAAATTCCGGCCCGGAACCGAATAATCTTTTACAGATTGCTTTTCAACTGCTATAGTGTTTAAGATAATTATTTTGGATAGGTTGGGGGGAACGCAGTGAACCCCGGCATCCTGAATCTGCCGGGTTTCGTTTTTCACCCCAACCTGCGGAAAACCCCAAAAATATTTTCTTAAACACTGTATATACAGACTTCCGGATAATAATTTGGGGGGAGTGGGTCAAAAAGGTTGATGTCTTTCTGCCGGGGCGTATGCAGTACGTCCTTACGAAGGGGAATCAGCGGATTTGGACCACTGCCATTTTGGGCAGGCAGCAGGGACAATGCTGTTTTATTTTCTGAAAACCGATGTTCCCCATCCTGTTTTTTGGGATTTCCGGGGCCCGAATCAGAGGGGAATTCGATTTTGTACTTGCGTAATGATTTGAATATATTTGATAAAGGTGATGCGGATTTACAAAGATTATGATGCACAATTATAAAGATATAACAAAGGAATTACTGAAAACCGTCGGCAGTATGGATGATTTGACTGCCCGCTACCGCGCTGCCTCCGGAGCGGAAGATCCGGTAAGCAGAAACTGGCAGAAAAACTGTGAAAATATCCGGGAACAGGTTTCCGAAGAAATGCTCCGGGTGGCCGTGGTCGGGGCCATCAAATCCGGGAAAAGCACATTTGTGAATTCCCTTTTTAAGGATGATTACCTCAAAAGGGGGGCAGGGGTTGTCACTTCCATTGTCACGCGTATCCGTAAAGGCGAAGGACTGCGCGCCAGACTCTGGTTCAAATCATGGGATACGGTCAATAAAGAGATGAAACGTTCCCTGCTTCTTTTCCCCGCGGCCGAATGGCCTTCGGAACAGAAGGATTTTGACATCCGCAGGGAAGAAGATCGGCGGGAACTGGAAAAAGCCCTCAGCTCCCTGCACAGGGATAAACTGATCAGCAACGACAGCCGCAGTACCGACAGCGTGCTGCTCATCTCCTATCTCAAGGGATATGAACGGGTAAAAGATATTATCGCCGAGGAAGAGGTCACCCTGGAATATTCCGGCGCGGAATTTGAAAAGCATAAGGATTACAGCGGAAATGATGATATGGCCCTCTGGCTGCGGGATATAGAACTGGAAATCCGCGCGCCCGAACTGGCGGATAAAATAGAAATTGCCGACTGTCAGGGAAGCGATTCCCCGAATCCCCTGCACCTGGTGATGATTCAGAATTATCTGCTCATGACACATCTGATCGTCTATGTCATCAGCAGTCGCACCGGGCTTCGGCAGGCAGACATCCGTTTTCTTACGGCCATCCGGAAAATGGGGATTATGGAAAACACACTTTTTCTGGTCAATTTCGATTTCGGGGACCACGACAGCCGGGAAGATCTGGAAAAACTGCTGGAAAAAATCCGGGAAGAAATTGCCCTGATTTGTCCTGATCCCAACGTTTTTGCCCTTTCCGCACTTTTCAATCTTTTCAAAGAAAAAGAAAAAGACCTGTCTGTCAAAGACCGGCTGCGTTTCGCACACTGGAAAGGGGAGCTGGGGCTGGCAGAATATTCGGCACAGGAAACAAAACGTTTTCATCAGCTGATTCAGCAGAAACTGACACAGGAACGTTACACACTTCTGCTGAAAAATCATGTGGAAAGACTGCATGTCATTTCTGCGGGACTGGCGCACCGGATTTCATTGAACCGGGATTTGCTGCAAAGGGATGCATCGGGTGTCGGGGAAATGCTGGAAAGCATCCGCAGGCATCAGGAAAAAACCCTTGAAATCCGATCCATGATCCGAAGTACCCTGGACGGGGCCGTCCGCAAAATTCAGCAGACCCTCCGCAGGGATACCGACCGTTTTTTTGACTGTCAGTACGGTATCTGTGCCGAAACTGTCCGTTTTCTGGAAAATTTTCATGTGCCGTATCCGGAATACGGCAAAGATGCCCTTACTTCCGGATTCAATCATATGATGTATATGCTGTTCCAGGAAATCCGGGCCGCGGTGGATACCTTCATGGCGGAAAATGTCAACCCGGAGGTCATCCGCTTTCTCCGGGAGGAAGAAGAGAAAATCCGGGAACATTTCATCACTCTGGCGGCCCCTTATGATGTGATGGTGCAGGATGCCCTGCACGAGTATAACCGCAGTATGGAAGCCATCGGCATCAGTCCTTTGGGAAATACCCGCATGGAAACCGTACTGCCGGATATGGAACACCTGCGGCAGGAAGCCGGCGTGCGTCTGCCCCGGGCTTCCTCCTCCATGAATTATACCGCCACCATCCGCAGTGAAGCGGTCATGCGTCTGGGGTTTTTTCAGGTGATCGCTTTTTTCCGGAAAATTTTCAAAAAACCCCTGCCCGAAGGGGAGGCCGAAATGCAGGCCCTTAAAGGCGGTGTTGCCCGCCTGAAAAAAGAAACCCGGCATTCCCTGCTCTTTCATTTCAAGGATTTTCGGGAAAATATCAAATTTCAGTACCTTTTCAGACTGACCAATGCCCTGGCCGACCGAATCTGCGATAATCTTTGCGAGCAGTTTGACACCTATGCCCAGGATTTGTCAAAAATCAGGGATATGGTCAGCCGGAAGCAGGAAGACAAAGATCGGATTCTGGAAGCCCTGGAGGCAGCGGAAAACATGCGGCAGGAAATACAGAAGGGACTGGCAGAACTGAAAAAAACCATTGAAAAGGTAATGTCCCCCTGAGGGGCGGCATTGCTGTTGACAGAACAGCAGTGCGTGAATATGAAAGTCTCCCCGCATATCTCGTTCCCGCGCTCCGCGCGGGAACGAGAAAAGACTTTCCGATCTGCTGAAAATGGATAAAAACAAAGGGAAATGGTGAAACAGATGAAATCTATGAAAAAAATATGTGCAGTTTTTCTGCCTTTCTTCCTGATTACTGCCTGCACCCATTATCTGACAAAGCAGCAGCAGCAGGCATTACTGGAAATTATCGAAATTCTCAGCAGAACCATTTCAGAAACCGAGGCCGTCATGAACCGGAAACCGGATCCCACCAGTCCCTACCGGGATATGGTCAAGCGGCTGCGGGAAATTCAGAAACAGATTAACAGAATCAAATCGGGGGAAGCCCCCTATGATGAAAAACGTATGAAAAAATATAATAATGAGATTATTGAAATTCAGATGAATGTTAATAATCCCGTTGATCTGGTGCTGGGGGTGGATGTTTTTTTCGGGCCGGGAAAATATAAAATCAGTGATTTCTCCGCAGAAGGGAAGAAAACCCTGGATAAATTTGCATCGGATATCATCGCTTTGCAGGCAGAGAAATTACGGGAACTCTTTCCGGAACATCATCTGGTCATTTTTATCAAAGCCATCGGTTATGCTGATGAAATGCCTTTGAGCCAGTGGTTTGCGGACAAGCTGGAAAAAGACACCGCAGGTCCGCTTCCGGAGGATCCCGTGGAAAAAAGAAAAGTCCTGAACCGGGAACTCTCCTTCCGCCGGGCCAAATCCATCGCGGAATATGTAAAATTACAGTTAAAAAATACCCTGCGCATGGACAATGTCAGCATTGATGAACCTATTATCATCGGTCTGGGAGAAATTTCCCCCTATGATACTGAAACAGTTTCCCCGCCTTATATGTCTCAGGACAAAAGAAGGCGGATATGTAAAATACACGGCAATGTATTTGTTACATCCGACTGACAGACAGCAGTATGCAGGGCTCATGCTTGTGAAAAAATAAATTGTTTTACCGGGATTTATTTTTTTACACACAGCATTCAGCATTTAAGGCACTCAGCAAAAAATAACTGCTCCGTTTCATCTGAATAACAGACGGAATGCATTGTCTATCCCCGGATATTTTCGGAGGATGTATTTCTTGCCGGGAACTTAATATTCAGCATTCAGCATTTATAGATTTTCAGAAAAATAATTGCAGTTTTTCAAAATGGTATTCAGCATAATTTCAGATAGATAAAAACACCATTTTATGCAATTAATTATCTGAAAAACTATAACATTTAACATTCAGCATTTTTAATTATGCCATGATAATATTTGCAAACAGAAAACACCTGACAGTTTCCGGCCGCAAAGGGAAAATTTATTACAGAAATCTGATTTCCCCTTGCTGTACGATTATTTCTTTTATTATGCTTCTTTTTTTTCTTTCCGCGTGTGCGGGTTCACTGACCCGGCAGCAGAATCAGGCATTGATGGAAATACTTTCCATTTTGGATTCTGTGATTGCAGAAGCCGAAGGAATGCTGCATGATAATCCCGATCCCACGGCCCAGTTTCGGGACATTCTGGACAGACTGCATTATATGAAAGAAATCATTGAAGAAATCAAAAAAGGAAACGCTCCTTATGATGAGGAACTGCTGAAAAAATATACGGAAAAAATTGCGGAAATTGAGGCCAATATCAAAAATTCCCTGAATACCGTTCTCAGCAGTGATGTATTTTTTGCTCCGGGCCGGTACAGAATATCCGATCTTTCGGGAGAGGGGAAAAGCATTCTCAAAGACTTTACAGATACCATCATGAAAGTGCAGGTGCAGAATTTCAGAAAACTTTTTCCGGATCGCCTGCTGACCGTATCTGTCAAGGTAGTGGGATATGCGGATGAAACACCACCGGCAGGCGCGCTTGCCGCGGTTCTTTCGCAGGAGTTCCCCGGTTCACTGCCCGCGGATCCGGTGGAAAGAAAAAAACATTTCAACGAGAAACTTTCATTTCTGCGCGCGCAGACGATTTCCGATTATGTGCAGCAGTCGCTGGCCGCTTTTTCTGAAGTGAAAAATCTGCGTATTGCCCCCACCCGTATCATCGGGTTGGGAGAAGAATATCCCTATCCCCCGGATTATGCACAGCCGCGGTATCAGCCCGAAGATAAAAGAAGGCGTATTTGTAAAATTTACAGTAAAATCCAAATTGATTCCGATCTGTGATGCCTTTTCGGCGGAATATTTTCAGTAAAAATTGATGAACCGGTAAAAAGTCATTTTTCCGGAATTCAGTCTTAGTAAAATCAGTATGTTAAACTGCTGAAATCCCCGTATTCCGGACTTTTTACATATTCATCAAAATTCATTTCACAAAACAGCAGAAAAATGATAACGCATTCTGAAATCACTATTTTTTTCGGGGAAAACCCGGATGATTCCTTTCAACAGGTACAGATATGAAAAAAACAGTATACTGTCTGCTGCTATTCATGGCAGTTTTTTATTCCCCGGCTTTTTCCGCAGAATACCAAAAGGCCCCCCTGGATATTCAGGTAACACTGTTTAGCAAACTCTTCCTTTTTAATAACCACTTTATCAGCGGGGAGGATATTATAATATATGTATTGGATTCCCCTGAATTTGCCGCGGAATTCAGAAAATCTGTCGGCAAAAAAATCGGAAAAGCCGAAATCACTTCGGTACAGGAAGGGAAAGAACTGCCTTCTGAAAAACCTTCTGTGATATATCTGGGCAATCCGGACAAAACAGATGCACTTGTCCGGTACACCCGCTTGCATAAAGTGCTGAGCATTACCGGCCATCCTTCACTCATTGCCAAAGGGATTACCCTGGGTGTCGGCGTTTACGGGCAAAAGCCGAAAATTCTTTTCAATCCGCTTTCATCCGAAAAAGAAGGCATGGATTGGAATCCTGTCATTTTAAAAATTGTGGAAATGATAAAGTAACCCCCCCTGTCCGGCGCATTCTGCCGGGCCTTCTTTCGGAGAAAAAATATGAGCCTGCGAAGAAAACTGCTGATTCCAACGGCAATAATTTTTATAATATGCCTTGGTGCTTCCAATCTTTTTTCCTATCTGAACTCCAAAAATGCCTATGAAAAACTCACCAATCAGCAGATGCTGCAGACTGCCGCTGCCATCAGCGTTCAGGTGGATACATTTATCAAAGATATTATGCTGAATTTTGTTTACTGGAGTGAAGATGCAACCATGGTTGCGGTGGTGCAGGGACTTCTGGGAGAAAGCGTGGTGGATGCCGCCAATGCCCTGCTTTTGAAAATTAAAAAGGATTACGGATATTATGAACAGATGATGGTGGCGGATCTGAGCGGAACAGTGATTGCCGCATCGCAGGCGGAGCTGAGGGGCAGCAGTATTGCCGGAAACCTTTCTTTTACGCAGGCCCTAAAGGGGAAGATGTATCTTTCGGAGGTGCGGAAACATCCGGAAAATAAACATCCGGTTTTCAGCATATCCTCCCCCCTGAAACTCAATGGGGATATAGTGGGAGTGGTTCTGGGGATTGCGGATCTGAACTATTTTGACCGGCGGTTTATTGCTTCGGCCCGGGTGGGAAGCAGGGGGTATGCATTTCTGACAAATAAAGAGGGACTTATCATTGCCTCTCCCAATGATGCCCATATTTTCAGTAAAACAATCCGTCCGGATGCCGGAAAACCCTTTGCCCGGGGAAAAAATATTATCCGGCATATGCAGGAGGGAAAAGAAATGATCAGTGCATTCCACCATTATGATTATCTGGGATGGAATATCGGTGTCTCCATCGGGGCTGATGAAGTGACCGCGCAGCTGAAACGTATCGGTTCCGTGAATCTGCTGATTGCCCTTATGGCCATTGTGCTGGCCCTGGTCCTGCTCACCTGGCTGATTCTCAGCATTCTGGCACCTGTCAGCCGTGTGGTCCGGGGAATGACAGGACTGGGGAAAGAGCTGGGCAGTGTATCGGATGAAGTACTCAAATCCAGCAGATCCATGGCCGGGAGCTCGGAACGGCAGGCGGCCGCGGTGGAAAAAAGTTCCGCCTCCCTGCAGAAAATTTCCGCCATGATTCAGCAGAATGCCGCACATGCCGGACATGCGGACAGTATTGTAAAAGAATCCGAAAAAATCATGTCCCTTGCCGCTACTTCCATCCGGCATCTGAACGGCTCCATGGAGGAAATTTCAAAAGCCAGTTCGGAAACACGGGACATCATCAGCACCATAGACAATATTGCTTTTCAGACCAATCTGCTGGCCCTGAATGCCGCAGTGGAGGCTGCCAGGGCCGGGGATGCGGGAGCGGGGTTCGGAGTGGTTGCCAATGAGGTGAAAAATCTGGCAATGCGCGTTACCGGGGCCGCCCGGAACACAGCGGCAATTATTAAGGAGACGGTGGAAAAAATTGATGCAGGTTCTGAAACCGTCACCGCTGCCAGTAAATATTTTCAAAAACTTACAGAAAGTTCCGCGGCTGTGGGGAATCTGGTTCTGGAGATTTCTGAAAATTCAGCGGAGCAGTCCCGTGGGATTGTGCAGATGAATGCCGCGGTATCCGATACAGAATCCATAGTGCGGGAAAATGCCGCACATGCCGATGCATCTCTCCGGATTTCCCAAAAAATGAAACATCAGGCAGAAAACATGAAGGATTTTGTGCGGGAACTGGAAAAACTGATGGGAAATAGCAGCAGTGGCAAAAGGTAAAGGACCGCCAGTCGCGGGCCGGTATGACTTTTTTTCCTCTTTTCTGTGCAGAAATACTCGGAAATGACAGATAAAAATCATGAACTGACTGCCCTGCTGAACCGTCCCCTGCGTATCGGGAAGAAGACAATCCGCAATCGTCTGATTCTTGCCCCCATGGCCAGGCTGGGCAATATTGCTTTTCGGGAACTGCTGGCGGGATTCGGCGGTTACGGTCTGCTTTTTTCGGAAATGGCAGGATCGCGCTCGGTGGTCTCCGGCAATAAGCAGAAAAGCGGTTTCATCTGGCGGGATGAGGAACTGCCCTTTCTGGTCTGTCAGCTTTTCGGGGATGATCCCGCGACAATGGCGGCCGCTGCACAGAAAGTGGAAGATGCCGGTTTTTTTGCCGTGGATCTCAATTTCGGCTGTTCTGTCAAAGCCGTATGCAGACATAACTGCGGTGCTGCCCTGCTGCGGCAGCCCGCGCTGGCTGCCCAAATTGTTTCCCGCGTCCGCGGGCTTATTTCCATTCCCCTGTTTGTCAAATTCCGCACGGGCTGGGAAGATAATCCCCAATATGCTGTGCGGCTGGCCCGTATATTTGCCGAGGCCGGGGCGGATGCACTGACCTTTCATCCCAGAACAGCCCCGGACCGCCGGACGCGGCCGCCCAAATGGGAATATATCGGCCGGGTAAAAGAGGCCGTAAACATTCCCGTATTCGGAAACGGAAATGTATTTGATGCAGCGGACTGTGAAAAAATGATGCGTATGTCCGGCTGCGACGGCGTGGCCATTGCCCGGCTGGCCCTGTGCAAACCCTGGATATTTGCCCAATGGACCGAAGGGTTCCGGCCCGATGCGGAAATTTATGCTTCCTGCCCCCTGAAACTTTTGGATCTTCTGGAAAAACATTTCGGTGCGGATACGGCGCTGCGCCGCTTTTACCGCTTTGCCGCGTATTATGCCGCCAATTTCCGCTTCGGCCACACTTTTTTTTCCCGGATCCATCAATGTAAAGACTGTGACAGTCTGCGGATTGCCATAAAGGATTTTTGCAGCAATGCACCGGAAACAGCAGAACGTCCGAATATCAGTTTACTGAGATAATTTTAACAAATTGAAACTCATCAAAAAATACTGGTTCATGCTGGGGCTGCTGGCGGTGCTCGGAATTACCCTGGCAGACAGAAGCGGAATTATCGGGCAGGCGGGAATCCGCCTGCGGATGATGCAGGGCCCGGCCTTTGTCATTTTTGTCATTTTTTTTATATCCGGAACCCTGCTGGATACCCGTCGCATTGTGTCCGGACTGACCGATTTTTCCGGAACGGCCGTCAGTATGCTGCTGATTTTTATTGCAGCCCCTCTGCTGGCGGTTCTGCCGGGACTTATGCCCCTGGATACCGGTCTGAAAATGGGTATCTTTCTTGTGGCCGTCATGCCGACCACTTTGAGCAGCGGCATTGTCATGACCGGGGCAGCGGGCGGAAACATGGCCCACGCGCTGGTGATCAGCATTCTGGCCAATGCCCTGTCGGTTTTCACCATTCCCTTTTCCCTGTCCCTGCTGCTGGAAATAGCAGGAAATTCTGTTCCGGTGCTCATTGATAAAACAGCTATTATGATAAAACTGGCGGCTCTGGTACTCCTGCCCCTGTTCATGGGACTGGGGATCCGGCATTATCGGAAAAAAATTTCTGCCGCTACGGAAAAAAAACTGCAGACAGTCAATCAGCTGCTGATTCTGCTCATTGTATGGATGGCCGTGTCCCAAACCAAATCTGCAATGATACAGGGGGCGGAAATGATCGGGACCATCTGCCTGCTGGCTTTTCTTTACCACGGGGCCATGCTGCTTTTTGCCGGAGCCCTCATCCGCATTTTCCGCATTCCCCGGGGCAGAATGGAAAGCCTGCTGTTCATGGGGGGACAGAAAACCCTGACCCTGTCGGTCATCCTTCAGGTTTCCCTTTTTCCCGATTACGGAATTGCCCTGGTTTTCTGTGTGCTGCACCATATCATTCACCTGTTTATGGATGCCTGGCTTGTGGGAAAACTGCAAATACCCGGGTAAGGCAATTTCCGGAAAAGATGATACCGGGTGTCTATACTGCATTACACTGTCATTCAAAACCTGACAGAGCATTGCCCCTTTCATCGCGAATGCCGGGCCGGGCTTCGCTAAAACGCCTGCTCTGGCAGATTATTTATGGGAAGTTCCCTTATTTCTGCTTGCCCGCAGACGATTTCTTTGTTATGCCTTCCGGTGCCGGAACATGTGCGGTATAATTCCGGTGAACCCATGAAAAGTCAAAAAAACGCTCATTCCGGCAAAAACCGGAGTCCGGAACCGTCTGAGATTGCCGGATACCGACTTTTTCCGGAATGCGGCCGAATCAGAATTCCGGACTTTTTACCGCTTTATCAGGGTTTGTAAAATAAAGGACTTACGCAGTTCAACTCCGTAAACAGAACCGGAAGTGTGGACGGCCGATGCCATTAAGAGTCTATCCGAAAACCTCCGAAACCGATTTTTAAACCCGGCAAAAACAGGGGGGCCGAACATCGGGAAACTGATTTTCGGATAGGGTCTAAGTAAGCCAAAAATTTCAGATGCGTAATCCTGATGATCTCGTAAAAAGTCAAAAAATCAGGTTTTGATACACATTAATCTGCTGATTTTATGAACAGCGATTTTCAGAAATCTGACTTTTTACGGGTTCATCAATCCTGAAATCATCAAAATTTGTCCCAATTTATTTTTTTACGGATTATGAAGGAGGGAGGTATGACAGAAAACCTGGCAAAGGATATGAAACTGGGAATAAACGGTTTTGGCAGAATCGGAAAACTGAGCCTGTGGCATCATGTGGCCCGGAAATACTTCAGTGAGATTATTGTCAACCTGGGTAGAGAAGTGGGGACTTCCATAGAAGATATTGCCCACTATGTGGAGCGGGATTCCACTTACGGCCGCCTGCAGAATTATCTCCGCGGATGCAATTCCGAAGCGGTTGTCAGTGATGCGGATGAAAAAAACGGGAGCATGTTGTTAGACGGTGTAAAAGTCTCTTTTCTCCGCTCTTCCCGGAATCCGGCGGATATTGACTGGTACGGTCTGGATACCCGCCTGGTAGTGGATACCACGGGGCAGTTTCTGGATCCCACACTGCCGGGGGAGCATCCCGAAGGTGCGGTGCGGGGGCATCTGGAAGCCGGGGCAGACAAGGTTATTGTTTCCGCCCCTTTTAAAATCAAAGACAAAAGCCAGCCCATGCCCGAAGATGCAATTACGACAGTCATGGGCATCAATCATGACGACTATGATGCGCGTAAGCACCGGATTATTTCCAATGCTTCCTGCACCACCACCTGTCTGGCCCATATGATGAAACCTTTGATCAATCATTTCGGCCCCCGGAAAATCCTTTCGGCTTCCATGTCCACCATTCATGCGGCCACCGGTTCCCAGCAGGTGCTGGATCGCCTGCCCAAAACCGGGGCAGGGGATCTGCGCAAAAACCGCAGTATCATGAACAATATCATTCTGACTTCCACGGGGGCTGCCAAGGCCCTGCGCCTGGTGATTCCGGAAATGGAAGAAATCGGATTTATTGCAGAATCAGTGCGGATCCCCACGGTGACCGGTTCTCTGGTGATTCTGGTCGTCAACTTCCACGATGAAATGAACGGGGGAAATATCCGGAGGGAAAGCATCAACGCCATTTATGAGCAGACGGCCGAAGATGACTTCAAAAAATATCTGCATTACACGCAGAAACAGAATGTTTCCTGCGATATTATCGGAAATCCCAGGGCAGCGGCTGTCATTGAAGGCCATGAAACCCATACCCGGACAGCCGAGGTGACCATGGACCTGGCCAGCATACCGGGGCTGGACAGGGCTGTGCTCGGTTCCATGAAGGATACGGTGATACGCATCCCCGTCACCCAGGCCGTCATTTACGGATGGTATGATAACGAGCTGGGTTCCTATGTGAATATGCTGGGAGACCGGACGGTGACGGTGGCGGAGAGTATGTAAAGCAGCTGCAAAGCCTCTTTCTGCCAAGGAAGTCATTACGATTTCCTGTAATTTCAAAGAATTGGGCAAAGCCCAATGCGGGCACTCGTTCCCACGCCCCGCCTCAATGCCATTAAGTTAAGACTCCCCTCCCCTGGGGGAGGGGCAGGGGAGGTGGAAACAGCAAATAATTACAGACTGTTATCTTTCCCTCCCACCGGGGGAGGGGAATTTTCTGCTTAATGCCATTGACGCTCCGCGCGGGGATGCAGATCAGACGCTTGCGCGTCATCACAGGACGCGGTGCGTCCCGCAGTCATTCCCGGGCTCCGCCCGGGAATGCATACCCCGGAGGCTCCCGCCTCCGGCAGTGTGAGGCAGAGCCTCACCCATGCGTTCCCAGGCGGAGCCCGGGAACGAGTCAGGCTGCGCGGAGTGCGAAAATTAAGGCCGAGGCCGGTTTTTCGCAGACACTTTTATATAAACGGTCATGACCGCGGGGTCACAACGAAGCATGAAAGTGCCATACCGCAGAGACGCACGCCGTGCGTCTCTGCAGAAGGACTTTCATATAAAACATCAGACCCGTATTTTCCAGCAGCGGTGGATTTTTTTTCTTTTGCTGATATAGTCCTCCGGTATTGTCTGATCTGTGATTTCCTCTATCCCGCTTATATTCAGAGCATCAAACTGCGGACTGAAATTCTGATGATTGGTGGAAAAGATAATTATCCCCCCCGGATTCATGAGAGAAATCACTTCCCGGAGAAGCAGCGGGTGATCCGCTGACAAATCAAACTTTTTATTGAATCGCCGGGTATCGGAATAGGAAGGGGGATCGGCCACAGCCAGATCAAATCTCTGATTTTGTTTTTTCGCTCTTTTCAGAAATTCAAAGGTATCTGCCTGAACCAGTCGGTTATTTTCTTCCGGAATACTGTTCAGTTTAAAATTTTCCCCGGCCCATCGGATAAGGGTTTCCGAACGATCCACGGAAACCGTACTTTTTGCCCCGCCTTTGGCCGCATAGCAGCTGAAAGTGCCCGTATAGCAATAAAGATTCAGAAATGCTTTTCCTCCGGCCATTTCCCTTACCATCTGCCGGGTATTCCGGTGATCGGAGAAAAGACCGGTATCAATGAAATCATTGAGATTGACGGAAAATTTCAGATCCCTTTCGGACAGGATAATTTTTTCCTCTTTGAAAGCAAAGCGTTCATAACGTTTTCCATCCTGCTTTCCGGCTTTGCGTTTTTTCAGATGGACATTTTCCATGGAAACATCCAGTGCATCGGCCACAGCCTTCCCCATTACCGGCAGCCATCCGGCCCCGGACTGGGTCCGCGTGTATTCACCAATGACCGGATGCCCGGCATACCAGTCCACCACAGCCCGTATTTCCGGGATGTCCCGGTCATAAAGGCGGTAGGCTTCAATATTTTGCCTGCGGAATCGTCCGGAAAGATGTTTAAAGCGTTTCCGCACCCGGTTGGCAAGCATTTCGGCCTGTTTTCTGATATGCCCGTCTGACAGGCCCGAAGCACTCAGGAGGAAGGCCCCCGGCGGCTAATGCTTCTCCGGGAAGGGGGTGCAGTACTTTCTGAAGTTTTTTCATTTGCCGGATCGGGTTTTGATTTGCCATCCAGACGGGAATACCGCTGCCGGGGCCAGCCGTAAAAAATGATGTCGTCCAGAGAAACGATCAGCTCACTCAGCCACTGCCCGCCTTCGGGTCTGTCTGCCAGCGCGACAGCAATATAACGCCGGCCTTTTCGTTCCACAATGGCACTGTCTGCATGAAACTGCTTCCATGTTCCGGATTTTCGGTATATACAGGAGTTGGGACGGGCTTCTTCCAGACCTTTGACAAATTTGTGATGAATGGCGGGCCGGCCGAGGATTTCTTTCATCTGACGGCTCATTTCCGGAGAAACCAGAAGACCGTTTTCCAGCATATAGTAAAAACGGGCAACCTGAATCACCGTGGCCCCGTGGGAAAGATTATACAGAGGATCCCTTTCCCATGCAGCGGATTTGCCGTATTCTTTTCCGATCCACAGACCGCCGTTGCGGTTCGGATCGTAAAAACGGTATTTGGAAGAACGCAGCAGATTTACCAGAAAATCCTTGCCCACCCGGTTAATCATTCTGGTGGCGGCCTCATTGGATGAATTCCGGATCATCAGCAGGAGGGTTTCCTTTGTCTCCCGGTCAAGGACCATTTCTCCTCTGTGGATTCTCTCAAATGCTCCCAGGAGGATGGCAATTTTGGGCAGACTGGCCGCATACATCATCTGATTGCCGTTGACAGCGGCCATGCGGGGATTTGCCGGATCGGTGATATCCACCAATGCCACGCAGAGGTTTTTGTTTTCCACCGCTTTATCCAGGCGTAAAGAAGCGATAGCGGCCTCCAGTCCCTGCTGCAGAAAAGAGTCGGTACAGCGGGTAAGAGGCGGGCAGGAATAACGGGCTTCCGTCGGAATCACTGCCGATAAGAGTACAATAAGGCAAATGGACATTCGTATTTGTATTTTCATAACCTGTCTGTATAACCTATCAGCGGAGTATTTGTAAATGTTTATTTCAGCAAAAGAGCGTTCCCGGATTTGCAGCATACGGTATCCTGCCCTGCGGAAGGTGTGGCTGCGCTCTGTGTTTCTGTTCCTGAATTTTTTCCTGATTACCATGGCCCTGTATCATCTGAAACCGGCCAGCCGTTCCCTGTTTATTGATTTGATGGGCGCGGACAAACTGCCCTATGTCTGGATCGGAACCGCCGTCTCCATGATTATTTTTATCCCTTTTTATAACCGCATGGTGGCAGACCGCAGCCGTTTTCATGTGGTGCTGGGAACATGTATGTCCGTTATTGTCCTGCTGCTGCTTTTCCGGTTTATGCTTCTTAAAGAAAACGGACTGACAGCCGTTGCTTTTTATATTTTTGTAGATATCAGCGGAGTGGTACTTGTGGAGCAGTTCTGGAGTCTTTGCAATTCGGTGTACAATACCGAAGATGGCAAACGATGGTACGGTATAGTGGGCATCGGCGGGCCTCTGGGCGGTGTGGTGGGCGGGTGGACTTCGGTTCTGCTTCTCCGCCATACCCATCTGCAGACACCTGATCTGCTTCCGATGACCTGTGCCGTTATTCTGCTGACCTTTAATCTGACCTGGATTATGGGAAAAATCGGGCTTTACTGCGAAGTGGACAGTCCCCTGATTTTTGTACCCGGGCAAAAGAAAAACAACTGGCGTTTTCTCAGTAAAAACCGTTATCTTCTGCTGATTACCGTCATTCTGCTGCTGGCCCAGCTCGCATCCCCCCTGGTGGATTATCAGTTCCTGAAAACTGTGGAAAGCAATTATCCGGATCGGGAACTGCGGACAGAATTTCTGGGTTTTTTTTCCGCTGTCATCAACCTGGTTGCCATTATTGTCAACATCGGGATTACCCCTGTGGTGCATCGCGGTTTCGGTGTTATTGCCGGTCTGCTGATTCAGCCCCTTATGATGACACTCTGCTCTTTCGGTTTTCTGCTTCATCCCACACTTTTCTGGGGAACAGCCGCCAAAATCAGCGACCGGGGGCTGTTCAATTCCATCAACCGTGCGTCCAAAGAACTGCTGTATATTCCCATTGACCCGGTGCGCATCTATCAGGCCAAAGCCTGGATAGATATGTTCGGTTTTCGGATATTCAAGGTTTTCGGTTCCCTGCTGATTCTTTCGGTGACAAACTGGCTTCCCTTCCGCATGAATGTAAAGGATCTGGGATGGTTTACCGTCTGTATCTGCGCTGTCTGGATTATTCTGGTAATGATACTGAAACAGGACTACCGGATGATGATCCGGAAGTTTGTCCGAAGCATGTCCGGCTGAGCGGACAGTCCGACCGGGAGAAAGAGGTGTCCGGCATACCGAAAAAACAGCAGGATGCTGTTTCTGTTTTACTTATGAAAAATATTCAGAACCTTCTCCGGCCCGGACAGGGGAGAAAAAAATCCGTTTTTCTCTGAAAAAACAGGGAGCGGGGCAAAAAATGATTTGACAAATTTTTTGATTTATTATAAATGATAATAGTTACTAATAAAATATAACTGATTGATTTTATTGAAAATCATATTTCAGATAAGTCAGAGGATTTCAGAAAACCAAACAATCTTTCCATGAAGGGAGAAAAAAGTGGCAGAAAAAAAAGTAAAAAAAGACAAGGGACCGGCCTTTGAAATCAAAGATGTAACCATCAGTGCCTCTACCGCACAGATGCTGGAAAAAGCCCGCAGAGACGGAGTGGAAACTGCTTTTGACCGTGCGGCCAGCATGAAGGCCTGTCCCATCGGCTCAGAATCCGCATGCTGCAAAATCTGTTTTATGGGGCCCTGCCGTCTGAATGCAAAAGATCCCTACAGCAAAGTGGGTGTCTGCGGAGCCACCATTGACACCGTTCAGGCCAGAAACTTCGCCCGTTTTGTGGTCGGCGGCTGTGCTGCCCATACTGACCACGGTATGGGAATGCTGGATCTGTTCCGGGAAGTGATTCACGGTCATGTGAAAGAATATGAAATCAAAGACGTGCGCAAACTGGAACAGGTTGCCCGGTCTGTGGGTATTGAAACCGACGGCAAGAATGTGCAGCAGATTGCCGAAGAACTCTATAAGCAACTGGAAGTGACCTATACCCAGGTGGAAGGCGAAATTCCTTTTGCTTCACGCGTTCCGGAAAAAACCCTGGAGACCTGGCGGAAACTCAATTTTGTTCCCCGCGGTGCCATGCGGGAAATCATGGAAAGTATGCACCGCACCCATATGGGCGTGGATCAGGAATATGAAAACATTGCCCAGCAGTTCAGCCGCACCGCACTTTCCGACGGCTGGGGCGGTTCCATGGTCGCCACCGAAATTTCCGACATTCTCTACGGAACCCCCAGACCCATTGCAGTGGAAACGGATATGGGTGTGCTGAAAGAAGACCATGTCAATATTATTGTTCACGGTCATGAACCCAATATGTTTGAATCCATGCTGGTTTCCTGCAACAATCCCATACTGATTCAGGCAGCCAAAGATGCCGGTGCCAAAGGCATCAACCTGGGCGGTATGTGCTGCTCCGGTGCGGAAATGATGTCCCGTCACGGTGTCCCCCACTGTGGGCCCCTTCATGTCCACAGAGGCTGTCATTGTAACCGGTGCAGTGGATGCCATGGTCGTGGATGTGCAGTGTATCAAACAGGCGCTGGCCGATCTGGGCAAATGCTACAACACCCCCATATTCACCACCAATTACCGCGCCAAAATCGAAGGGGCCGAGCATGTGCTGTTTAATGATCTCAAACCCAGCGAATGTACCGATGAACTGGTGATCCGGGCCATTACCCGCTTTAAAAACCGCAAACACCCCATTGAGATTCCGCGGAACAAGGCTGTCGGTATCCACGGTTTTTCCCATGAATATATCAATTATATGCTGGGCGGAACCTTCCGTTCTTCCTACACGCCCCTCAACGACAATATCATCAACGGCAGAATCCGCGGCGTGGCCGGTGTGGTCGGATGTACCAACCCCAGAGTCAAACAGGACTGGGTCCATGTGGAACTGGTCAAAGAACTGATCAAAAACGATGTGCTGGTGGTGCAGACCGGATGCTCCCAGATATCACTTGCCAATGCCGGACTGCTGACCCCGGAAGCCTCCCATCTGGCCGGTCCCGGGCTGGCCGAAGTCTGTGAAACCGTGGGTATGCCGCCGGTCCTTGGCCTGGGTTCCTGCGTAGACAACAGCCGGATTCTGATTGCCTGTGCCGAAATGGTGAAAACCGGCGGTCTGGGCGAAAGTATTGCCGATCTGCCCGTCGCCGGTGCCGCTCCGGAGTACATGAGTGAAAAAGCCATTTCCATCGGTCATTATTTTGTGGCCTCCGGTGTGTACACCATCTTCGGTGTCACCTTCCCCACCGTGAAAAACACAAAATTCCATAAACTGCTGTTTGAAGATTTTGAAGAAAAATACGGACTGGGCAGATGGGATTTTGCTTTGGATCCCTATGATATGGCCAAAAAGATGATTGCGCATATTGACAAAAAACGCAAAGCCCTGGGCATTGACAAAACCAGAGAACGCGTCATGATGGATTTTGCCGATCGTCAGGCCATTGAAGGATAAATTTTCGGATAATCCGCTGAATTTTTGCGGGTTTTACTGATAAAATAAAAAAAGCCCCCGGTTTTCCGGGGGCTTTTTTTGTGTTCAGGAGAAGTGGATATGCACAGCCCCGGATCTCCCCGGTGTTTTCGGAGGTCTGAATTATAAAATCAGACGCAGCAGGCAGGGCATTATAATCGGCAGCTGATGTTACACTGCCGGATTCAACCCTTCATTCGCATTGAAAACAAAAAAAGCCTGACCCCATTTTTTTAAGGGATCAGGCTTTGTATTATCATGGCTCCCCAGCGCGGACTCGAACCACGGACACGGTGGTTAACAGCCACCTGCTCTGCCGACTGAGCTACTGGGGAATGAAAAGATGGGGGGATTTATAGATGATGATGCTTTCAAAGTCAAGAGAAAAATGAAAACATTTTTTTCTTCCCCCTGCTTTTTATCCCGGATTATTCATAAATCTGGACAGGTCTTCCGCATCACAGCGCTTTATCTGAAAACTGAATTACAAAGCCAATTTTCAGCACGTCCCTTATTTTCGGATAGTTATCAGAATTTATCCTAAATTGAGCGGTTCTCAGACCTGAAAATGATTTCCGACCGGAAATATCAGGGTTCAGCGGTTCCCGTCTTTTCACGCGCCGGGTGAAAAGCGTAAAACGGGCAAAGTTCCGGTTATCGGACATCCAGCCGGTTTATCTCAAAAAAACCGCTCAATTTAGGTTTATGAATCATGCAGGTTATGGATTCTGAGCGGAAAAGGTGTAAAAGTTGTCCCAAAGACTGTCCAGTTTTATGCAGGCCTCCTCCAGAGCCACTGCCTGCCAGCGTATTTCTGATTCCGCCCCTTCTTTTGCATTGCAAAGTTCCAGTTCCTGCAGTTTGCGCAGGGCATCTTTGACTTCAAAATCCATGCGGATATCATATTTTTGTTCAAACCACTGCTCCACAGCCTGATCCAGTTCTGTTTCTGTAAGACCGGATTCGGAACGGAGCAGAAATGCATAGGCCAGAATGGCTTCCTTGCATTCCTCTTCTTCCGCATCATCAATAATCCGGTGGAAAACCCCTGCATTATTGTCCAGATTTTTAAAATACAGATTATCCCCCAGGGTTTTCATAAAACGGATTTTCCGGTTTTTATAACTGTTCCACTGTTTGAAGAGAAACGCAGCGATTGCGGCCAGCGCGCTCATTCCGCCCACCATGGCGGATATCTGTGCCGGGCCCAGCCGGGGCAGGGAACCGTATCCGGAAACAAAGCCCGCGGTCATAAACCAGAGCACGGTAAACATGGCAATCAGTCCGGCTCCGGCTTTGATCAGCACGGCCGTCCCTCCGCCCACAGCGCAGACCAGCATGGTCAGAATATCTTTCCACTTCATCCGCACCTGGGTGTTGGGAAAAAGCATTTCCATATCGGCCTTGGGAATGTTTTTGAAAAGTTTGACAATCATGCTGCCGGGTTCAAATTTCAGATCTTTGCGTTTCTGTGTTTCAAAATACCGGGCATCCCGGAATTTCACCACCAGGGCCACCCGTTCATATACCGGGACTTCCCGGAGCGTTTCTTTGAAAAAAAACTGTTTCACATTTACTTTATCCGTGCGGCTGCCCCGCCGGAAAATGATCTGTTTCTCAAAGTCTTCAAAATCCACAAAGAGGTTGATCTTAAATAAAGATTCCTCTTTCATGGCATAGGCCAGGTCGTCTTCACTCACCTGTTCGTAATTGGCATCATTGAGGATTTCTCCGAACATACGCAGCAGTTCATCTTCACACCGGACAATGTCTTCTGCGGAATAGTTGCGGCGGCTTATGGTGTCCCTGTCCGGATTTAAGGGATAATAATTTTCTTTCAGATGCTCCAGTTTGCTGTGGAACTGATAATGATAAATGCTTTCCAGTATCCGGCAGAAAGTGCGGAATTTTTCCTGTTCCTCCGGGGCAAATCCGCCTTCTTCGCTTATCAGGTCAATGATTTCCGATTTTCGGAAAGGGACAAATCTTTCTTTGATTTCGTATGTATCCATAATGTACCGTTTCTTGATTTTCCATCTTTCTGATGTATTTTCAGGTTGTCGGATTTTCAGGCAAAGTCAATGCATATCTGAAGCGGAAAATCCCTTACTATCTCACTGCGGTATAATTCTTTTTCTTCAGTATGAAATCTCATATTCCCGTTTTTTTCGCAAATCCAGAATTCTTTGGCAGCTTTATCAAAATACAGTTTTTTTTTCTCCTGCATTTCCAGCAGGGTATTGGATGGAGATAGAATCTCCACAACAATTTCCGGTGATTCTGCATAAGGATTGCTGCGTCCGTGTTTACGGAAAAAATCGTATGAGCCCCACCCCACGTCTGCCACTTTCACCCCTTCGGCGGTCTGGATACTGCATTCTGAAACCGGTCGTCCGTTTTTACATAATTTCAGAAATAATTCGATAACAGCCACCTGGTACATACCATGCTCGTTGGAGGCCGGACTCATCTCAATTTTCCCCCATTTGTTTGCGGCAATTTTAAAAGGTAATTCTTTGAATGCAGGTTCATCGCATATTTCCTGCCAATTCATATTCCACCTCCGGGAAAAGACAGTATTGCCAGTGGGTCAAAAAGGCTGATGAGTGAAATATCTGACGATAAGGGTCTATTGCATAGGCCCGGTATTAGCGGTTTCGGGGCGTATGCAATAGGCCCTTGCAGAAAAAATATTGTTGCCGTAAGAATTTCCTCCCGTAAGGCATCTGCATTACAGAAAAAGGGAAGGAATCCGGCACCCTCCCCTCCCTGATTATCAAAATTTATTTCTTACATACCTTATCCAAATCCAGGATAAATTTACAGGGAGCACCGGATTTCCACAGATGCACATCCATCTCTTTGCTGCATCCCGCATCTTCCAGCAACCCCTGTTTTCCGTCTTTGCTGCATACCAGAATCAGGGCATGTCTGTTTTTCTGTGAAATTCTTACTTTATACTCCGCAAAAGGGGCCAGCAGTTTGGGATCATGTTTGGTGGAGAGTGTGAGCAGTTCCGCATCACTGATCCCTTTGGGCGGTTTTTTATAACGCACAGTGGATTCCACGGCAGAGGCCAGTTTGGTTAGGGCAGATCCCAGGGTGTACATGGCTTTTTCATCCACCTTTTTTTTCTTTTTCCCGCATCCGGCAAAGACCAGCCCCAGGGATAATATAATGACCAGAACAATCAGCAGCTTTCTTTTCATATCTTTTTCTCCTTATACTGTTTCCGGTTTTTCTCCGGATTATTCTTCCCAGTAAATCAGTTCATCATCTTCATTTCTGCCTGTATCCAGATTCCAGTTTCCCACAGTTTCAAAACATTCATCGTCATCTTCCAGTACCCCGCGGGCCACCATGGACCACATATTTTCGATATTGCGAAGGGCGCGCTCGTAAATGTCATCAAAATGCATGGTTCCTTCCGGAGTTTCCAGATCCTCAATATACTGCGTGTCAATTTCATCCGCGGCCGGATATACCAGCCCTTTGTCTGCGGCAACATGCCGGGCCAGCGGCATGAGGATGTTTCCGGCCTGTGCGATGGTGCTGACAATGGTGTTGAAACGGCTGTGCCATTTGTGAATGTCCGGGGGATTGGATTCATAATCTTCCGGGTACACTTCTTTCATCATGTTATCCCAGAGATCATGCACATCCAAATCCAGCATTTCTGTGCTGTCTCCTTCGGAGCAAAGACCGATACCGGAACCCAGATGATCCGAAAGACCGATATCGCCCAGGTTCAGACGCTGAAAAATATGCACATCCATATTCATTTCGCAGGTGCGGTGGCCGGATTTGTTTTCATGATAGGGGCCGACTTTCATCTGCACCACCGGATGGATGGTCATATCTGCCGCCACATGTGCGGAATATCCCAGCAGCCAGGCCAGACCCTTCATTTTGGCTTCGCCTTCCATATCCCGCAGCAGACGGATGCCCGCGTGAATCATCTGCCCGGTGTCGGTATAGTGCATGGCATCCGCCCAGGCAGCCGCGCCGCTGTCATCCACGGCCAGATAGGGATAATCCGGACTCACGGCTCCCAGTTCACAGAATTTGAAATAATCCAGAATGGTAATAATGGCTTCTTCCGGAAAACCGGGAATTTCTTCCAGACGCATGGGTTCTCTCATTTCATTTTCCAGGGTGATGTGCGTATAAGCACCGGACATAATGCATCCTCCTTTCGGGTTCGGGGGTATAAAATTTTAATAGTTTGTTATTATACAGAGTTCTTCCGAATAAAATCAAGGGAAATTCTGAAAAATATTGCCGGTGCTGAATTTTTCTGCAATGCTCTGTTACGTATCTTTATATAAAACACTTTTCTGACTGCAGCACCGGAAATGCTGCACGGCAGGGCGGGCACAGGTTTTTCCGTGCCCATCGCACCTGCGGGCAGCGGGCAGCGATTCGCTTCCGCCCACCCCGGAAAATGCCAGAGCATTAACCCCGTCATTTTAATGCTGACAAAGCACCGGTCAGTTGCAGGAAGCTGAAAAAGTGCGACCGAATCGGACGAGCCGTTTTTTATATGGCAGTGGGGCAAATCCGCTGATTTTTCTGTAGGGGCATATTGCATACGCCCCCGGACACCCCGCTGAGGGGTCCCTTGCAATGAGAAATCCCATTCATCAGCGGATTTGACCCACTGCCTTTTATATCATAGGGTTTTGACTGATCTGAGGGGATATGATGGAAAGAAAATGAATCATGATTAGCTGCTGCATCCCGGATACCATAGGATTTGTCAGTGAGCCACTGTCTGAAATTTCCGCTGTCAAGGCATAGGGGCATTCTTTCGTGATATTCCCTGAGTTTTCCCACGGCTTCAGTCGTGATGATGACAAATTCCCGAACCTGTGTTTTCTGATTGTTCCTGTGCAGACCGGCAAGAAAGAAGATGCTGCTTTTCGGATGCAGTGAAAAATGATGAATTCTTTTTTCAGTATCCCATTCCCACCATCCGCTTACGGGAACTGCACATCGCTTTCCGTATATACTGCTCCAGAGTTTGGATGAAAAGATTCTGTCATCCCGCGCGTTAATCAGTATTTTTCTGAAAATATCACTGATTCCCCATTTCATGGAAGTCAGACAGAGATAATTCCTTTCTGCAATGACAAGCGGATGCATGTCACCCGGTGATCTGTTGAAATCGGAAGATTGATTGTCGTCAATATCCGTATCCGCATACAGACCGAAATCACGGGCAATTTTTATATATTCTTCCTGAACTGAAAATCTGCCGCACAAATCAGTTTGTCCTCATGAATTAATAACTTTATCCCAAGATACTTTGCCTTCAGCTTCAGGAACCACATCAATTATTCTGTTCCAAAATCTGTTGAGCCTTTTGGGGTTTGGATTATTTTTATTCAATTCTTTTTCGATCTTTATCAGATTATCTTCCGCATCTTCCCTGTCTTCCCCGTCCGCTCGACTATGATGAATTACTCTTTCAATTTCTTTTATGATGATTTCAGGTCTGTTTATCAAAGATTTTCCCCGATCTTTTGCAAATGAAGCATCTCCGCCGCTGCTGATATTAATTTTATCCCCGTAATGTATGCAGGTCGCTCTGTTTCCATCATCAGTTCTGCGATGCTCCACCGGCTCCACACCATTAAGCAGTTCCGCAACATCAATTTCCTCATCAAGACCTTCAGGCAGATAGTAGCGCATATTTTTTTCTTCCAGTCTGAGAAGATGCTGATAATCCACAACAACATGCGGTGCTTTAGGTACAGGTACTTTCTCCCTGACACTGATTTTGGGTATGGTGGCATGGATTTTTCTGAAATCAGCCCTGATAACCGCAAGGAATGTTCTTCTGGTCAGTGGATTGCCGCTGACACTGATCAGAATCTTTCTGTCTTCCGTATCCGCTTTTACCAATGCCCTGTTTCTGCCGTCATCTGAGACAAGAACCGTACCGTTGCGCCAGAAAGTTCTTTTGGAAATGTAAGCATGCATCCGGACAATAAAGCGGCTGATGATGCTTCCCGGCAGTACGTCATAATGGTATTGGAATGCAAGACAGTCCGACCAGTCCCCTGTATCCGGCTCCTCTTTTGAAAGCAGATCAGGAACCAGAAACTTCTGTCCGCCGAATCCCTCAAAATCAAAGCAGAGTTCAAAGTTCCGCATCATATCAATGATAAACTGATGCCGGTTTCTGGGGTAAACCTGCGGGTCAAGTATCTGCTCCAGGTCTTTTCTGTCCAGTTCCCCTTTGTTCTGAAACAGGAGGTGGGAATTGAGAATGCGGTACACACCTTTTGTAACCCATTCGGGATTGAGAACATTGGTATCTTCAAGCACCGGATGGTTCTGAAAATGCAGGACAACACCGAGGTCATGGAGAAAACCGATTAATGTCTGCTGACTGAGATCATCGGGGACGCTGTTCTCCCTGCATATCTCCGAATATTCCCGGTAGGAGATATAATCATTTTCCGATGTTTCCAGGTGATCTTTAACCGAGAACCATGACAGAATCAGTTCGTCGCTGATATGTTCCAACTGAGATACTTCATTTTCAATGAGATTTTTCAGTTCGGGGATGCCCTCACCTGTCTTGCAGGATACATTTTTTGCAAAGGCTCTGACAGAAGGATATTTTTCCTGAATTCCTCTCCAATTGAGATCAAGGGAATGCTCATCGCTTTTGTTGCAGACAATGATAATCGGCGAACCGCCCCCGAAAGAGTTTATGATCTTCAGCCAGTATTCCAGACGGTTTTCCTGTTCATCAACACGGGAATCCAGCACCAGAACGTAGAGACTGCGTTTGGTAAGAAAAAACTGATGGGTGGCGTGCATGATTTCCTGTCCGCCGAAATCCCAGAGATTGAGCCTGATCTGTTTATCATTATAAGGAACATACCAGCGGTTGATGTTTATCCCGTCTGTTTTGGATTCATGGAGATTAAATTCATCATTGACCAGTCGTTTCACAAGGGAGGTTTTGCCTACTGCACCTTGACCGACAATAAGCATTTTGGCTTCGTTTATCGGTTTTTTATCCTGTGTTTGATGCTCGAAATAATAATTGAGAATTTTTTGCGGTTGATCTGTCAATTCTAATATTTCAGGAGGTATAGGTAATGGGTTGTTTTTCAAATTAAGAAGACGGAGATCTATCAAATATTTTAACTCTACAGGTAACAATGAAAGATTATTACCTTCAAGATCAAGTTCTTTAAGACTAGTTAATAATGATATTTCAGAAGGAAGTGCTGTTAATTTGTTATTTCTGAGGTCGAGCCTTACAAGCCGTTTTAATTTACAGATTTCTTTTGGCAGGTATCTGATGTCATTATCTTTAAAATCTATCCATAATAAGTTGTTTAGTTGTCCGATCTCATTCGGAATGAAGGAAAGCTGATTAGATGCTGTTTCGAGCCATATGAGATTATTTAAGTGACTGATAGAAGGAGGGATTGTTTTTATATGATTTCCACCGATGTTTAATTGTGACAGTTGTGATAATTTATTGATTATGTCCGGATATTTTTCCAGTCTGTTAAATACAATATTTAGTCTTTTCAGCTTTTTCAGATTTAATATATCAGGAGGCAGTTCTTTTATCATATTGCTTCCGAGATGAAGCTCTTCTGTATCAGTTTTTATCCATAATTCAGGAGGAATAGCAGAAATATTTCTGTGTGAAAGATTGATTTTTCTATATGAATCACTCCTTGCATTTTTTTGTAATGTATGTTTTAGATTTTCCGATATATTCTGAATATTATCAAAATAATACTGAATTATATCATCAGGATGATACTTGTTTTCAAAAATTTCTTTCTGAATAGGTAAAGGATTTCCTCTCAGATCAAGTTCTTTAAGATTCAGTAACCTGATACTTTCAGGGAGTTGTTCAATATTATTATGAGAAACAATCAATTCTTTGAGTGAGGACAAATTACCGATTTCAATAGGAAGAGCGGTCAGGAAGTTGTTTGTCATACTTAATCTTTTTAAATTACACAAATTTCCTATTTCTCCCGGAAGACACTCTATATGATTGTCTCTCAGAAATAACCCGTTAAGATTGCTTAATTTACCAATTTCGCATGGAATATTTTTAATCTGATTTTCTTCAATAAGTAAAATTTTGAGATTGGTAAGAAAACAAATTTCGGGAGGTATTTCTGATAGTCTGTTTCCTGTAATTTCTAATCTCGTAATACATTTTAAATACTTTAATTGTTTAGGAATAATCTCTACCTGATTGTATTTTATCGTTAATTCTTTTATATCGGATAATTGAAACAGTTCCACCGGTATAGCTTCAATATAATTATATGAAACATCTATAATGCTTAAATTACGCAATTTACCTATTTCAGTAGGGATTTCAGTCAACCCTCTGTTTGACAGATCAAGATCATTCCATTCCTCTTTATAAGCCCTGTCAATCAACCGAAGCACTTCATCCCGTTTATCCATATCTGTTACACTGCTCCCAACATTTTCAATACTGCCTGAGTCGTATCAACCACAGGTTTGCCAATGGTTCCGACAGTTTTTGCAGCTTCAATCAGTCCGTCTGCACTGAGTTCGTACCATTTCTGCCGAGGATTCTCTTTGGCGGATTCATCCACAAGAGTCTGCAAATCCTGAGTGACTTCTTTGGCTTTGTCTTCCGGCATATCTTTGACCATGTTCTCCACTGCTGCCGTGAGTTCTTTCAGTCTGTCCTCAAGATTTTCAGGCAGATTCGCTGATTCACTGATGGTTTTGTTGATGGTTGCGATGGCCTGATCTTTTGCGAAAACCACATCCCCCTGAGCCTTAATACTGATAGTGTCTCCCATGTTTTCCTCCGAATATTTTGTTTGATGCTCCCGTCAAAAGTCCGGAATTCAATTTCTGCATCATTCCTGCGGAATCCGTCATTTTCAAACGGTTCCGGACTCCGGTTTTTGCCGGAGTGACAGAATTTTTGACTTTTTACGAGCTCCTCAATCTTGCCACCGTACAGGACAAAAAAATAACATATTGATATTATTGAATTCAGTATGAATTTCTGTACGAAATATTATTAAAATCAGCCACGAATGACACGAATCCGCACGAATCGCACAAACTGTAATTCGTGTAATTTGTGCAATTCGTGGCTGCAATATTAAATCTTCTGAGTAATGATATGACTTAACTGTTTGGTATTAAATATTTTTTTGAAATTACAAATAAATTTTGTCCTGTACAGGGCAATCTTGCTAAAAAAGATATTAAATTTCCTGTAAAATCAATAGTTTATAGTTTTAAGGCGATTTCCAGATATGAATGTACCGCTTCTGCAGGAGTCACAAACGGAAAGCCTGTAAGCGGACTGCCGTCTGTCAGACACTGCCAAACTTTCAGTTCGGCACTCCTTTGGTATCATCTTTTCCGGAAATCACCTAATGCTCTGTCAATTTTGAAATTATGACCTGAAGACAGCGGTTCCGCGCTCCCCTTCCTCACGGTCGGGGCCCGGAAGTCATAAAATCAAAATTGACAATGCACTAATCCTCCAGCACCTCTTTCAGGTTGTCGGCGCTAAGCAGACGGATGCTCCAGTTTTCAACTGTTTTCAGGTCTGCAAGGCTGATTCTGTCCTGCGCCCATTTGGGAAGTTGGCCGAAGCGGGCTTTTAACTGACGGGTAAGACTTCTTTTTTCCCCCTGCTGCAATCCCTGCTGCAATCCCTTTTGTAATCCCTGATTAATATATCTGTCTATAAAGGTTTCCATAATATCTTCTCCTATCTCTGTATCTTTTATGATTTCTATGACATCTTTCTCATCAAAGCGTTTTACGACCCTGACCACATAGCGGAGAA
>JAABRU010000317.1 GCA_011390755.1 Desulfobacteraceae bacterium | reverse complement strand
TTTGCCATGGGGGTGCCGGACTACTGGATTCGTCTCTGCAAGGAAATACCGGATGAACACTGGCCTGTGGGGCATCTGTGGTATGAACTCTGCAACCGCCGGAAGGAAGAGAAAACCATCAGTTATGCAGAATCCCACGATCAGGCCCTGGTGGGGGATCAGACCCTGATTTTCCGCCTGATGGGAACGGATATGTATGAGCATATGCGGGTGGAAGATTCCAGTCTCCGGGTGGATCGGGGTATGGCCCTGCACAAAATGATCCGTCTCATTACACTGGCAACAGCCGGAAACGCATACCTGAATTTCATGGGAAATGAATTCGGTCATCCCGAATGGATAGATTTCCCCAGGGAAGGCAACAACTGGTCCTACCGCTTTGCCCGTCGTCAGTGGTCTTTGGCCGAAAATCCGGATTTGAAATATCATTATCTTGCACGTTTTGACAAAGACATGATCCGCCTTGCCAGGCGCTATGAAATCTTCAGACATCCGGAGACGGATCTGATACGGGAACATTCTGAAGACAAGGTACTTATCTTCTGCCGGGCCGGTCTGATTCTGGTCTTCAATTTTCATCCCTCACAGTCTTTTTCAGATTATGCCTTTCCCGCTGCCCCCGGAGAATACCGCCTGCGCATGGACAGCGACGCGGAAATCTACGGCGGACATGGCCGGCTCACAGCGGATCAGCATTATTTCAGCATGCCTTCCGCGAATCCGGATGACCCGGCGGAAATGCTGCAAATCTATCTGCCCAGCCGGACTGCCCTGGTGCTGGAGCCGGTGGTGTACCGCTAAAATGGCAGGACAGTGGTTCAAATGATAACCGCCTCCCCGCCCGGAGGGAAATACTGTTGCCTTGAGGTGATTTCCTGAAAAAAATGTACCGAAGGAGTGCCAAACGTTCGGCGGATCTCACGTCGGGGCCGGAAAGACTTCGGCGGGCTCAGTCGAGTCGTTTGGCAGTGCCTGAGAGACGGCAGTCCGCTTACAGACTTTCCGTTTATGACTCCTGCAGAAGCGGAACATTGATGCATCGGTAAAAAGTCCAAATTTCAAAAAACGCTATCAATAAAATCAGAGCGTTAATATCTGTCAAAACCTGATTATCGGACTTTTTACGAATCCATCAACATTCATATTTGGAAATCACCTAAGAACCTATCCGAAAAACTGTATTCCGGTATTCTGTCCCCCTGTTTTCACCGGTTCCAGAAACCGGTTTCTGAGGTTTTCGGATAGGCTCTGAGAAAAACCGGAGTGCCGAACTTACCGTTTGGCAGGTCTTTTTCTAAATAATTTCAGTATGTCAGACTGTAAAATTGAAACGCATCCGGCCTTACGTCAGCAGCATTGCCCTCTCAGGGGAGAAATATTGTATTCTGCGGGATAAATGAAATCTCCTGCAGACCGGCCCCTCTTTCAGGGGAGAAACCCTGAAAAAACCGCACTGACTGCAGCATTTGACAAGGGAATAAGAAAAGACTAATTTAGTGTCCGATGGGATAAAAACTGTTCATGCTGCTGACTGTCCCGCATGTATTTTTAGGAGATGATACGGTGTTCACAGCATTTCCATTATGATTCATTTCTGAGCAAAAGGAAAATATTATGGTAAAAAAGGCCAAAAAAACACTCCTGTATGATTGGCATACTGCCCGCGGTGCAAAAATGGGCGTGTTCGGCGGATATGCGATGCCTTTGTGGTATGCATCCGCGCGCGGTGAGCATCTGGCCGTGCTTACAAATGCAGGGCTTTTTGATACCAGTCATATGGCCGCTGTTTCGGTTCAGGGGGCGGATGCCTTTGATTTGCTGCAACTTTGTTTCACCGGTGACTTACGCGCATGTATCGGTAGAAAACAGAAAGTCCTTTGCCCCGGCCGCTGTGTATACGGGGCATTTTTAAATGAAAAAGGGGAAGTGACTGACGATGCCATTGTTTTTATGATTGCAGAAGGGGATTATCTGGTGGCCGTCAATGCCGGAATGGGTCAGCGTATTGCCGCTCACCTCATGATACATCAGGGGCGGCGGGATATGCAGATTACTGATCTCACAGGCCGTTTGGGCAAAGCGGATATACAGGGGCCGGATGCCGCGCGGATTCTGAAAAAAATCCTGAAACATCCGGAAAAGGTTTTTGATGCAATGCCTTATTTCTCCTTTAAAGGTCATTTTGAGGACAATTCCCCCTCTGCCGATGCCGTGCGTCTGACAGACGGAAGCCCTGTCCTTCTTTCCAGAACCGGTTATACCGGGGAATTCGGTTTTGAACTTTTTTGTGCACCGGAGCATCTGCTGCGGATATGGGAAATGCTGATGGAAGTCGGGGAGGAATTCGGCATCACGGCCTGCGGACTGGCCGCACGGGATTCCCTGCGCGCGGGTGCTGTGCTGCCCCTTTCCCATCAGGATATCGGGCACTGGCCTTTTATCCGTCATCCCTGGCCCTTTGCTCTGCCCCGGAATGCGGAGGGCAGGGGATTCCGGAAAAATTTTATCGGCGCGGATGCACTGCTGAAAGCCGGAAATGCCCCGTACACTTATCCTTTTGCAGGAAATGATCCCCGGAAAGTCAGTCTTCCGGCTGCGGTGGCAGATGAAAACGGAGAGGAAATCGGAACCGTGCTTACCTGCGCCACGGATATGGCAATCGGTCGGCAGGGGGGGCGTATTTACAGTATTGCCAGTCCGGATAAACCCGAAGGTTTTACACCCGGGGGACTGGGCTGCGGATTTGTGAAAGTAAACAAAGAAATGAAGACCGGGGATAAGGTGGAACTGCGGGACGGCCGGCGGAAAATAGCCGTGCAGATTGTAAAGGATATCCGGCCGGACCGGACGGCACGGAAATTACTCAAAGACATGCTGTAGCAAAGGAATACATCAGATATGAAAAAACACGGGACGGAAAGCAATCCGATCATGCCGCTGCATTTTCACCAATCCAACGGCCCTGCGGATGAACTGATTTATGAACTGATGGAAATGGTGGGGGGAATCCGTCAGTCCGAATATATCCGGGAGATGATTATCGCCGCACTCAAGGCCGGTCAGGAAGATGAAGACCGGGCTGATCTCCGACTCATGAACACAACCCTGAAGGAAATGCGTTTTACCGGAAAAATTTTCGGTCCCTACCGGCATGTGAAAAAGGTAACGGTTTTCGGTTCTGCCCGGAGCCGCAGTCATGATCCGGCCTGTCAGATGGCCCGGCAGCTCGGACGCAGTCTGCGGGAAGAGGGATATATGGTTATTACCGGCGGCGGCCCGGGAATCATGCAGGCCGTAAATGAAGGCGCGGGCGCGGATTATTCTTTCGGTATCAATATCCGCCTGCCTTTTGAGCAGAAAAGCAATCCCGTGATTGAAGGCAATCCCAAAACCATCACCTATAAATATTTTTTCAACCGCAAAGTGGCCTTTATCAAAGAGGCCCATGCGGTTGTTCTTCTTCCCGGCGGTTTCGGCACACTGGACGAGGCTATGGAAACCCTGACTTTGGTGCAGACCGGTAAACGGAATATGATTCCGCTGATTTTTCTGGAACCGTCCGGCAGTTCTTACTGGAACCGCTGGCTGGATTTTATCCGGATGGAACTGCTGGAAAAAGATTTCATCAATCCCGAAGATTTTAAACTTTTCCGTCATCTGCATTCTGTTGAAGCGGCCGTGCAGAATATCCGGCAGTTTTACCGGCGGTTTCACAGCCTGCGTTATATCAGGGAACATCTTCTGATCCGCATGAGATCCGAAGTGCCTCTGCCGGAAATCCGGGAGATCAGCTCCCGGTTTGCGGATATTCTGATACCGGGCGGAACCATACGGGCCTCCTGCTCTCTGCCCGAAGAATCGGATGAACCGGAAATCGCCCATCTTCCCCGGCTGATTCTGGATTTCAACCGGCATTCTTTTGGCAGACTGCGGGAGTGTATTGATACAATCAATGAGATATGAAAGAGGTATTAAAGCCTGTACCACAAGACGCTGCGGTATTTTTTAGCCTGAATTATTCACAAATCAGTTTTTTGCAGTAAATACAGGAAGACACAAAAAACTGAGTTTTGCAGCCGTATTTTTGTATAAGCAAAATAATCAGCAGCTTATCTAATAGAGACGAAAACGTGTGAATAATGCAGGTCAGTCAGACAGACTTATTTTTAAAAATTATAAAACCAAATATGGCGGTTTTTGGCAAAACAGGGGCGGATCAAATCAAATATTTTCATCATTTCCGCCTGCTCTGCAATAAGGTTTCTATCCGGTTAATATCTTCGGGCAAATCCACTTCGGGTGAATCACAGGCCGTCACAAGCACTTTGATTTTATAACCGTATTCCAAAGCCCGGAGCTGTTCCAGTTTTTCAGTATCCTCCAGTTTTCCCAGGGGCAGTCTGCGGAAAATATCCAGAAAATTAAGGGTATAGGCATATATGCCCAGATGTCTGTAAGTGTCAGATTCCTGCCCCGGTTCCCGGCCAAAGGGGATGGGTGAACGGGAAAAATACAGGGCAAATCCCTGCGCATCAAAAACCACTTTCACCTCTTTGGGATTGCTGATTTCATCCGGATTGACAATTTTGTAAGCCAGAGTGCTCATGTGCAGACCGGGATCGGAAAAAAAGGGACGAATCACCTCATCCAGGCAGCGGGGATCCAGCATCGGCTGATCCCCCTGCACATTGATGATAATATCATCTCCCGCCAGCCCCATCTGCCGGGCCGCATCCCCCGCCCGGTCCGTACCGGAACGGTTTTCGGGGGAAGTCATCAAAGCCCGTCCCCCAAATGCTTCCACTGCATCCATTATCCGCCTGTCATCTGTGGCCACGACCACATCCGTAATATTTTCAGCCTGTTTTGCAGCTTCATAAACTCTTTGAATCATGGGTTTTCCCGCAATCAGGGCCAGCGGTTTGGCTGTAAAACGGGTAGAACCGTAACGTGAAGGAATAATTACAAAAATTTTCATAAAATAAAATCTTTCCAATGTATAGTTTTCATATAAACGGCCATGAGCTGTGACTCACAACGAAGCATGAAAGTTTCAACCCGGACTCGTTACGGAGCAGAGCCCCGTAACACCGGAGGTGAGACTCCGCCTCATACTGTGTACGGGGCAGAGCCCCGGAAAAATGCGTTACGGGGCAGAGCCCCGTAACGAGTTGTGCAGGACTTTCATATAAACGGCCATGAGCCGTGACTCACAGCGAAGCATGAAAATACACCGTAGAGACGCACGGTGTGCGTCTCTGCAGAAGGACTTTCATATAAACGACCATGCCCTGCCGGGCACAACAAAGGATGAAACTTTTGACTTCCGGTGCAAAATGTCATAACTATCCTCCGGACATGTACTTTTTACCAATTATCAGA
>JAABRU010000316.1 GCA_011390755.1 Desulfobacteraceae bacterium | reverse complement strand
GAGAATTTCCCCGCACGGGAGACCGGGAACCCGAAGCAGTCCCCATACAGCATAATCCGTGCCGGAGCGGCGACCGGGCCTCCTGAACTCCGGATTGAATCCGACCTGCATCCCTGACTGAAATTTCCGGGTAATATCAGATTTCTTTCAGGGATTTTTTTTTGTGCCTGTACGGAGCGCAGGTCGGCTCAATCCATACGGGTTAGGTGGCTTTTGTTGCATTGGGTATTTTGAATTTTTTGGCACCTTTCATAAATTTCTTTTCATCCGATTTGACTTTTCTTTCCAATTTTTTAATATCCTCCTCAGGTGGCAATTCTTCAGGTTTAATACCACTTTTGCCTAAAAGATTACGAATATCAGTATTATTTTTAACATGCTCAGTTGTAATTTTAGGTTCACCTCTCAGAGATGTGACGTGTGCTCTTCCGATCTTTTTTTACATTGAAATTCGTTATTTCTGTTGCCAGGTCTTTTGCTTTTATTGTTATTGTCGGAAGAAAATCAGCTAATGGTCTGTATTTGGGCATTCCTATTTTTGTCTTCATCTGTATTGTAGAATATCCGCCAAAAAGAGCTGCGTCACCTTTGCTGCGTATTCTCCCGAAACCTTGATTGTCTACTCCTCGCTCATAGATGATTTCAGATAATTCTGTTTCGGTTGCTTTTAATTTTTCTCTTGCCTGTAATCGCTCAATCAATTCTATTCTACCCTCTAAAATTTCCTGTTTTCGGGTTTGAATTGCAAAATAAGTTTGAGCAAATGCTATTTCTTCTTTTTTTGGATCTCCGTTTTGAGCTATCAGATAACAGGCATATCTGGTAAGAATAATATCATCAATTTCTTTTGTTGCCCCTTTGGGCATCGGTATCGTTTTGCTGACATCAGCAAAATGATCGTTTATTGGATGATCAGAATTTTCACAAGAAATTTTGGCTTTTTCAATTACATTTGAAAAGTTTCTCCATTGCGAGTATCCGAGTAATGCTTGTAAATCTCTTGCAAACCAGCATTCAATGCCTTCAATAATTTCTGCATACTCTTCAAATTCTTGAAAAAGTCTTTTTACATCTTCTTTTTTCATTTTTTATTCCTTTCTCGTAAAGGTATCTCGTTTTTTATATGACGGGGCAGGCGGAAACGAGAATTCCGCTTTTCGGCTGGCCTTGCCTATCCCCGTCAAGTTTCACATATCACCTGTTACAGTTGTTGGTGATAGTGAACACATTATTTAAACAAAATCAATAAATAAATTAGCCACATAGTGCATTGTCATAGCTTAATTTTAGGGTAAACGGATTTCAGTTTATAATTGTGTAAATAAATTATGCGATGCCCAACCCTAATTTTTAGCTCTGACAAAGCACTAGTCGGGTAGATGGGGGCTGTTGCCAGCCCGAAGGATTGTTACCAATCCACGCATCCCCCTAAGAACCGGGCTTGTAAGTTTCCCTGCTTACGGCTCAGGCCTTTCAAAGACCCCTTTCGGAATCCGGCTTTTTAACTTTTAATTTCAGGCTGTGTACCTGTCTGTGACAGTTTGGGTGAAGCAGAACAGGATTGTCCGGCGTATCTCTGCCGCCATCGACTTTCCATTTGGTGTGGTGTTTATGCCATTTGGTTTGCTCAGTTATTCTCTGCTGGCAGACCAGGCATAAACCATTCTGCTTTTTCCATAAGGAAAACATCCTTTTCCTGTATTTCAAATTTTCAGCAGTCTGTTTGTCCAGACGGCCTTCAAAATACATCTCCCATTCAGGGTCATAGGGATTAGCCCATCCTTTGATTTTTACATGACGTTTAATTTTAACATCCATAGCTTTTGTTAAAGCAGCCTTTTTATTACCTTTCTTACCAAAGAAGCACCAGTCTCGTCCTCTTTCAGTCTGGTAAAAATACTTTTGTTTAACCTGATTTACAGGCAGCCCGGGGATGTCTGCGTTTAGCCCGTTTCCAGAGAGTTTTGGTTATTTCAAAATCAACCTGTCCAAATATAGCTTTACTGACCACATGACAATGAAAATTTGCCCATCCCCTGATTATTGGATTGATTTCTCATATCA
>JAABRU010000315.1 GCA_011390755.1 Desulfobacteraceae bacterium | reverse complement strand
TTCTGTAAAAGATTTCTTACATTTTTATCTGAGGGCTTTATTAAGAGTTTGCCGTTATACTTTCGGATATTCCGGCCAGGAAAGTCAAATCCTTTTTCGATATGCGCTATATGAGTCTTTTCCCCAGAAAGTTCCAGTCCTCTTTCCCCATAGTGCTGTTTTACTATTGGAGTTACTTTATTTTCCAGTAATTCTTTATTGTTACCGGTGATAATAAAGTCGTCTGCAAATCTAATCAGATGTATTTTGTCCTGCCGGGGAAAGGCTGCTTCAGGCTTGTTTTCCAGGCCGTCCAATGCAATGCTGGCCAGTAAAGGAGAGATAATTCCTCCTTGAGGAGTGCCGTCTTCTGTTGGATAAAGTCTGTCTTTTTCAATGTATCCGGCTTTTAACCACCGGTTGAGAATTTTTTTATCCATTGGCACATTTTCCATCAGCCATTTTCCGCTGATTCGGTCAGAACATGCTCTTATGTCGCCTTCATATATCCATTTTGCCGAGCTTTTTCGACTGAGACAGGTGAAACACTGCTCAATTGCACCGGCTGTACTTCGGCATTCTCTGAACCCGTAAGAATTGGGATCTGCCGTGCTTTCCGTTATTGGTTCTGACGCAGGTTTCCATAAAGCCTGACCTGCTCTGTCAGTCATGGTCGGAATTCCCAACGGTCTTTTCTTTCCATTACTCTTTGGTATATGGACTCGTCTCAATGGACTTGCCCGGTATCCCTTTTTTCTCAATCTGAGGATACCTTTGGATTTGCTGTGCGGGGTATTCCATGTTTCTTTATCTACCCCTGCTGTTCTCCTGCCTTTATTTTCAGTTACCCGTCTGACAGCTAAGGCCCGCCCGCCAAACGGGCGGGTCAGAATATATTGCAGGGCTCTTGCAGGTCCTGCCTTTCCTTCCCTCAAAGCCTTTACGATACGCATTTGCAGGCGACGCACGTTCCTGTTGACTTTGTTCCATTTTATATTGTGCCGGTCAGTCAGTTCCCGCAGGCTCGCGCCGGCAGCTCTCATGTCTGCTCCCAATCTGCGAACTCCTGTTTTCCTGCATCGTTCTCAAATTATCTCGTAAAGAAAGACCTCTCGGAAGTCTGCACCTTTTCAGGCCGGGGCAAATTTTGAACCCCTGTCCGCACCATTACAGCACGGCATTCGCTTTTTCCGAAATCCTCTGCCCGCACTCCCATCGGCCTGCCTTGCGGCTTGCTTTCCCATAGGGAGGAATACGGGCTTACCACGTTTCGCATAAATACCTTACGAGCGACTTAGGCTCCACCTTTCGACCGGCGGTACAACATCTGCGTTGGGAAAAATCGCACTTCCCAAACCTGACCGCTTACCATTTTGGTTAAGGCATATCAGCACCTTTTGCCTTTTTTAGCTGACGATCTTTATCAGTGATTCACATATGTTAGCCATATCACTCAACCCTGGCTCCCGACCGCTTTGATGCTGGCAGTCGCCATCTCTCCTCACGGTTTGATGACCATCCTTGAAGATGAGGCTTCCTCTGTCCCTGCGCACTTTATTCAGCAGGTAGGGTACTGATGGCAGAACATCAGGTTATATCATGGATCATATCCAAGTATAACAAATATTTATGCGACTTCGTGTCGCACACGCCAAGCTAACCGGCGCAAAAGGTTGGAGCGACCGGTAGGGAGCGGAAACCTTTTGCGTCCGGGTTCACAACTTGCAATTTCTGCCAGGTTAATTGTCAATATATGGGGTTGACAATTAACCTAAAGATAGCGCCGGGTTCAAGTAAGCCGCTAAGGCGGCAGGGATCAGTCCGTCCCCCTGTTTTCCTTCCGGATTTCATTTATATTTCATCATCTTTTTATTTTATGCCATAATACACCTCATCTTTCAACCATTAAAAAAGGAGAATGTATTATGGCAGAGGTACTCCGCACGGAGTGGTACGGAGAAACCGTAAAAACTCTTCAGATTAACGGTAAAAGTAAACGCACGCAGGAATGTTACGCCCGGGCCGTCCGGATGCTCATTGAATACTTCGGCAAAGAACCGGATGGGATTACCGGAGAGGAACTCCGGGATTATTTCCTTTACCGGAGGAATGAATGCGGATGGGCTCCGGACACCATGAAGATCTGTTACTGCGGCATCCGTTTCTTTTACGGGCATGTCATCCGCCGGGACCGGCACATTTTCAGCATCCTGAAGTCAGAGAAGGAAAGACGTCTTCCCTGTGTCCCCGGCCGGGAGGAGGTTTACAGCATCCTCCGTCATGTCCGCACGTTTCACAACTATGCATACCTGACCACTGTGTATGCCTGCGGGCTGCGGCTGCAGGAGGCCCTGTTCCTGCAGGTGTCCGATACTGATAAGGACCGGATGCAGATTCATGTCCACCGGGGCAAAGGAGGGCCGGGTTTGGAATCCGGTGTGAATATCCGGGTGATTCAGAAATACCCTGGTCATGCACAACTCGAAACCACCATGGTTTACCTGCATCTGACACAGAAAGGTCAGGAGGATGCGTATTCCGTAATCAACGGTATGATGAAAGGATTCGGGCGTGAGTGCAATACAGGATATATTCACTGAATACGGGCCGTCTTACATAGAACGGTTCGGGGATAACATGCCGTCTGTTCATAAGAAAGTGATAAATGACATCATCTCATGCCGAACAGAAACCTGCGGCATGACCGTGTATGACTGCCCGGACCGCGGAACCGTTCATCATTTTTACCGTTCCTGCGGCAACCGGCACTGCCCGGTCTGTCAGCACCGGAAGGCCCTGCAATGGACGGAAAAGCAGTTGAAACGGGTGCTTCCGGGGCATCATTTTATGGTGACTTTCACCGTGCCGCAGCAGTTGCGGGATTTCATGCGTCCGCATCAGAAAGCCGGATACGGGGCACTGTTTGCGGCCTCTTCGGACAGTCTGAAAAAACTCTCCTGTGATGAAAAATATATCGGGGGGGACCGGTCCGGTTTCTCCGGTGTCCTGCACACATAGGGTCGCATAATGCAGTATCATCCGCATGTTCATTATATTGTGCCCGGCGGGGCCCTGTCTTCCGAAGACGGACTGTGGCATCCCTCCCGCACTGATTTTTATCTGCCGGTGCGGGCCCTGTCGGAAATTTACAGGGCAAAGTTCCGGGACCTGATGAAAAAAGAGGGACTGTACGGTCAGATTCCGGCGGAAGTATGGGACATTGATTGGAATGTAAACGTACAGGTCGTGGGAAATGCTGAAAATACGGTGAAATACCTCTCACGTTATGTTTTTCAGGTCGCAACAGGCGATTACCGCATTGTAAAGTGCGGACAGGGAAAAGTCACTTTCACATACAGGAA
>JAABRU010000314.1 GCA_011390755.1 Desulfobacteraceae bacterium | reverse complement strand
CACCTTATTCAATGGGATGGATATTACCGGACATTCAGACCTTTTTGAAAAAAAAACCGCATCATTCAGATTTTATATACAGTTCCGGGTAGAGTTCCTGTACGCATTCCGGGCAGATGCTGTGGGTGAATGTTGCATCGGAATGCTCCATGATATAATACTCTATGCGTTTCCAGTAACCCCGGTCATCCCGGATTTTTTTGCACGCGGAACAGATGGGCAGCATTCCTTTCAGCTGTCTGATCTGGTCCATTGCCTTTGTCAGCTCGGTTGTCAGCTGCTGACGTTCAATGGCATAGCGCAGGGTTCTGACAATTGCGGTTGCGGAATTTTCTCCTTTAAACAGATAATCCTGGGCACCTTTTTTTACGGTTTCCAGGGCCAGTTCATAATCTTTGGAACCGGTCATAATAACAACGGGTATCATTGGAAAAGCATCATGAAAAGTACTGAAGGTATCAAGACCGAAGCTGTCCGGCAAAGACAGGTCAATGACGGCAGCATCAACGGGGTGCTGCTTTGCAGCAGCCACTGCTTTGTCCATTCGGTCTTCATGCAGGATCCGGAAATGAACCTCTTCTGATGATTCCAGCAGTTCCCGCAGCAAAAAAACATCATCCGGATTATCTTCAATAATCAGAATATTTATCGTTTTTTTCATTGCATTCCTCTTTGACTCCCTCTTTTGGACGGAAGTTTCACCAACTGCAGCCAGAAGCCCTCAATCTGTTTGATAACCTGTGTAAACTGCCGGAAATCAACGGGTTTTGATATATAGCAGTTGGCATGAAGTTTATACATTTTCAGGATATCCTCTTCGTTCTGGGAAGTGGTAAGAACAACCACGGGAATGTCCGTAATATCCGGATCATCCCGGATTTCCTTCAGCACTTCGCGGCCGTCCATGATGGGCAGGTTCAGATCCAGAAGAATCAGATCCGGCCGGGGTTTTTCATGGTACTCCCCTTCATTGCGCAGAAACTCAAGCGCGGAGATTCCATCGGAAACCACATGGATATCCATCTTTACCTTGGAATCCTCCAAAGCCGCAAGGGTCAGTTCCACATCATCCTCGCTGTCTTCCACCAGCAGTACCTGGGCCTGTTTCATATCTGTAATAACTCCGATTTCTTTGCTAGTGTAAAATAAAACACGGCACCCTTTCCCGGTTCGGATTCCACCCGGATTTTACCACCGTGTCTTTCGACAATTTTCTTGCAGAGTGCAAGTCCCAGACCTGTACCCGGATATTCTTTTTCCGTGTGCAGCCGCTGGAATATCTGGAATATCCGTTCATGAAATCTGGGGGCTATGCCGATTCCGTTATCCCTGACATAAAAACGGTGCATATTTCCGTTTTCCTCACAGCCGATTTCAATGAAAATCTTTTGTTCCCCCCTGTATTTGAGGGCATTCTGCAGCAGATTCTGCCACAGACTCTGTATCTGGTTTGCATCCGCGGCCACACAGGGCAGCTTTGTATATGAAATATGCGCATCAGCCTTCCGGACAGCGGGTTCCAGTTCTTCCAGGGTTCTTTCCAGAACGGCATTCATATCTGTAAGAACAAAACTTCCACCTCTGGTGTTGACTCTTGACAGTGTTAATATATCGTTAATCAGGGTCTGCATTCTGTGTGCGGCCTTTACGGAGCGATTTATATAATGGTGGCCTTTTTCCTCCAGTTTTTCTCCGTATCTGTTTTGGAGAAGCTGCAGAAAACCGGCAATGGCCCGCAAAGGTTCCTGCAGGTCATGGGAGGCAATATAGGCAAACTGTTCCAGTTCCCTGTTGGAGTGTTCCAGATCCGCCAGTGTCTTCTGCAAAATTTCTTCTGCTTTTTTTCTTTGGGAAATATCACGGATGACACTCACAATACCGACTGTTCTGTCCGAATCATCTTTGAGCAGGGATACAGTATGCTCCGTAGGGAATATCTCCCCGTTTTTTCTTCTGGCGGTGAATTCAAATTCTGCTGAATGCCCCTGCTCAAAGGCATCCTGTATTCTTTTTTCAAATTCCGCATAGCGGGCCTCATCAACATGCAGAATATCTGTCTCGGCTTCAAAAAGTTCCTGTGCGCCGTATCCGAAAATTTCTTCCGCGGCCCGGTTTGCATTCATGAGTTTTCTTTGGGGGGAAAGCACCAGTACCGCTTCTTCCAGTGCATTGAAAATATTCCGCATCCAGAGTTCGGATTCCCTGAGGGCAAGTTCCATTTTCAGCCGTTCGGTGCAGTCCCTTGCCACAGCATAGGTAATGCCCTGATCGTTGATGGGGGAGGATGTCCATTCCAGCCATCTGACGGTTCCTTCTTTGCAGATATAACGGTTCTGAAAGTTTAAAACCGTAACCCCCTGCTCCAGTTCCTCCTCAATAACCTGCACCGTTTTTTTTCTGTCATCCGGATGAACAAATTCCAGATAAGGTCTGGAAAGAAGTTCTTTTTCACTGTATCCCAGAATTCTCTTTGCAGCCGGATTGATCAGCCGGAAATAACCGTCAATATCCGCGACGCAGAAGATATCGGATACCATGGTGAAAAAGGTCTTAAAGCGTTCTTCGGCCTCTTTGCGGTCGGTGATATCCATGGCCAGACCTTCCGCAATAATATCATTGTCCTCCACCTCTCTGCCAATGGATCGGTCATAAAACCAGTGCCATTTTCCCCTGATATCCTGAATACGGTACTCGATTTTAAAATGTTTTCCTTCCCGGAATTCAGCAGCAACCCTGTCCACCATTTCTTTATCATCCGGATGAATCGAATGATACCAGGCAAAGGGATCTTTCATCAGACAATCCGCTGAATATCCGAGGATGCTTTCCACCCGGTCGGATACATATAATACCCCTTTTTCTTTGGAAAAACGGTAAAGGATATCCGGTGAGCCGTCCACCAGTTTTCTGTACTGTTCCTCACTTTCCCGCAAGCGGTTTTCCGCAAGGATCCGATCCGTAATGTCAATCCCCATTTCCAGAACCAGCATTTCACTGTTGAGATCATAAAAGGGATAAGCATACACCCGGTAAGTTCTGCCGTTTCTGATTTCGCGTTCCCATTCAACAGGCTTTCTGTTTGCAAAGACTTCAAAAGTCGGACAGGGTTCACAGGGGCTATCCCTGTTCTGTATCCGTTTATAGCAGGGAAGGCCCGGCTCATCTCCGAAAAGGGATTTGAATTTCTGATTGGCAAAAGCAATGCTGTAATCCGCTCTCTGCAGATAAATAAATGCAGGCAGACTGTTTAGGAGATTGAAAATTTTAAGCCGTTCTGTTGACAGAACCGCTTCGGCTCTTTTTCTCTGTTCAATTTCCTTTTTCAGTTCGCAATTGCTTTTCTGAAGCGATTCGGTGCGTTCTGAAACCTGTTTTTCCAGTCTGTCATGGGACTGTTTCAGTTTTTCTGCATAGCGTCTGTTCTGCAGATGGGTGTATCCGGATTCCGCGATTATTTCCGCGAATCCGGAAAGAAAATCCAGAATGGAAGTAATCCGTTCTTTCGGGACAACCGGCAGTCGCAGAATGGCATCCATATAGGCTTTTTTGTCAAAACCGTAGATATCGGCCTGTTTTTCAAAAAAACGCAGGTCTTTTGCATTTGGCCGGTGAAACAGAAACTGTCCGGTGAGGCAGTTGGCAATATGCCGGCCTTCCACAATGATGGGGGCCGCAGCATCTGTCAGTCCGTGGGGGCACTGGTAAACAATTCTTTTTTCTCCGTGCAGCAGTCCGTCCCGGATCATGGTATCGCTTTTCCGGCAGATTTTTAGGGCCTCCGGATTCTTTCTGTGAAAGCGGGTGCAGGCATCCTGCCATCCGGACCCGGTCAGTATTTCTCCTTCTGTTGTAATAATGGCGGAGGTAATGCCGGTGGCAGCATATAAAGCATCTGTAATTGACTGGATTTTCGGTATATTGAATATTTCCTGCACATCTGTATTCATAAATAACCTGTCTTATGCGGCCTGAAAACCGGAGGAGTGCCAAACTTACAGTCTGGCAGGCCCCGCGAAGGAGTGCTGAACTTTCAGTTTAGCAAATGCAGGGACGTGCTAAACTGTAAGTTCAGCACTCCGGGAGTGCCAAACCTGCAGTCTGCAGGGACGTGCTAAACTGTAAGTTCAGCACTCCGGGAGTGCCAAACCTGCAGTCTGCAGGGACGTGCTAAACTGTAAGTTCAGCACTCCTCCGAACTTACTTCAACAGCATTGTCCCTTGAAAATCAGCGGATCTGCCCCATCAGCAAATCTGTCCTGACTGATTTTTTACCCATTCATTAATATAGGCATTGTGTATTCAGTTCGTCAAGCATTATTCAGTGAAGTCCCGTTCTGCCTGAAAAACCTTATCCGTCAGTGTACAGAAAACCCGCGGATAAGTTTTTTCCGGCAGGGCAGGATCCGGCAGAAAGGAATTTGAAAGAAATTCTCAAAAAAATTGTCAGGCCTTTGCAAAGACGGAAATTTTTTCGTCCCTGCAAAGGCCGGGTTGATGTTTCCGGAAGTTCTGTTTTGGAAGGAAGGTAAAATTCTCTGTTTCCGGAGCGTTGTGGAGTAGGGCTTTGACCGGAATGATAGAGTTTAAGAGTTTTTACCACTGTACAGGACAAAAATTTCTACCCTTTTGATATTATTAAATCTGACCGTTTTGGATATATAAGGATAACTATTTGATATTAAAAATTATCCAAAAAATCAAAAAATTTTTTGTCTCGTATAGTGAGTTTTTACAGCATCATCCTGTTTTATCAATCCGCACCGCACAGGCCCTGTATTCCGCTGTCCCAATTTTGATGGATTCGTAAAAAGTCCGAAAATCAGGTTTTGATACATATTAACACTCTGATTTTATTTACATCATTTTTTGGGAATCTGACTTTTTACCGATTCATCAATTTTCTTTTTCCAAAAACTGGCAGAACATCTTAGTGCTTTGTTTCAGCTAAAATTGTGTATGCAAAATGACTAAATTCCTTGAAAAGCCGGGAATTCAATTCACAATTTTAAGTGAAACAATGCATTAGAATCTGTTTAAAAAATATTCTCTCATTATGATTTTGCCATGATATTTGGTTTTATCCCGATATAAAACATGGTAAAAGCAAATTTATATGAGATAATATCTGATAATTGCCTGCTGCAACATATTCCGTACGGAACTGTATCTCATAAATATCTCTGAGACCTCATTTTAAATGAGATGTGGTTAAATTATGCTCAGGGGATATTACGGGAGGATATTTTTAAAACAGCTTCTAAGGAATCGGTACGAAATAACTTTCCATTTTTTCTGGTTCCCAAGCTCCGGCTTGGGAACCGGGGGCCCGGAAGCTCCTGCTTCCCGCTGCGGTTACGGCAGGCGTGAGCCTGCCCCCCTGCGTTCCCAAACAGGAGTTTGGGAACGAGTG
>JAABRU010000134.1 GCA_011390755.1 Desulfobacteraceae bacterium | reverse complement strand
CTGTAACAAAGCATATTTATGAGATTATATCCGGCAATCATTTCTGTCAGTCTGTTCTGCACAGATTTATATCTCATAAAATCCTTTGGAATACGCAAATTTTATGAGACATGGCTAATTGACGTTGTAGGGGTAAATACAGGAAGACACAAAAAACTGAGTTTTGAAGCCGTATTTTTGTATAAGCAAAATAATCAGCAGCTTATCTCCTATAGTGTTTAAGATAATTGCTTTGGGGCAGGTTGGGGTGAACGCAGTGAACCCCGGCATACTGAATCTGCCGGGGCTTGTTCCTCACCCCAACCCAATGCCATTATATTAAGCCAAAAATCCCCCTCCCCCGGTGGGAGGGGTTAGGGGAGGGGGAAGCAGGGCTTTGTAATTAATGACGTTTACACCCTCCCCCGGCCCCTCCCTCAGGGGAGGGGAGTCTTAACTTAATGCCATTGCACCCCAACCTGCAAGAAAATCCCAAAATTATTTTCTTAAACACGATAGGGACTACTGTTCTGTCAACATTAAAATGACGGGTGACATTATCTGCAGGGGCGTACTGCACAGGCCCGCCCGGCGCAGAACCGGGGCCTATGCAGTACGCCCCTGCATGAGTGGTTTAACCCGTCATTTAAACGTTGACAGAGCACTACAACGTATGAATAATGCAGGCTAAGGGAATTTCCAATAAATAATCCGCCCATCCGCAGAGGCGAAAACAGGGTTTGCCCCAGCATGTTCCGGATAAAAAAACGGGTATTTTGTTTTTTGGGGAATCCCTAAGTTGTTGTCAGACAGAATGGTTCTGTGATAACAGTATCAGGGGGCAGAAGAATATTCGAACAGGCGATTGAAGCGGAAAAAAGCGGGAAAACTGTGTTTTATCAAAAAACTGAATTTCCGCTGCGGATACAGACAGGCCAGGCAGTCATAAATTCTGATGAAAGTCCCCCTGGGAAAGGGGAAGGTATTAAGGTGATTTCCGAAAAAAATAATACCGGAGGAGTACCGAACTGAAAATTTGGCAGTGTCCGGCAAATGACAGTCCAATCACAGACTTTCCGTCTGTGACTCCTTCAGAGACGGTACATTCATATTCGGAAATCGCCTAACACATTGATGATCTCATAAAAAATCGGAAAGTCAGGTTTTGATACACATGAATAAACTGATTTTACTGACAGCGATTTTCAAAAATCCGACTTTTTTCGGCTCATCAAAGGTTTGCAAAAAAAATTTATGAGGCGCGGGATACAGGGGGAAATTCCTTTATCGGAGGATATGTTATGATGATTATCGGTGTGGATACCGGCGGCACGTTTACAGATTTTATTTATAAGGATGAGAAGGGCTGGGGGGTTTTTAAGCATCTCTCAACTCCGGCAAATCCCGCAGAGGCTGTTCTGGCAGGAATCCGTCATATCACAAAAAAGCAGGACATCCGGGTAATCCACGGTTCCACAGTGGCCACCAATGCCATTCTGGAAAAAAAAGGGGCGAAAACCGCACTCATCAGCAACCGCGGTTTTGAAGATATTATAGAAATCGGCCGTCAGAACCGCACCCGTCTCTATGATCCGGCCTATCGCAAAAATCCTCCCCTGGTTCCACCGGAACTGCGTTTCGGCATTGCCTGCCGGGTGGATAAGGAAGGGCGGATTCTGGAAGATGCGGATGAAAAGGAAATCCTTTCCGTGCTGGAAAAAATAAAAAGCATGGGCGCGCAATCCGTTGCCGTGTCTTTTCTTTTCTGCTTTAAAAATCCCCGGCATGAAAAAATGCTGGGAAAGGCCCTGGCCGCGTCCGGCATCCCCTTTTCCCTGTCCCATGAAATCCTTTCCGAATTTCGGGAATTTGAGCGGACATCCACCACCATTATCAATGCCTATGTGGTTCCCAAAATGGAAAAATATATTTCCCGTATTGCCGACAGCATTGGGCAGAAACACCTGCGGATTATGCAGTCCAACGGAGGGAGCATTTCTGCAGCCACGGCCAAAAGTGAATCTGTGCGTACCATTCTTTCCGGCCCGGCCGGGGGCGCGGTGGGCGCGTTTGAAATTGCAAAAATGGCCGGGTATGGGCATATCATCACCTTTGACATGGGCGGTACATCAACGGATGTCTCTCTTATTGACGGCAGTCTTCCCCTGACCCTGGAATCCCATATAGACCATTACCCGGTAAAGGTTCCCATGATTGACATTCATACTGTCGGGGCAGGCGGCGGTTCCATTGCCTTTATGGATGCGGGCGGTTCCCTGAAAGTGGGGCCGGAAAGCGCGGGGGCAGATCCCGGGCCTGTCTGTTACGGAAAAGGGGAGAGGCTCACCGTTACCGATGCCAATCTGCGCCTGGGGCGGCTGGTTCCCGAAAATTTCCTGGGAGGTAATATGCATCTGCACCGGGAAAAAACAGATTTTCACTTTGAAAAAACAGCCAGGGAAATGGGACTGACAGCCGTGGAACTGGCCGAAGGCATCCTTGCGGTTGCCAATACGACTATGGAGAGGGCCGTCCGGGTGATTTCTGTGGAAAGGGGATTTGAACCTGCCAAATTTACATTGCTGGCTTTTGGCGGGGCCGGGGGACTTCATGCTGTTTTTCTGGCAAAACTGCTCGGTATTCCCCGGGTGCTGATTCCCAAAAACCCCGGCATTCTTTCGGCCACTGGTATGCTCATGGCCGATGTTATCAAAGATTATTCCCGGACTGTCATGCTTTCCCCGGAAAAGGAGAAAGAAATCAGAGAATATTTCCTGCCTTTGGAAGAACGGGGGCGGAAAGAACTGGCGGATGAAGGCATTCCTCCTTCCGGGATGATTGCGGAACATTACCTGGATATGCGCTATCTGGGGCAGTCCTATGAAATTATTGTCCCCATGACTGCGGATTATCGAGAAAGTTTCCATGCACTCCATGAAAAAACCTACGGATACTGCAACCGGGAAAAAGCAGCCGAAGTGGTCAATATCCGGCTCCGGATGCGGGGTATGCCGGAAAAACCGGTATTCCGGAAAAAAAGCAGTGCCGGGGAAAATCCTTCAGATAAAGCATTTCCCGGAAAGCGGCAGGTGATATTTGATGGAAGGGAAGAAGAGACAAAAATCGTTGCCAGAAAATATCTGCAATGCGGCAACAGGATCAAAGGTCCGGCCATTATCACAGAATACACCTCCACCATTGTCATTCCGCCGGAAGCAACCGTGACAGTGGATCCTTTTGAAAATTTGCTGATACACCCGGAAGAGGGGCTGTAGTACACCGCTTTTTTTAATCCGTCCCCCGGATTTCCGAACCTGCATTATTCATATATTTCGCTAAAATAAGGATATATTACTGATAAACAAAAGAATTCAGAAAAACGGCTTTGCAACCCGTTTTTTTGGCATATCCTGAATTTACAGCAAAAAGTGAATTTCAGCAGATCGAAAAGTTTTCCGCCGACCGGTTTCAGAACGGTTCCCGGAGTGCAAAAATTGTATTTTTGCATGAATGCCCGGCAGAAAACGCTCCGTTTTACCCATGTTCAGCGGTGCAGAAATACAATTTCTGCACTCCTCCGGAAAGTTTTCGATCTACTGAATTTGTGAATAATTCAGACTAAAGGGCGTATGCAATGCGGCCCTACAGAAAAAATCAGCGGATTTGCCTATTTCCAAATATGATGATCGGTAAAAAGTCAAAAACCCCGTCATTCAGGTGAAAACCGGAATCACAGAAAATCTGAAATTCGGATTTTTTACGGGTTCATCAAATATAATGAAGTGCAGACAGCCTGTATCAGTCTTCCTTTTTCTCTTCCTGCAGTAATTTCTCGCAAATTGCAATATAACGGAGTGCCTTCTGGTGAATTCCCACATCAGGATAATCGGAAAGAACTGTTTTAAAGCGTTGGATTGCCGGTTTGTATTCTTTGTTTTTGTAGTAAAACATCCCGACATAAAATTCATGACCGGCCAGACTTTTCAGACATTCCCGGATATGGGTCCGGGCTTTGGCCGCATATTTGTCATCCGGATACTGTTTTATCAGACGGCGATAGGTTTCCAGTGCTTTTCGGACAACATGCTGATCCCGGTCAACACTGTCCATCTGTTCAAAATAACAGTTCCCAATCTGGTAAATGATATAGGGGATGGCCTCATTGCGGGGATGAAGGCTTTCAAATTCCTCATATGCATATATGGCCTCTTCATATTCTTTCAGATAATAATGGGAATCCGCTATTTTCAGCTCGGCCAGAATGGCATATTTGCTGAAAGGATACCAGTCTTTGAGTTTTTCAAAGGATCCGACAGCCTTACGGTAATCACCGCTTTCAAAGGCTTCCATACCGTCGCTGACCAGTTCCTGCGAGGGCTTTTCTTCCGCCGACTGAAACCATGCGCATCCGGATAAGGTGAAAAGGAATACAAAAATGAAATACAAAGATTTTTTCATCTGTTTTTTAATAATAATTGTAAACCATTGCAAATAAAAGTGAGACCGGAAGTCCGGAATTCAGTTCCGGATCATCCGGACGGATCATTACGGACGGATCATTCCGGACGGATCATTCCGGACAGATCATTCCGGACAGATCATCATAAGCGGAACTTTCGGAAAGCGGGCGGAAAGCAGAAAAACATTCCCGGGCCTTTATAAATTTACCACATAATGTTCTGCCGAGGCCGCGGCAATGGCTGCATCTCCCACAGCAGTAGTAATCTGCCGGAGCGGTGTGCTGCGTACATCCCCCACGGCAAAAACCCCCGGCACGGAAGTTTCCATCCGTTCATTGGTCCGGATAAAACCGTATTCATCTCTTTCCGGTTCCGCCGCGTCTCCCAGAAATTCGGTATTGGGCAAAATACCGATCCAGACAAAAAAAGCATCCACTGCCAGTTTCGCGTTTTCACCGCTTTTGAGATTGCGGGTATGAATGCTTTCCAGATGGGTCAGGCCGTTTACCCCCGTAACAACTGTATCCAGAAGGATTTCAATTTTATCACTGGCCATAGCCCTTTCCTGCAGAATTTTCTCGGCCCGGAATTCATCCCGCCGGTGGATAAGGTAGACTTTTTTTGCAAATCTGGTCAGATATACGCTTTCCTGAACCGCCGTGTCTCCGCCGCCCACAGCAGCAACGACTTTATCCCTGCAGAAAGGTCCGTCACAGGTGGCACAGGAAGAAATACCCTTGCCGAAAAAGCGGTCTTCCCCCGGAATCCCCAGCTTTCTGGGAGAAGCACCTGTGGCGATAATCAGACTGTGTGTCCGGACTGTTTTTTCACTCAGCTGAATTTCTTTCACCCCGCCGGAGAGATCCGCTGACAATACTTCGTCGCTCTGAATATCCAGACCGAAATGCCGCACCTGATCCGTCATCCGCTGCGTCAGTTCGGTTCCGCTGATACCTTCGGGAAAGCCCGGATAGTTTTCTATCCAGTCTGTCGTCAGCACCTGTCCGCCCGGAAGGCTTTTTTCATAAATTGCCACTTTCATCCGGGCGCGGGCAGCATACAGCCCCGCGGTCAGTCCGGCCGGTCCGCTGCCCATAATTACCAGATCATAATCTGTATCTGCCATTTTCTGATTCCTCAGACCCGTTTTCAGAGTACTTTATTGATGGCCTCTTCCAGTTTTGCCTTTGCAACCATGCCGGTAATCTGCTCGGCAACCGCGCCGTCTTTGAAAAAAATCAAAGTGGGAATGGCACGGATACCGAATTTGCCGGGAGTAATGGGGTTTTCATCCACATTGCATTTGGCAAATTTGATTTTGTCGCCGTATTCTTTGGCCAGGGCTTCCACTGTGGGAGCAATGGCTTTGCATGGGCCGCACCAGGGAGCCCAGAAATCCACCAGTACCGGCAGATCCGATTGTAAAACCTCTGCGTCAAAACCACTGTCATCTATTTCCATTACGCCTTCTGCCATGAGATATTCCTTTCTTCAATAAAAATTCACATACAGACCTCAGAAAAATCCGTATAAAGCAATTCATAATTTATACAAAACAAAAATATAGGAATTATAGTATTCGGGCTGCTTCTTGTCAACCTTGATCCGGACAGTCATCCGGCATTTTTGGTTCCTTCCATGAGCAGTTTCATAAAGTTTCCGATGGGATGCCGCCGTTTTTCTTCGGGCGGCAGTTCGGGATTGAATTTAAAGCGTCCCTCCCTTGCTTTCAGTATTGCAAAAAAAGCCTCTTTATCCTCTTTTTCACCGCATTTGGCGCGGATCAGCTCCCCCCCCCGGAAAGTGGCAGCGGCCAGTCCCCGGGGCAGTTTCAGAATCAGTACACCGGTTTTCTGGTTGAGATGAAGGGTCTGAAAAACTTCCGAAGGCGGAATTTCACTGAGATTTCCGGTAATGCCCGAAGCAAATTCCCTGGATCGGATAACATTTGCATTGGCAATGCGCCGGGCCAGCATCCGGGTGATAAAAATCTGGATGGAGGAGGATTTGTTTAGTATTTCCCGGAAATATTTTCCGTTCAGATAAAGCAGTGTCAGGGGGGTAACAGCTTTGACCGTGGCATTGACCGGATCGCCGCTGAGCAGGCTCATTTCTCCGAATACTTCCCCTTTTCCCAGTACGGCAATTCGGATGCCGTCTTCTGCCAGCACTTCCACTTTTCCGGAAGCAATAATATAGAGGTTTTTTCCCGGTTCCCCTTTGCGCAGAATTATTTCCCCGGCTTTGTGCTGCGCTGTCTTAAGCATGGAAATGAGCTGCCGGATACCTTCTTCGTCAAAGGTCTGAAAAAAAGAATAATTGCTCAGGGAGCTGGCAATTGCATATACTTCACCCCTGTCTTTTTCTTCATTTTTCCGGTCCAGTGCATCTGTTTCTTTGTTGTATTCCAGACGGGCAATGCCGGTACATCCGCTGCAGTCAAACACATATCTGGAATCATGTTCCACGCATTCGTATTTGATGAGCACGTCGGTAATATCTCTGACCAGAATCAGGCAGGCTGCTTTGCCGTAAGGAGACAGCAGACTCTGGCCCGAGAGTTTGAACTCATCGCCAACCTTATACAGAGGACATTCATCTGTCCCGATGATCCTGATAAATACTTTCGGAAATCCCATTCATTCTCCTGCATTACAATTCCAAAGGATGAGGCCTGTGCTACTGTTTATCCGAATCTTTTCATATATGCAAGTTTTTATCTGCTTTCCCGCAGAAATTTCCCGCTGTCCGCTATTCAATCCCGTATTTTGCTTTTTGCGCTCCGGCAATCTGAATTTATTGAATCCAATTCCTGATGATCTCATAAAAAGTCGGAAAATCAGGTTTTAATACACATTAATATACTGATATTATTAACAGTGATTTTCAAAAATCTGACTTTTTACGGGTCATCAGTTTTTCGGGTATGCAAAAAACTGCTGAACAACCGGTTTGATTTTCAAGGTGTTGCAAAGACAGGTGAAATGCGGGTTCAAAGGGGCAGGGGGGGACGGGATGCACCTCTTCCCGCTTTTTATGAAAAGGGTGTATCAGGATGAAAAACTCCGGATAAAAGCCCCGATCAGCTGATGCACCCTTTGGGAACCCTGCCCGGAAAGAATATTGTGGCGGTCGAAATTAAACAGAACATATTCTTTCTGCACAGAACCCAGCATTTCATAAATCCGCTTTGATCCTTCCGGATCCGAAACCGGATCCCGGACAGAATGCAGCACCAGCGCCGGAACAGATATGCGCGGGAGCTGCGGTTCCAGTTCATCCATAAACAGCTCAATTTCGCGGATACCCTCCACCGGATTGCGATGATAGCTGATATGGGGATGTTCGGGCGTATTTTCAATAAATTCTTTTTCTTCTGTCCGTTCTTTGCGTACTTTTTCCAGCAGCCGTTTCCATATATCCTTTGCCAGACTTTTTTTCAGGTACAGATCATGGAGTCTGCGCGGGGGGCAGACCGCAACCACGGCCTCCACCTTCCGGATACGGGAGGCCAGCTCCAAAGCAATGGCCGCTCCCGTGGAAAAACCGATGATGATGATACGTCTGCACAGGGTGCGGAGCAGCGCGTAACCGGCATCTGCGGAAGCAATCCAGTCTTTGTAAGTGCGGCCTGCCAAATCTTCGGGGGAAGTGCCGTGCCCTCTGAGCCGGGGAACAAAGAGCGAATACTGCTCTTTGCCCAGATAAACGGCCAGATCCGCCATTTCCAGGGGGGCGGCCATGTATCCGTGAATCAGCAGTAAACCGGTATCCCTCTTTTTTCCCTTCCTCAGAAAGGGGCATCCCACTTCTTTGGCCCGGGATTCCCCTTCTGCAAAAAATGCCTCATAATCATTGTCAAATTCTGTCAGCGCCCGGTGCAAAAGAAAACGGAAGGTTTTCTGCCGGATAAGACAGGCAGGGAGCCGGGCGGTTCTGCGGATTTTTTTCTGTAAAATATCAAGTGGTTCGGTTTCATTTGCCATGACAGTCAAAGGATTGCCGATGCGGACCTGATGAAAATCAAAAACAGAAGAAAAAGATTTTTTCTGCTTTTTCAGCACCCCGTTTTCTTCGCCCAGTACGCCCTTATCCAGGGCAACATCCATAAAATCCCTGAATTTATGGTAAGAATCATCTGTGAGCAGGGATATCTGATCGCTGTGCAGACTGTCATGCAGAAATACACCGCTTTTTTCAATTCCGCAGCCGATGAGAAAAACCCTGCGGCACAGATCATCCGGGTTGCATTTGCGAAAGGGCATGTATTTCAGAAGGGAAGCAAAAAGATGGTCGTGATTCACCGTTGTCATGCGGTAAATGGAGGTCATATAACGGTGCATAATCTTCCGGGCCGCTTTGCGGAGGTGCTTTTCCGAAGAAAGTCTGTCGTCAAAACCGATTTCCCGCCCGGAACAGATATCTTTGCGCACCGCGGGATGTTCCAAAAATTTCCGGATATAAATAGGCGGTCCGAAGCGGATATCCACATCCACTCCCGACAAAAGCATGGTTCCCTCGGTCATAATTTCCTCCACTGCCCTGTCGCTGATATTTTCCACATAAGAGACGGCCAGCCGGCTCAGGATGTTTTCCCGCGCCCGCATGGGATAGTAGGTAATATTGACCGGGACGATGCAGGTATTTTTTTTCAGTATTTCCGCAATGGAGGATATCTGAAAAAGTTTTGCCAGACGTCCGGCCTCTTCCGGAAAAGACCGGGCCGTTTCCCCCAGACGCTGCCGGTAAAATTCCGTGCGAAGGGCCAGGGTGGCCACACCTGTATGGGGCGGATGCCTTCCCTTTTCAGAGGCTATCATAAAACGCCCTTTGTCAAATACCTTTTTGCTTTTCACCATCCGGCCTTCGGGAAAAATAATCCAGGAGGCCTCACCGGCAAGCAGGGTCTTCACCATCAGCAGATCCCGGTCCGGGGCACGGGTGGAAACTGCCCCCACCTTTTCCAGATAATTTTTCAGCCCCCCTTTGAACAGGGTATAATCGGCCAGAGACCATACGGGTGTGCCATCCGTGAGTTCATAAATATAACTGGGCAGGATGAGGGTTTCCATACGGGTAAAATGGTTGACCGCATAAATCACCGCGCCTGCGGGGATATTTTCGGCACCGTGAATCCGGATACGGGCTTTGGACATACCGGAAAGGGCCTTTACAGCCCAGCCGGTTGTCAGATAGGCAAAACGGTTCATGATGTTACCTTCATTTTTTCCGGAAGTATTCATGTTACAGTTGACATGTCTTTCGCATATTATTAAAGTATTACGTTTTAACTCAAAAATAAAGTATTTTTCGGAGGTCTTCCATGTATTCCAAAATATTGGTTCTTCGTTTTTCCCGTGACGTGGCCCAGAAACCGCTGGTCTGCCATCTGGTGCGGGAATATGATCTGACATTCAATATCCTGAATGCCGAAATTCTGCCCCGCAAAGAAGGCATTATGGTGCTGGAACTTTACGGGGAAAAGAAAAATTTTAAAAAAGGAGTCCGTTATCTCAAAGATCAGGGGGTGCAGGTGACAAATTCCCAGCATGAAGTCCGGCGCATGGAAGACAGATGCACCCACTGCGGGGCCTGCACCGCGGTCTGTCCCACCGCTGCTTTGTATGTAAAACGGCCGGAAATGTCCATTGTATTTGACAAGGCAAAATGCAGTGTCTGTGAACTCTGCGTACCGGCCTGCCCTTCCCGTGTCATGCGTGTCCGTCCGACAAGTCAGCTGTTTTTTGATTCATGAAACGCACTGCCGTTGCCCTCAGCGGGGGGATTGATTCCCTTGCGGCAGCCCGTATTTTGCAGGAAAAAGGGCATAAGCCGCTGGGAATTCATTTTCTCAGCGGGTTTTCATCTGTCTCTCCCGAAGATGTGCAGAAAATGGGAAAAGAGATGGGGATTCGGGTGGAAACTGCCGACTGCCGGGAGGATTTCCGTAAAAAAGTGGTGGATTATTTTGTCCGTACCTACCGCAAAGGCCGGACTCCCAATCCCTGCCTGCTATGCAATTCTTTAATCAAATTCGGCAGTCTCCTTTCTTTTGCCCGCAAACTGGGGGCGGAAAGGCTTGCCACCGGCCATTACGCCCGTGTATCGGCTGCTCCCTCCGGCAGATATATGCTGCGGAAAGCCGCGGATTTCCGGAAAGATCAGTCCTATTTTCTGGCCTTTCTTTCCCAAAAGCAGTTGGCATCGGCCTGTTTTCCCTTAGGAGATATGACAAAGGAAACGGTGCGCAGACTGGCCGCTGAAAAAGGGCTGACACCTGTCACGCAGAAAGAAAGTCAGGACATCTGTTTTATCAAAGACTCCTATCCGGATTTTCTGGAAAAATATGCGGGTTTTTCCCCCGAACCCGGTCCTGTTACAGACAGATCCGGTAAAAAAATCGGTGAACACCAGGGTCTGCATCTGTTTACTGTGGGACAGCGCAGGGGAATCAGCTGTCCGGCTTCGGAACCTTATTATGTACTTGCACTGGACAAAAAAAACAACCGTCTCATCGTCGGTTTTAAAAAAGAACTGTACACTCCGGAGTTCCGTGTCACCGGTCTGCACTGGATCTGTCCGCCTTCTTCTGCCGCCCCCTTGCCGGTGCAGGTGAAAGTCCGCTACCGTCACCTGGCCGTCCCCGCGACAGTATTTCCGGAATCTGTCACAGATGCAATCGTGCGCTTTGAAAGCCCGCATCCCGCGGTTACACCGGGGCAGGGTGCGGTTTTTTATCAGGGGGATGAGGTTTTGGGCGGGGGGTGGATAATGAATGTTCAGCAGATCGGAAAGTTTCCCCCGGATACGGTTTTACGGCTGTCCCGGAGTGCGGAAACTTTTCGATCTGCTGAATGTTGAATGTTAAATGGTGAAGGGTGAATGAGGAGGTTTTTATGGCTGCAAAGAAAATTTTGATGCTGGTGGGCGATTATGTGGAAGATTATGAAGTGATGGTTCCCTTTCAGGCCATGCAGATGGTGGGGCACACGGTTCATGCCGTATGCCCCGGTAAAAAGGCCGGGGACATTGTGCGCACCGCAGTGCATGATTTTGAAGGAGATCAGACATACAGCGAGAAGCCGGGGCATAATTTTACCCTGAACGCGGCATTTGCTGAAATCAAAGCAGCGGATTATGATGCACTGCTGATTCCCGGGGGAAGAGCACCGGAATATATCCGCCTGAATCCGGAAGTGCTGAACATTGTCCGGCATTTTGCCGAAACGGACAAGCCCATAGCATCAATCTGTCACGGTTTACAGGTACTGGCGGCGGCAGGTGTGCTTAAAGGAAAAACCTGTACCGCATATCCTGCTGTCGGCCCGGATGTGAACTGCGCAGGAGGAAATTATACAGAGATTCCTGTGGATCAGGCCCTCAGTGACGGAAAACTCATCACTGCCCCTGCCTGGCCCGCCCATCCCCAATGGCTGGCAAAATTTCTGGAAGTTCTGGGAACCAGAATTGAATTATAAAATCATCTGTTCACAAGACCTCCGGGGTTCCGGAAACCCCGGAGGTCTTCAGTCAATATTCCCTTTGATTTTTCCGGAGGATAATCAATTATCCCTGCCAGGGAAGTCATTACGACTTCCTTAGCAGAGTTGTAAGCGGGGGAACGAGATTAAAAAGAAATCCCGGACATCGGAGGTTTTCGGACAGGTTTTCAGCCGGGGCTTTCTGCAATCAGTGTCACCGGTCCGTCATTGATCAGGGCCACATCCATCATGGCCCGAAACTGACCGGTCTGCACGGAAATTCCCTTTGCTTTGGCCTGCGAGATGAAATATTCATACAGTTGCCCGGCTTTTTCCGGTTTGGCGGCTTTGATGAAAGAGGGTCGCCGCCCTTTACGGCAGTCTCCCAGCAGGGTGAACTGGGAAACCACCAGGAGTTCCCCGCCGGTATCTGCAAGGGAGAGATTCATTTTGCCTTCTTTATCCTCAAAAATCCGCAGGCGGATAATTTTTTCCACCAGAAAATCCGCCTGTTTTTCCCCATCCTCTTCGGCCACTCCCAGGAGGACCAGCAGACCTTTGCCGATGCGCCCCACAACTTTCCCCTCCACCGAAACAGAACTTTCTTTGACTCTTTGTATGACGGCCTTCATGATTTCATTTTCCCCAGAAGATCAGCAAAAGGATTATTAAAAGGCTGGTTTTTATCCTCTTTTTTGGGTCCGCCTTTCTGCCCGCCGCCTTTTTTTCCTTTGCCCGGCCCCGGTCTTTTTTTTCCGCTTCCTTCCGGAGGGGGAGTGGAAACCTGCTCCGGAGCACTTTTCATGGAAAGGGAAATGCGTTTGCGCTCAATGTCCACATCCAGAACAGTAACACTGACTTTCTGGCGGACTTTCACCACTTCCGCAGGATTTTTGACAAAACGGTCGGCCAGCTCGCTGATATGAACCAGTCCGTCCTGATGAACACCGATGTCCACAAACGCGCCGAAGGCCGTTACATTGGTGACAATGCCCGGCAGTTTCATGCCGTTCCGCAGGTCTTCCATTCTTTCTATGCCACCGGCAAAGGCAAAAGTCTCAAATTTTTCCCTGGGGTCTCTGCCCGGTTTGGCCAGCTCATCCAGGATGTCCTGCAAAGTGGGCAGCCCCACTTTTTCATTGACATATTTGCGGATTTCGATTTTTTTCCGCAGATCCTCCTGTTTGATCAGGTCCGACACGGTGCAGTCCATGTCCTTTGCCATCTGTTGGACAACGGGGTAACTTTCGGGATGCACTGCACTGGCATCCAGGGGATTATCCCCATCCGGAATACGCAGAAACCCCGCGCACTGTTCAAATGCCTTGGGGCCTAATCGTTTTACATTTCTGACTTCTTTGCGGTTTCTGAAAGGTCCGTTTTCATCCCGGTAGGTCACGATATTTTTGGCAAGCTGGGGCCCCAGGCCCGATACATAGGTAAGCAGCTGCATACTGGCCCGGTTCACATCCACCCCCACACCATTGACGCAGCTGATGACAACATCGTCGAGGGACTGCCGTAAAGCCGTCTGATCCACATCATGCTGATACTGTCCCACACCGATGGATTTGGGATCAATTTTCACCAGTTCCGAAAGGGGATCCATGAGACGGCGCCCGATGGAAACAGAACCGCGCACCGTGAGATCCAGATGGGGAAATTCCTCTCTGGCCGCTTCCGAGGCCGAATATACCGATGCGCCGCTTTCATTGACCATGACAATCTGTATGGCAGAGGGCAGACCGATTTCTTTCATAAATTTTTCACTTTCCCGGCCGGCTGTGCCGTTGCCGATGGCAATGGCTTCCACCTGAAATGCCTGGCAGAGTTTTTTTATCATCTCCGCGGATTTTTCCGGCTGATGCAGATAGATGGTGTCGTGATGCAGCAGTTTTCCCTGGCGATCCAGGCAGACAATTTTACAGCCGGTGCGGAAACCGGGATCAACCCCCATGACCCGTCTGGCACCCAGGGGCGGGGCCAGCAGGAGTTCCCGCAGGTTTTCGGCAAAGACCCGGATGGCTTCGGCATCGGCTCTTTCTTTGGTGAACAGACGGATTTCTGTTTCCATGGAGCGGGACAAAAGCCGCTTGTAACAGTCCTGAATGGCCAGTTCCACCTGCTGAGTGTCATCCCCGTTTCCTTTGAGAAAACGGGAGCGGATGGCATCCAGGGCCTCTTCTTCGGGCGGCGCGATGTTCAGGTTGAGAATATCCTTTTTTTCCCCCCGGCGCATGGCCAGAATACGGTGGGAAGGTGCGGATGTGACCGGTTCTTCCCATTCAAAATAATCTTTGAATACAGATCCTTCTGTTTCTTTATCCGGGACCACACTGCTTTTAAATTTGGCACGGGCAGCAAAAAGTTCCCGCAGGGCTGCACGGGTGTCCGCATCCTCATTGATGATTTCCGCAATAATATGCCGAGCGCCCTCCAGCGCGTCGTCCGCGGTCAGCACTTCTTTTTCCGGGTCAACAAAATCCGCAGCCGCTGCATGGGGATCCCTACCCTTTTGTTCCAGAATGGAAAGGGCCAAAGGTTCCAGGCCCTTTTCCCTGGCAATGGTGGCCTTGGTCCGGCGTTTGGGTTTATAGGGAAGATAAATATCTTCCAGTTTGGCCATTGTTTCTGCCGCATCCACAGCTTCTTTGAGTTCATCTGTCAGATGACCGTGATGTTCCAGGGATTTGAGAACAGCCTCCCGGCGGGTATCCAGTTCTGCCAGTCGGTGCAGACTGTCCCGGATTTCCGCAAGCTGCACTTCATCCAGACTGCCGGTGACCTCTTTCCGGTAGCGCGCAATAAAGGGAATGGTGGCCCCTTCTTCCAAAAGTGCGGCAACAGCCCCCACCCGGGCCGGTTCCAGTTCCGATTCCGCAGCAATTTTTACAATATGTTCCTGGTTCATAAATCCGTATCTCGTAAACCCTGGCTGCCACCTGCTGGGATACTAAAGGAAAATCAGGCAGTTGCACACTCCCAAAAGCTGCCGGAGCAAAAAATCAGCAATGTATGCCTGCAGGTGAAAACCCGGATTATCTTTTAAGGTTTTACAGTCAGTGGGGAATGTTCTGTCCGTTTTCCAAAATTTGTTGCGGATAAAGCACAAATCCGGGGGAAAAGCAAGAGAAGGGAAAAAACTTTTGCGTTTCTTTGCAAAGCGGTTCACATGCCCTGCAAAACCGTTTTTACTGTATTGCCGTCCGCTCCGGCTCCGAAATGCTGCATAATTTCCCGCATGGCCTGCATTTTGTTTTTGTATTGGGAAAAATCCACATTGGCCTGAATCCAGTTACGGATTTCTTCTTCGGAGGCCATTTTCGGCAGATAATCTTCAATAATGCGGATAAAAGGAGAATCCTCTTTTTTGCCGGTTCTTTCCAATGTCTCTTTTTCGGATTTGATGAGTTTTTTCAGAATGGGGATCACTTCCTCATCGGGCAGTTCTTTTTTATCCGTTCTTCCGAATTCCCCCATAATGATCCGGATGGTATTCTTTTTCTCATCATTTTTTTCTTTCATGGCAATTTTCAAATCGTTTTTGAGTTTTTCCTGAAGCGATCCCATGATGTTTATCCTTTCTTATGTAATAAATGAATATCCGTTTTCACCCTCTCCCGGCCCCTTCCATCAGGGGCAATACTGTTGCCTTAAGCCTTTTCCTCCCCCCGGCGGGGGAGGTCGGGAGGGGGTTTTAATACACCTGACCCCTGACCCCTGACACCGAACACCTGACACCGAACACCTGACACCGAATACCTGACACCGAACACCTGACACCTGACACCGCCCCCCCGCCCCTTCCCCGATACTATGCTTTTATCCTGTTTTCTGCTCTCTGAATAACAGAGGCCATATCTCTGTTTACAGATTTTTTTCTCTCTGTTTCATACTTTGGACAGGCTTCATCTGCAAAGCGTATATCCACAAATTTTTCCAGATCAATGATGCTGCCGATTCCCATTTCCTTACTCATATATCTCTGAATTTTATCCAGGTCTTCCAAAAGCGGATACAGATCATCCGTTTCTATTCCGTCCGTTTCACATAAAACATTTTTCAGAACCTGCTGATTTATGCCCAGTTTTTTTTGCGGATCCAGAAAATCAGCGGCAATTCCGGCTGAAATATCCGGATTTTTCTGAATATACATTCCGGCCTGCACCAGCATATCTGTCAGTTCATACACGGCATCCGGATACCTGTTTACGATGTCTTCCTGCATAACCACCACGCAGCAGGGGTGACGGTTCCATATCTCACCGGAAAGAAACAGAAGTTCTCCTGTTCCCTCACGGACGGTTTTGGCCCCGATGGGCTGGGCCACCATAAATCCGCAGGATTCCGGATTTTTTTCCATAAATTCGGGCATTTTTACCGGCGGAACCACTTCAAAAAGAAGATCCGGATTCCCTTTTCCGATAAATCCGGGCTGTAAACCGGTTTCACGGAAAAACATATGGGCAAACATATGATGCACGGAAAGGATATGCGGGATATAGAATATTTTGTTTTTACAGACTTCATATAAAGAGGAATCGGCTGAAATATTTTTGTTTTTTATACAGATACTGCCGTTTTTGTGCGCCAGAAGTATAAGTCGGACAGGAACACCGTAACTGAAAAGATCCATGGCCATGGGCGCAATTATCAGCGCGGCATCCAGCTCTCCTTTTTCCAGAGATTTTTGAACCGGGTTCCAGCCCGACATGCAGCAGGTTTCCAGTTCAAAATACGCTGGCCGCAATTCCCCTTTTTGAATCAGATGATGCAAAACGCCCAGAATCAGATGATCGGTGATTTGGATATGACCGGCTCTGATCCGGATTTTTCCGGAAGAAAGGACAGAGGGTTGCGTTTTTTCGGATGCTTCCCCTTTTTTTCTGCCTTCCTGAGAGGTGAAAATATCATGAATGACCTTTTTCAGTTCCTCCTTTGAAAAAGGTTTGCTAATAACATCACTGCTTCCGGCTTCCAGTGCTTTGGCAAGTTCTTTTTTCTCTGCCTGGGCTGTGGCCATGATAAAGGGAACATTATGATAAAAGTCATGGGATCGCACCCACTGCAGCAGCTCATAACCATTGATGACCGGCATATTCCAGTCACTGATAATCAGACCTATATCTTTGTTATTTTTAAGTATCTCCATGGCAGATGCGCCGTTTTCCGCTTCCGTGATATTCGCAAATCCCAGGCTTTTCAGAACAGCAGTCTGCAATACACGGGTATGGATAAAATCCTCCACAAGCAGAATTTTCATCTGATGAGGAACGGAAGCGGTCATGTCCCCGCTCCCGCACTCCTGTTTTTCGGGCAGGGGGAGACAGACGGAAAATGTTGAGCCGGTGCCGATACGGCTTTCTGCCGATACGGTTCCGCCGTGGGCTTGAGCAATCTGTTTGCAGATCATCAGCCCGAGTCCGGTGCTCTCCTCGTCTGCGGTACTTTCCACACTGGTTTTGGCAAAAGGCTGAAAAAGATTTTTCAGTTCATGCGCGGGAATGCCCTGCCCCTGATCTGTCACTGCCAGAACAATCTGCTGATCCTGTTCTGACAGATGAATCTGCACACAGGTGCGGGGCAGGGAATATTTGACGGCATTGCTGACCAGGTTGACGACAACCTGTTCCATTTTAACAGGATCAACAGAGATTTCCGGAAGATTTTTTTCCGAATCAAAGATAATTTCAATATGTTTGGACTCTGCCAGAAAACGGTTTTTCCGCAGGATTTCGCTGATCAGCAAAGACATATCCGTATTTTCCGGTTCCAGTTCCAGTTTTCCGGATTCAATTTTGGCCACATCCAGAAGGTCTCTTACCAGGCGCAGTGAAAATTTGATTGCGGATTTTGCAATATCCAGAAAATAGGAGTCATCAGGTCCCGGTTTTTCATGGATCATAGACAGAGCGGTTTCCACTGTGCCCAGGGGATTGCGCAGATCATGCGCGGCCATACCGAGAAAATGATTCTTTCTCTCATTCATCCGGTTGGATTTTTCCAGCTCGCTGTAGAGTTTGAGATTCACCATGGCCGCAGCGCACTGATTGGCCATAATATTGAGCAGATGCCGGTCTTCTTCTCCTCCGATCTGCCCCTCTTCAATATAAATCAGACCGATGGTCCGATCCAGGTTTTTCAGGGGAATCAGAATTGATTTTTCAGGCAGTCTCTTCCCCCCGGAAAGAAAAATATGAATAATCTTTTCAGATTCTGCTTTTCCGTCCGGTCCGGCAAATCTGCCGGTTCCGGCCCGGAAGGAAACATCCTTTTCTTCCTCTGATACGGCCAGAAACCCGTCTGTGGAGGAAATCAGATTGTTATCCCCGATATTGCAGCAGGTAATCACCTGATACAGAACCCCTTCAAAAAAATGTTTCATGGATTGAATACGGTACAGCTCCGGCGAGGCATTCAGAATTTTTTCCAGTCCGATGCGGTTACGGTGAATTTTGCTGATATCCCTGTAGGATTTGATGGCCGAGCGGATGGTGGTATAGAGTTTCTGCGCTATCAGTTCGGTTTTGTCTTTATAATCATCTATATCATAATGATCAATGACATAGCGTTCCGGTGCGGATCCGGGCTGCCCCGTCCGGATAATCAGGCGGATGAAAGGATTGTGCAGTTCCTCCCGGATATAACTGACAAGCCGGAGTCCCGCATCTTCTGTTTCCATGACCACATCCACCAGGGCAGCGGCAATACCGGGGTCTGTTTTCAGGATGTCACGGGCCTGCTCCCCTGACATTGCGTGAAGAAATTCGATTCCTTTGTCCTCAAAACGGAAATGTTTCAGACTCAGTTTGGTAATGGTATGTACATCCGGTTCATCATCCACGATGAGAACTTTCCACAGAGAGCCGGACAGAGAAGGAAAGTCAGTACCGCCCGGCAAGGGTGCTTCTTTTGTCCGGGGCTGAACTTCCGGTATTTCAGTCGGTATTTCTGTTTTTTCAGAAAATGATTTTTTTTTGCTGCGTACAAGTTTCATGTTCCGGTTCCTCGTGTATTTTCACATCTGATTTTATGAGTTCAGTTGCAGAAAGCAGACGGATTTTTTTAAAATCCGCCTGTGCCGAATCTGCCGGGGGTTCGTTCCTCATCCCAGGTTCAATGCCGTTAAGTTAAGGAAAAGGCATTTTTGGAAAGCCCTGAAAGGGCGTTATGTTACAGCCCGGGGCAAGGCCCCCATCGTTATACACATCTTCCCGGACTGATTTTCAGATTCTTTCAGACCCTTTGTTTTCAGTCAGTTACGGATTCAGAAAACAGTCGGAGGGCAGTTTCCTGTTTTTATCCATGCTTTTAAAATCAAACAGTTACGGACTTGTGTATAACGATGAGGCCTTTGACCCGGGCTGTATCAGTCCGCCCCTTCGGGGCTTTCCTTAACCCTACAACGACACTTATATGTTTAAGTTATCCCATAACCAACCCCATAAGCAGATCATCCTCCGTTAAGTTTTTTCCAAGTTTCCGTTTTCTATGGGAAAGGTATGCTTTATGATTTT
>JAABRU010000133.1 GCA_011390755.1 Desulfobacteraceae bacterium | reverse complement strand
CAAATGATTATTTTTGGATATGTTGTAATTTCAATATGTTAAAGATTTGTAAATTTGGAAACTTTTAAAGATTCAACAGCATGATAATATTGTATTTTTTGTTCAATCATAAGATTTTGCCTGCACAGGTTCAGTATAAATATTGGATTTATACCCATCCCGGCACCCGGATTTCATCTTTTGCCAGTTTGTCAATGGGAATATAGGCTTTGATGTCAATCACGGGACTGCCGTCATACGCGTCAATCTCATCAATATATATCCTGTTTCCTTCAATCTGCAGCACTTTGCAGTAGCAAAGGGCAATGAGATTGGGCCGCAGCGGCGAATGGGTGGCAAAAATACCGGTCAGGGGATTGTTTTTGTTTTTTCTGGGATGCACTTTCATGGTTTTGCGCAGTTCGGGCCTGTCATTTTCATGAAACCAGTATAATACAATCAGATGGGAAAAACCCTGTGCACCGTCCAGGGCTTCCAGATATTCCTCTTCCAGCTCAATTACGCTGCTGTCATTGCTTTTTCTTATCCATCCGATGGGGTAAATTTCGTATTTTGTTTTCATACCAACTCCTTTTTCAGTTCCAGCACAGCAATTTCCGGAAAGCAGTTCAGGCGCAGCGGCAGAATGGTCGAACCGATTCCTCTGGAAATAAAAAGCTGCAGTCTGTCTGTGCGGATGATACCGCAGTCATATTTTTTATTCCGGACCGGCAGCACGGGCGCGCCGATAAAAGGAATACGCACCTGCCCCCCGTGGGTATGCCCGCAAATCATCAGGTCTATCCGGGTCTTAAATTCAATGTCCGCGGTGTCCGGATTATGCTCCAGCAAAATTTTGCATTCATTTTCAGGCACATGGCGGAAGATGACATCAATTTCCGGAGAATCATGAATCAGATCCCCTGCGCCCCCGATCCAGATTCTCTGCCCCTCTTTTTCTATGGCCCGCACTTTATGACGCATATTCTGACCGATCCGGCTCAGCCATGCCTCGGCCCTGTCAAAACCGGGGCGGTGGTCATGGTTTCCGAATACCGAATATACACCGCAGGGAGCATGCAGTCTGTTCAGCAGAGGATAAATAGTATCTATCTGTCTTTTGCTTATCTGTAGTTTGCCGCCTTCAATATAATCCCCGGTGCAGACAACCGCATCTTTTCGGATCTGCCCGACTTTGTCAATAACACCCGCAAAAAATGCCTGGGATGCTTTGTAACCGCAGTGAAAATCCGTCAGATGAACAATACGGAAATTTTCAAATGCTTCGGGCAGACGCGGCAGTGCAATGCGGTAAAGATTGACCTGCACCATAAATCTTTCGATCATGACAGGGTATGCGGCCAGCAGTCCGCCTCCCATCAGCAGGGATCTTTTGATAAATTCTCTTCGGCTCAGGGGCATAATTTTTTCCACTATTATTTATCTTCCCCAGGAATTACGCATCTGAATATTGATGGATTCGTAAAAAGTCCGAAAATCAGGTTTTGATACATATTAACACTCTGATTTTATTAATAGCGATTTTTGAAATTTGGACTTTTTACCGATTCATCAATATTGATGATTTCGTAAAAAATCAGAATTTCAGGCTCTGTCTCATTCCGCAGAAAGCCGGAATCCGGTATTTTCAGACCTTCCCGTCACTCGGGCTTTTGCGGGAATGAGGCAGAATCCGGAATCTGTATTTTTAGCGGAGAATCAATAAAAACAGTAGATTATATTTCAATCGCGTAATATCTGTATCTTCCGGGACTTTCGGAAATATGCAAATATCAGAAATTTCTTTACAGTGCCAGTTTTTTTCATAAGAAATTTCTTGATTAATATCATCCGAAAGGCTAAATTTTACCGGTCGTCCGCGCTCCCGGCTCTGATTGGGGATATGAACTGCGTAATTTCTGACAAACGGTTGTGAAGCATAACTCACAGCGAAGCATGAAAGCTGCGCGGAGTGCGAAAATGAAGGCCGAGGCCGGTTTTTCGCAGACATTTTCATATAAACGGCCATGACCGCAGGATCACAGCGAAGCATGAAAGTCACCGGTAATATGCAAAAAACCGCTTCGCTTATTTTTTGCACTCCGGACACTTTCATATAAACGGCCATGAGTCATGGCTCACAACGAAGCATGAAAGCTGCGCGGAGTGCGAAAATGAAGGCCGAGGCCGGTTTTTCGCAGACACTTTCATATAAACGGCCATGAGTCATGACTCACGCAGAGACGCACATCGTGCGTCTTTACAGGGGATTTTCATATAAACCGCCATGAACACTCAGTAGATCGAAACGTTTCCGGAGGAGTGCAAAAATTGTATTTTTGCACGGGGCAGCCGGGAGATGCGGCGGTGCAGAAATACAGTTTCTGCACTCCGGGACAGCCGTAAAACCGTATCCGGGGGAAACTTTTCGATCTGCTGACACTGCCAAACTTTCAGTTCGGCACTCCTTTGGTATCATCTTTTCCGGAAATCACCTAACGCACCCTACTGCGGGGATGCGCAGAAAAATATTTTTACGGAGAAACAATAAACAATGGGCAAATGCATCCGTCATCCGGACAGGGAAAGCAGTTTCCAGTGTATGAAACATACGGTTTTTCTGTGTGAAGAATGTCTTATCTGCCGGGATCCGGAGCTTTACTGCAAATTCCGCCAATCCTGCCCCATCTGGTTCATTTACAAAGAAAGAAGACGGGAAGAACGGCGAAACAGCATATCCGACATTTCAGAATTGAACTGAATCCGGTGTCAGGGAAAATGGAAGAGCAGATTTTTTATACCCGGAAAATTCCGTTACAAAGCGCCAGTTTTCACCAGAATTCCCGCTCCGTAAGGGTGATTGCCGCCACGGAAACGCCTCTCCGTTTTTTTAATCCCCTGCAAATGAAATGGGAATATATCATACATCTGGTGTCGGGACTGGTTTTGCCCCCAAGCGGTCAGGTTCCCCTGCTGGATACCCATGATCGGACTTCTGTAAGCAGTGTTATCGGCAGCGCACGGAATTTCAGGGTGGCAGGGAAGAATCTGGAATGTGATGTGTTTTTTTCCGAAACCCAGGGGGGAAAAGAGGCCGCGCAGAAAGTCCGGGAGGGGCATCTTACGGATTTTTCGGTCGGTTATATCATTCTCGAAGCACACCGTATTCCCAAAGGGGAATCAAAGGAAATCAATGGCCGCATTTTCCGTGGCCCCATACAGATCAACAGTCGCTGGCGTCTGATTGAACTTTCAGTCGCCGCTGTGGGCCGGGATGAAAATGCCAAAGTCATTCCGGCCAAAACAGCCGGGGCTGTGAATGAAAAAGATGAAAAACCGGAAAAAAGCGGTATCGGCATCATTGATATTGCTTTTTTTATCTTCCTTGCTATGATGCTCATGGGATGGATTTACGGGATATTCTGATTTGCAGATTGCCGGAAAGCTGATTTCTGCCTGCCCTCTGATCTGAATTGATCTGAATTGATCTGAATTGATCTGAATTGCGGAAAAGTCAGAAATTCCGTCACTCCGGCAAAAAACGGAGTCCGGCCCCCCATGAAAATACCGGATTCCGGCTTCCGCCGGAATCTGGCAGAAGTTCAGATTCCGACTTTTTGCATATTCAACTGATCCGAAAAAACAAGAGGAAAATATGGAAACACCTGCCGGTAAAAAAAACAGTGCTGCGGCCAAAGGCGGTCAGTTTGCTTTGCTGGGAACCCCGCGTTTCGGTCCCTTTTTCTGGACCCAGTTTGCCGGGGCCTTTAATGACAATGTATTCAAAAATGCCCTGATTATTCTCATCGCTTTCCAGGTGGTTTCTGAAGAAGAATCCATTCAGCTGACCAACATAGCCGCCGGTCTTTTTATTCTGCCTTTTTTCCTTTTTTCCGCCATGGCCGGGCAGATCAGTGACAAATTCGACAAGGCCATGCTGATTCGCCGGATCAAACAGGCGGAAATTCTGGTCATGTCCTGCGCATTTGCGGCTTTTTATCTGCAAAATATCTATTTTCTGCTTTTCCTGCTCTTCCTCATGGGGGCGCAGTCGGCTTTTTTCAGCCCGGTCAAATACAGTATCATTCCCCAGCATCTGGAAGCGGATGAATTGGTGGGCGGTAATGCCCTGATCAGTATGGGCACGTTTCTTTCCATTCTGCTGGGAACCATGTGCGGAGGCATTCTCATCCAGCACGGCAATGTCCTCATTGGCCTGACAGTCTTTGTCATTGCCCTGCTGGGCTGGTGGGTCAGCTGCAGAATTCCCCCGGCTCCGTCGCTTTCACAGAACCTGCAGCTGAACCTCAATCCCCTGACACAGACATGGAAAACCATCGGATATGCCCGGCGCATTCATTCGGTCTTTCTCTCCGTACTTGGAATTTCCTGGTTCTGGTTTCTGGGCTCCTGCTATCTGACACAGATTCCTATGTTTACCAAAGTTATTCTGAAAGGAAATGAAAGTGTGGTCACCCTGCTGCTGACCATGTTTTCCGTGGGCATCGGCGCGGGGTCCCTGCTCTGTGAGCGGCTTTCGGGAAAAAAGGTGGAACTGGGGCTGGTTCCCCTGGGGTCTCTGGGGCTGAGTATTTTCGGCATTGATCTTTTCCTGGCCTATGATACACCGGCTGCCGATGTTCTTTTCAATATACCGCAGTTTCTGGATACGCCCGGCAGCATACGGGTGCTGGCCGATCTGGTGCTTATCGGTATCTTCGGCGGTTTTTATATCGTCCCTCTCAATGCCTTTATCCAGATGAGAACGGAATCCCGGTACCGCGCCCGTGTCATTGCCGCCAATAACATTCTCAATGCGCTGTTCATGGTGCTTTCCACGGTGATGGGAATTTTACTGCTGACGCTGCTCAAAATCAGCATTACAACATTTTTCCTCATTGTTGCCCTGGGCAATATTGTCGTGGCTCTCTATATTTATTCCGTAGTGCCCGAATTTGCCATGCGCTTTCTCATATGGATACTGACCCATACCATGTACCGGGTGCATCATGGGGGACTGGAACAGATACCCGATGAAGGGCCGGCGGTGCTGGTCTGCAATCATGTGAGTTTTGTGGACGGACTGCTTATTGCCGGGACCTGCCGCAGACCGGTGCGTTTTATCATGTTTGAACCCATATACCGGATGCCGGTGCTCCATTTTATTTTCAAAACCGGCAAAGCCGTCCCCATTGTATCCCAGCGGGAAAATCCCGCAGTGTATGAACAGGCCTTTGACGAAATTGCAAAGGGACTGGAAGCGGGGGACATGTTCTGTATTTTTCCCGAAGGAAAAATTACGGACAACGGGGAAATGAATGAATTCCGACCGGGAATAGAAAAAATTATCCGCCGCACTCCGGTTCCGGTCATTCCCATGGCCCTGCGGGGTTTATGGGGCAGTTTTTTCAGCCGCAGGCACGGAAAGGCCATGAGCCGCATATCCGGGCGGTTCCGGTCAAAAATTCAGCTGGTGGCAGGCAGGCCCGTGCAACCGGAGGATGTCCGCGCGGAAAAACTGAGGGGAACAGTGCTGGCACTGCGGGGAGACAGAAAATAAATTCTGATGGCATTGGCGGAAATACAGCAATAAAGGAATTATCCATTTTATGAAAACAGATAAAATATTACTGGATCACGGCAGCGGCGGAAAAATTTCCCACCGGCTGATTTCGGAACTGGTGGCCCCGGCATTTGATAATCCGATCCTCTCATGCCTGGATGACGGGGCTGTGCTGGATATGGAAGGGAAGCGCCTTGCTTTTTCCACAGACAGTTATGTGGTGGATCCGATTTTTTTTCCGGGCGGCAGTATCGGGGATCTGGCGGTAAACGGCACGGTGAATGATATTGCCATGTGCGGGGCAGTCCCCCTGTATCTGAGCACCGCCCTGATTATGGAAGAGGGGTTCCCCCTTGCAGACCTGGAAAGAGTGCTTCAGGATATGCAGAAAGCCGCCCGGGAAGCAGGTGTATATATTGTTACGGGCGATACCAAAGTGGTGCCCAAAGGGGCCGCGGATAAAATTTTTATCAATACATCCGGCCTGGGACTGATTCCCGAAGGGGTAAATGTGACCGGTTCCAATGCCCGGGCCGGAGATATCATTATCATCAGCGGAACCATGGCCGATCACGGCATGACCATTCTGACACAGCGGGAGGGACTGCATTTTGCATCTCCCCTGAAAAGTGATTCGGCTCCCCTGAATCATATGGTCCGTTCCCTTACGGAAAGATTCGGAAAAGAGATTCATGTGCTCCGGGACCCCACCCGCGGCGGAGTGGGAACCACACTCAATGAAATAGCCGTTTCTTCCGGTACGGGCATAAAAATCTATGAAGAAAAACTGCCGGTCAAAGACGCGGTGGCCGGGGTCTGTGAACTGCTGGGATTTGATCCCCTGTATGTGGCCAATGAAGGCAAGCTGCTGGCCTTTGTCAGTCCGGAAAAAGCCGAAGATGTTCTGGAAACCCTAAAGGCGGACAGATACGGAAAAGATGCCTGCATTATCGGTGAGGTGCGGGCAGAACATCCGGGGAAGGTTTTTCTGCAGACCCGTATCGGCGGCAGCCGCATTGCGGATATGCTGACCGGGGAACAGCTGCCGCGGATTTGCTGATAAAATGTTTTCGGAAATTTCCAATGATTTTTTAAAAAAATCTTTTATCCGCTTCTTGACAATAGGGAAAGAGGTTCTATTTTTTAGGTCGAAAACGGAAGTTCTCAGGATAATCTATTTATTCTTCATCATAATTTTACAGGAGGAATTGGGCAATGCCGATCTATGAGTATGAATGTGAGCAGTGTGGGAATGTGGAAGAAGTGTGGCAGAAAATTTCAGATGAGCCGCCTGCCACCTGCGGGCACTGTTCGGGCAAACTTCATAAACTCATGTCTCTGAACAGTTTCCATCTGAAAGGTTCGGGATGGTATGTAACCGATTATGCAGGCAAATCCAATAAAAACAACGGGAATGCTGCAAACGCCAAAAAAGAGGACAGCAACCCGAAATCGGATTCGGCATCGGATACATCCGCAAAAAGCGCAGACAAAACTCCTTAAAACAAGTCTGAACGTCAGCCGATTCAAGGCGAATCAATTTTTTGCATAAATACAGCATTCCGGAAAATATTTCGGATGAACCTGGCAAGCCGCGGGATATGCATTGAGACATTTCTGCGAAGGTTCAGACCGGATTTTCCGGAAACACTGTCTGCATCAACAGACCCGTGCAGGTTTGCAATGCACAGCGCATATCTGACAATACAGTTGTGTTTGCAGTGTGTTTTTTATATTTCGTGAATTAACAGGATGTTAACAGATTTTTTTTCTGTAAAGGCCAAAAATCTGCGCATCATGAAAAAAAATCATTCCGGGGTCTTTACAAAAGCATCCGGGTGCTTATTATTTCGGTTCAAAAAGAAAAAACCAAATAAACTCTAATTAATTCAACATAGTAAAGGAGAAATACAAGTTATGAAACTGAGACCATTGCAGGATCGGATTCTGGTACAGCGCGTGGCAGAAGAAACCAAAACCAAAGGCGGAATTATCATTCCGGACACTGCCAAAGAAAAACCCGCAGAAGGCAAAGTGGTAGCCGTGGGTAACGGTAAACTCAATGACAAAGGCGAAAGAGTCGCTCTGGAAGTAAAAGAGGGGGATCGCATTCTTTTCGGAAAATACTCCGGCACCGAAGTCAAAGTAGAAGGTGAAGAATTCCTGATTATGCGGGAAGATGACGTTCTGGGTATTATTGACTGATTTACCTTACACTGATTTTATTCATTTTTTTATACATAAGTTTTTAAGGAATACGGAGGTTATTAACGATGGCCAAACAGATTAAATATGATATGAGAGCCCGTGAAGCCATGCTGAACGGGGTAAAAACCCTTGCGGACGCGGTAGTGGTCACTCTGGGTCCCAAAGGAAGAAATGTTGTCATTGACAAATCCTGGGGCTCCCCCACAGTTACCAAAGACGGTGTAACCGTTGCCAAAGAGATTGAACTGGAAGACAAATTCGAGAACATGGGCGCGCAGATGGTAAAAGAAGTCGCCAGTAAAACCAGTGATATGGCCGGTGACGGAACCACAACAGCAACCGTTCTTGCCAGGTCCATCTATGAAGAGGGCCAGAAACTGGTCGCGGCAGGCAATAATCCCATGTCTCTCAAACGCGGTATTGACAAAGCCGTTGCCGTTGCTGTGAAAGAACTCCATGCCATGAGCAAACCCACCAAGGATCAGCGGGAAATTGCCCAGGTCGGCACCATTTCTGCCAACAATGATGAAACCATTGGCAATATTATTGCCGAAGCCATGAACAAAGTCGGCAAAGAAGGTGTTATCACCGTGGAAGAAGCCAAAAGCATGGAAACCACTCTGGATGTGGTGGAAGGTATGCAGTTTGACCGCGGTTATCTTTCTCCCTATTTTGTGACCGATTCGGAAAAAATGGTGGCTTCTCTGGAAGATCCCTATATCCTGATCAATGAAAAGAAAATCAGCAGCATGAAAGACCTGCTCCCGGTGCTGGAACAGGTTGCCAAAATGGGCAAACCCCTTGTGATTGTTGCAGAAGATGTGGAAGGCGAAGCCCTGGCCACACTGGTGGTCAACAAACTGAGAGGCACTTTGCAGGTGGCAGCCGTAAAAGCCCCCGGTTTCGGCGACAGAAGAAAAGCCATGCTGGAAGATATTGCCGTCCTTACCGGCGGCCAGGTCATCTCCGAAGATGTGGGACTGAAACTGGAAAATATGACCCTGAACGATCTGGGGCAGGCCAAACGCGTGACACTGGACAAAGACAACTGCACCATCGTTGACGGTGCAGGTTCCCGTTCTGCTCTGGAAGGCCGTGTAAAACAGATTCGTGCCCAGATTGAAGAAACCACCTCGGATTACGACCGTGAAAAACTGCAGGAAAGACTGGCAAAACTCATCGGTGGTGTGGCCGTTATCAATGTCGGTGCAGCCACGGAAACCGAAATGAAAGAAAAGAAGGCCCGCGTGGAGGATGCCCTGAACGCAACCCGCGCAGCAGTGGAAGAAGGCATTGTTCCCGGCGGCGGTGTGGCACTGGTTCGCTGCCTGAAAGCACTGGAAAGTCTGGAAGTTGCGGATGATGAAAAAATGGGGGTCCGTGTGGTTATCCGTGCCATGGAAGAGCCCCTGCGTCAGATTGCCAACAATGCCGGTATGGAAGGTTCTGTTGTTATTGACAAAGTGAAAAACAGCGAAGGCTCCTTCGGTTATAATGCCGCAAGCGATGTATATGAGGATCTGATTGAGGCCGGTGTCATTGATCCCACCAAAGTGACCCGCTTCGCACTGCAGAATGCAGGCAGTGTTGCCTCCCTGATGCTGACAACCGAGGCCATGATTGCAGATAAACCCGAAGAAAAGAACGACATGCCCATGCCTCCGGGCGGCGGCATGGGCGGAATGGGCGGCATGGGCGGTATGATGTAAATCAGATGATATAATCATCTCCCATCCCTCTTTATATATACAAAGCCTTTGCATCCTTTGCGGTGCAAAGGCTTTTTTTTATATTCTGAAATTTTTCCCTGTATAAAATCCGTGAACTCCGAAATGAATCAAAATCACTTTCAGGAAACCGGGAACTCCGTTGAAAGACTGCCCCTGCGCGCCGGGCTTATTCTGGTATTTCTCTGTTTTTTGTGGGGGGCCAATGCCGTGAGTATCCGGATCAGCAACCAGGGGATGCCTCCTCTCATGTCAGCAGCACTGCGCTCCCTGATTTCCGGGACTCTGGTATGGATATATGCCCGTATGAAAGGCCGTCGTGTGGCATTTCCTCCGGGGCAGACCCGTCATGCTTTGGCCATCGGTATTCTGTTCGGAACAGAATTCCTTTTTATGTATTGGGGACTGGCATTCACCCCGGCCTCCCGTTCCGCCATCTTCCTCTATACCCATCCGTTCTGGGTTGCACTGGGAGCACATTTTTTATTAAAAGAAGACCGTCTGACCCCTTCCCGCATTTTCGGGCTTATTCTTGCCTTTAGCGGACTGCTTGCGGTGTTTCTGGCCCGCTCACCCGAACTCCCCCCTTTTTACCGCCTGGGAGATCTCATGATACTGGCTGCGGCCCTGTTCTGGGCTTCCAGCACCTTATATATCAAACGCATGACTGAAAAAACAGAGCTGGATCACGTCCAGACCCTCTTTGCCCAGCTGATCTGTTCATTTCCCGTCCTGGCTCTGGGTTCACTTGTGTTTGAAATACCTGCGGAACCGCATCTGAGTCCGGCAATACTCATTTCTCTGTTTTTCCAGATTGTTGTGGTGGCTTTTGCTTCCTATCTGGTCTGGTTCCGTCTTGTCCACCGTTATACGGTAAGCAGACTGGCTTCCTATACCTTTCTGACTCCTCTTTTCGGAGTGATTCTGGGCGGACTGATCCTGAATGAACCCCTGGGTTTGGCGGTTTGGACGGGCCTGGTCTGCGTGGGCGGCGGAGTGTATATCGTAAACCGGTGAAAGAGAGGGGAGAAAAAGGATTTGCCCAACGGCATCGGACAGAAAAATTTGGAAAGAGGTAAAAACGCCCGGTATTTAAGCATTGACGGTGTAATGTAACATGGTTTTTGAGAAAGGGGTGCGAAAGACCGCTCCGCCCAACTTCGCACTCCGGGTTTCTCTGAATAAAATACTGAATATTATCAGTATGAAACAATTTTCTTAAAGGGTATGTTACATTACACATTGACGGAAGACTGCAATCGTGTTTAAGGTAAAGGTCGGGAACCGTTCATTCAGAGCCTGTCCGAAAACCTCTGAAACCGATTTTTAAACCCGGCAAAAACAGGGGTTCCGAATATGGGGAAACAGATTTTCGGACAGGCTCTTATTGAAGAATGGTGTATAGCGGGGCAAATCCCTGGATGACCGTCTTTCCTCCCTGAAACAGAGAGAAATCTTTAACCCTTTTGGCCCGCTGACGAATGATGAATGCTTTATCCGGACTTTTACCGGTTAAATCGGGGGTAAATGATGAGACAGCAGGCACAGGTATATCTGAGAACGGCATTAAACAATCCCTCGGCCTCATTTCGTGATGGTCAGTGGGAAAGCATAGAGCATCTGCTGAACAGAAAGCGTGTCCTTGTCGTACAGCGTACCGGATGGGGAAAAAGCATGGTATATTTCCTTGCCGCAAAACTGTTACGGGAACAGGGAGCCGGGCCCGCGCTTCTGATTTCGCCACTGCTGTCCCTGATGAGAAATCAGATCGAAGCCGCGCAAAGAATCGGTGTGACAGCCCGCAGTATTAACAGCAGTAACGATGCGCAATGGCAGCAAATTCAAAATGAGCTGACTTTGAATCATGTGGATGTGCTTCTGATCTCACCGGAGCGTTTGGCAAATGACAACTTCCGCCGAAACATCCTGGCAGATATAACCGGCAGTATCGGGCTGTTTGTTATTGATGAAGCCCATTGTATTTCAGACTGGGGACATGATTTCAGACCGGATTATCGCCGTATCGTGCGTGTGATTCGGGCCATACCGTCCAATGTGCCGGTTTTGGCAACCACAGCAACAGCAAATGATCGGGTTGTAAACGACGTTACATCGCAGTTGGGCCAGAATATTATTCTTCAGAGAGGAACTCTGGCCCGCAGGAGTCTGAGACTCCAGAATATCAATATGCCCGCCCCTGCCGCCAGAATGGCCTGGCTGGTGCAAACCATCCCCTCGCTGCCCGGAAGCGGAGTTGTATACACACTTACGCAGCGTGATGCGGAACGCATAGCAAAATGGCTTCAGATGAACAGAATCAGGGCCAAAGCCTATCATGCAGGCATTTCCGGGCGGCAGGATGAAAATTCTGTTAAAGAGGATCTTGAACAGCAGTTATTAAACAATGAAATAAAAGCACTGGTTGCAACAGTAGCCCTTGGCATGGGTTTTGATAAACCCGACCTGGGATTCGTCATCCATTTTCAGCGCCCGGCATCCGTTGTGCATTATTATCAGCAGGTTGGCCGGGCAGGGAGGGCAGTTGACAATGCCTATGGCATCCTGCTTTGCGGAGAAGAGGATGATCATATTGCCGACTACTTTATCCGCAGTGCTTTTCCTCCCCAGCAGCATATTTCAGAAATTCTGAAGGCGCTGGATGAATCTGATAAGGGGCTTTCTGTTCCGGAAATGCAGCGTGTGCTGAATCTCCGCAGGAGCCGGATCGAGAAAACTTTAAAATTTCTTACAGTTGAATTTCCATCGCCGATTACAAAGATCGGTTCAAAATGGCTGGTGACTGCAAGCGCTGCTTCATATCAGGCAGATCAGGCATATGTTAATGCGATTACCCGTATAAGGCGCAGAGAGCAGCAGCAGATGCGGGATTATATGAAGCATTCCGGCTGTCTGATGGCTTTTTTGCAGCTTGCCCTGGATGATCCGGCTCCGGAGGCCTGCGGGCAATGCAGAAATTGCAGTCCTGATTTGCTGCCGGATGAAACCTGTGACAGGGACCTGGTCAACCGGGCAGGACTGTTTCTGCGCAGAAGTTATCAGCCGATTCCGCCAAGAAAACAATGGCCTGCCTCCAATATGTTTACGCAGTCCCCATTGGGCGGATATCGAATTCCGCAGGAACAGCAGGCTCAGGAAGGCCGTGCATTAAGTCTGTGGCGTGATGCAGGTTGGGGACAGCTTGTTGCGCACGGGAAATACCGGACAAAAAGATTTTCAGACGAACTCGTGACTGCCTGTGCCCAAATGCTGCAGACCTGGTCGCCGACCCCGGTTCCCAAATGGCTTGCCTGTATTCCGTCACTGAATCATCCTGAGCTGGTGCCGGACTTTGCAGAAAGACTGGCGCAGGCTTTGGGCCTGGCATTTGTTCCATGCATCGAAAAGGCCCGCGCCAACAGGCCGCAGAAAGAGATGGAGAACAGTTACCGGCAGGTCGGAAACCTTGACGGTGTATTCAGAGTAATTATAAAACCGGGAAAATATTCACCCTGTTTATTAATTGATGACCTGACTGATTCCGGGTGGACTTTTACCGTTGCATCGGCCCTGCTGCGTCAGGCGGGTTGTTCCGCCGTATATCCGATGGCACTGGCCTTAAACTCGCCGGGGATGGATTTATGATGAATGACTTTTTAACAGAAGATACAAAAGCGATTATCCTGCTCTGCGGGGTTTTCGGAAAAGATCCTTCCGAAAAACCACTGTCATTGACAGAATATTCATCGCTTGTCCGCTGGCTTATCGGGGTAAAAATGCGCCCCGGAGATTTATTGCAGAAAGAAAACACTGCCGAAGCCGCTATGGGATCGGGAATTGACAGACAACGCCTGGAATCGCTCCTCGGCAGAGGGGTTCAGCTCGGTTTTGCCGTGGAAGAATGGCAGGGCAGCGGTATCTGGATTATCAGCCGAAGCGATGCAGACTATCCGGCCCGCTATAAAAAGCATCTTAAAGATAAAGCCCCTCCCCTGTTGTTTGGCGCAGGTGATCGCGCTTTGCTGAAAGGCGGCGGACTCGGTATCGTGGGATCCCGTAATGTGGATCAGGATGGTGAGGCTTTCACCCGCCAGGTTGCAGAATTATGCGCATATAAACAAATGCCTGTGGTCTCCGGTGGCGCGCGGGGGGCTGACCGGATTTCTATGACGGCAGTGCTTGAAGCGGGGGGCCTAACCATAGGCATCCTTGCAGAAAATCTTTTGAAGAAAAGTGTAGATCGTAAAAACCGCCATGCCATTGCCGACGGCCGGATGCTGTTACTCTCTCCTTATCATCCCAATGCCCGCTTCACGGTAGGAACTGCCATGGGAAGAAACAAACTGATTTATGCTATGGCGGACTATGGGCTGGTCGTCAGTGCGGAATATAAAAAAGGCGGTACATGGGCCGGTGCTGAAGAGGAACTGAAACGGGAGATTTCACGACCTGTTTTTGTGCGGATGGGAGACAATGTGCCGCGGGGAAACAGCAGATTGCAGGATTTGGGGGCCATCCCATGGCCGGATCCTGTTGACCGGAATAATTTCAGGCGGCAGCTTACAGATTTGGCTGCAGGCAGACAGCAGAAATGCAGGCAAAAAGAGCTGTGTCTGTTTGATTTTGAGACATTGCAGGATGGGCAGCAGAACGGAAAAGCAGAAAAAGAAGTTTCCGGCAGCCCCGGGTTCACATCTTCCAGGGATATACCTGCCCCCGGCAAGTCTGACAGATCAATTTACGAAGCTGTCCTGCCGCTTATTTTGAGCAGACTGGAAAGTCCGGCAACACCTGAATCGCTTTCCGAATTATTGGAGGTAAACCGGAAACAGCTCAATGCCTGGCTGAAGAAGGCCGTGGATGAAAATAAGATTGTCAGATTGTCAAAACCGGTCCGTTATCAAAGGGTGGAGGCGGAGGGATGAAATGAGGGATGAAATGAGAGATGTAAAGACGGGATTGAAATATCCCCTGCTCCCGAATGACAAAGATGAACAAAAGGTAATCCCCGCGTCATCTTCCGGTAATCATTTTTGTTTATAATATACTCCGAATTCTGATGAAAAATAAACCCGAAACAGAAAGGAGTCTGTTATGAACAAATTTAAGAAAAAAATGATGAGTGCTTTGGTAGTGCCGGCAGTTATGCTGCTTTTCTCCGGATTGTTTACAAATACGGCACTGGCGGCAAAAGAGACGGAAATTTCTCCGGCTCTCCGTATGATGCCCGGAAATTTCCGCAAACTGAGCGAAAACCTCAGCCCTGCTGTTGTCAACATCCGTACGGAAAAAACCGTCCGCACCCGCGGAATGCAGTCCTTTGGGGAAAACGGGCATTTTGAAAATTTTTTCAGCCCTTTTTTCGGAAACAGAAGTCCGAAAAATTTCAGGCAGAAGAGTCTGGGCACAGGATTTATTATTGACAGGGAGGGCTATATTGTCACCAACAACCATGTGGTGGACGGTGCGGATGAAATCAAAGTGGCTCTGAAAAATAAAAAAGAATATGCGGCCGAAATTGTGGGGCGTGACCCCCAGACCGACATTGCCCTGATCCGGGTGAAAACCGATGAAAAACTGCCGGTTGCCCTTTTGGGAAGTTCGGAAAAACTGGCTGTGGGCGACTGGGTGGTGGCCATCGGCAATCCTTTCGGTCTGGAGCATACGGTGACGGCCGGTATTGTCAGTGCAAAGGGACGGGTTATCGGTTCCGGCCCTTATGATGATTATATCCAGACCGATGCATCCATCAATCCGGGCAACAGCGGCGGCCCCCTGATCAATATGAACGGGGAGGTGGTGGGCATCAATACCATGATTATTGCGGGCGGGCAGGGCATCGGTTTTGCCATCCCCATTGACATGGCAAGAAATGTCATTGCCCAGTTGAAATCCGGGGGAGAAGTGACCCGCGGCTGGCTGGGCCTGACCATACAGGATCTGAAAGGGGATTTGGGAAATTATTACGGCAGAGAATCCGGTGTGCTGGTCACGGAAACGGTGCCGGGTGATCCGGCAGACAGAGCCGGTATCCGTTCCAGGGATATTATCACGGAAATCAACGGGAAGAAGATTTCGGATACGCGGGAACTGACCCGGATGGTGGCTGCACTGCCGGTAGGCAGAAAAGCCGAAATCACGGTTCTGCGCAAAGGCAGTCTGAAAAATTTTCAGGTCAGCATCGGCAAACGTCCGGCAGAACTGGCAGACAGCAGAAATCCTGCGGAAAAAGAAAGCCGTTTCGGTTTGCAGTTTGCAGATATTCGCCCGGAGATGGCTGAAAAATACGGTCTGTCCGCAGACAGCGGTGTGATTGTCACCGGCATCCGCCCCGGCAGCAAAGCCGAAGAATCCGGTATCCGCAAAGGGGACATTATTGTGGAAATGAACCGGCAGGAAGTGGAATCCGCAGATCGTCTGCAAAAAGAAATGGCGCGTATCGGCAAAAAGGAGAAAATCTCTCTGCTGGTCCGAAGAGGCAAAAACGGCCTGCTGCTTATTGATCTGAGCTGATGTTTTTGCGGAACGGATGTCAATGCCGGTTTCTTAAGCAGAAAATCCCCTCCCCCGGCCCTCCCTCAGGGGCAATACTGCTGACTTAAGTAAAAACTCCCTCCCCCTCCCTGAGGGAGGGGTCTTAAGGAAACGGCATTGAGTATAATAGTGCCTTGTCAATTTTAAACTGACGGGTGACATTATCTGCAGGGGCGTATTGCATACGCCCGCCCGGCACAGATCCGGGGCGTATGCAATACGCCCCTGCGTGAGTGGTTTAACCCGTCATTAAAAACTTGACAAAGCAATAAATAGTCAGCAGATCGAAAAGTTTCCCCCGGATACGGTTTTACGGCTGTCCCGGAGTGCGGAAACTGCATTTCTGCACCGCCGCATCTCCCGGTTACCCCGTGCAAAAACAAAATTTTTGCACTCCTCCGGAAACTTTTCGATCTACTGACAGTGCATTGTTTCACTTAAAATTGTGCAGGTATTCCGGAGCAGAACATCCGAATGCCGGGTTACGCTTCGCTAACCCGACCTGCAATATTAAATGATACAGAGCAATAGAAAAATAATTATATTTTTATAAAAAAGAGAATGTCCCCGTAAGTCCTTTATGTATTGACAAAAAGGGAAACTGCCTGTATATTCCCATTTATTTACAGGTCATTTACAGAATGACAAAACGGAACAGTGGATATTAATAAAAATTTGAATAAACATATTATATACGGAATATTTTTCTGCTGCGGGTATCTTATCCCGGTGCGGAAAAACATTGGTCTGCCGGAACTGCCAAAACTTTCCCCGCCCGACCATTCCGATCATATAAATAATCATCTGACGACCTGTCTGATGACGGATTATCCAAAATCCTGCCGCAGGAAACCCTTTAGGACGACAAATCCTTTTATTCGAAAATTCATCCCTTTTTATACTGTCTGCTGTTTTCATCCGATATGACAATTCCTTTTGTTGCAATGCAGCATGATTCGGAAAAATGTCACAGGGGAACTGCGGAAATATAATCAGAAAGAACCTTTTACTATGAAGGCAGATACCGAACACATATGAATTCTGTAAAAAATGAAAACAGTGATACTGTCAGTCGGCAGACCCTGTATCTGTTTATTGCTGTAACCTTTGTTATGGGTTTTCTGGGCGGAATCGTTTTTACTTCTTATAAAAATACTTCTCTGGGGCCTTCCGGAAAAAGAGCATCCGGTTCTTCCGCTGCAGACGGACAGGATCATGCCCGCTTTGAAACAATGCTCCGGTCTTTGGAAAAGGAAGTCGGACAGAATCCGGAAAATATCAGTGCATGGATTCAAATCGGAAACCTCTATTTTGATCACGGAGAAAATGAAAAGGCGATTCCGGCCTATGAAAAAGCCATTGCCATTGAACCGGATAATGCCGATGTGCTGACGGATCTCGGGGTTGTTTACCGCCGTGCGGGAAATCCGCAGAAAGCCGTGGAATTTTTTGAACGGGCTGCTGCGGCAGATCCGAACCATAAAACCGCCCGGTTCAATAAAGGTGTTGTACTGATGCATGATCTGGATAAAAAAGAGGAAGCCCTCCGTACCTGGAAAGAACTGGCCGAAAGAGATCCGCTTTTTACTGCTCCCAGCGGGCAGTCTCTGGATGAGATAATCAGGCATTATGAGGAGCATTAAATAAAAAGGTAGTGCTTTGTCAGAGCTAAAAATTAGGGCTGGGCATCGCATAATTTATTTACACAATTATAAACTGAAATCCGTTTACCCTAAAATTAAGCTATGACAATGCAGTAGTGGGTCAAATCGCTTGAATCCCCCTCCCCAACCCCTCCCGCCGGGGGAGGGGAATTTCAATTCAGCCGGTTTGACCCACTACCAATAAAAAAAACGGGGAATGATCCAAATCCGCTGATGAAACGGATTTTGCCCCGGCAGAACAAAAACAGATTATTCACTCCCTGAGGCGGAAGCGAGGAAATGGAAGCGAAAATGGAAAAAAATAATGTATTATTCCGATGTAAACTGTTCTTTTGTATTTTTTTTACAGCTATTCTTTTTTTCACAGCAGAAAGCAGGGCAGAACAAAGCACCTCCCTGCTTTATGGTATCCCATGCAAAGGCATGGAGATCAAAAAAAGCAGCATTCAGTCCGGTCAGAATCTGTCCGAAATTCTTCTGGCAGCCCGTGTTCCCTATTCCCGCATTCATAAAGTTGCAAAAGAGTCGAAAAATATTTTTGATGTACGGCGCATTCAGGCCGGAAAACCCTATACGCTGATGTACCGTCTCCCAAAGGATAATCCGGACGGCCCGGCTGAAAAATGTTTTTTTATTTATGAACAGAATGCAGTGGATTATGTGGTTTTTGAACTGGGGGAAAAGGTGCGGGTGTATCAGAAAAGTCATCCCCTGGAAACAGTCCCGCAGACGGCAGAAGGTGTCATCACCTCTTCCCTGACCAATGCATTTGCCGATGCGGAACTGCCTTATGAACTTGCGGAAAAACTTTCAGAAATCTATGCATGGACACTGGATTTTTACCACTTCCGCAAAGGGGATTCTTTCCGTATTGTTTATGAAGAAAAATATGTTAATGATAAACTGGCGGATGTGGGAAAAATTCTGGGAGCGCGGATTACATATCAGGGAAAAGAATATTATGCTTTTTATTATCCGGACGGCGAAAACAGCGGTCAGTATCTGGATGAAAAAGGCCGGAGTCTCCGAAAATCATTTCTCAAATCGCCGTTGAAATTTTCTCGCATCAGCTCCGGTTTTTCCTTAAAACGCCTTCATCCTATCCTGAATCAGTACAGACCGCATCCGGGCATTGATTACGCAGCCCCTTCCGGCACACCGGTTCTCAGTGTAGGGGACGGTGTGGTGGAAAAAGTAAACTATAATTCCAGTGCGGGCCGCTATATTCAGGTCCGGCATTCGGACCGTTATATGAGCCAGTATCTCCATCTTTCCAAATACGCAGAAGAAATCAAAACCGGCTGCCGTGTATCCCAGGGGCAGGTCATCGGCTATGTGGGAAGAACCGGCCTGGCAACAGGGCCCCATCTGGATTTCCGTTTCTGGATAGACGGAAAAGCGGTGAATTATCTCGTGCAGGATGATATCCGGCTTGCCCCTTTGGAGAAAAAAGAACTGAGAAAATATCTGGCCCAGACGGCTCCGCTGAAAGCCGATCTGGATATTGATAAAATCAAACATTATTCTGCCCAAAACAATACCCGCCGCAATCTGATCCGATAGTTTTTTCAATATTCCCGGATAGTACACCAAGTCAGAAGTTCGTACACAGTTTTCCGGCCCTGCAACCCCTTTTAAATCAGGGCATCCGGTGTTTATAAACTGTGTACGATTTACGCCGTGGTGTACTAGTGCCTTGTCAACATATAAATGACGGGTTGAATTTCCGTAGGGTGGGCACATGTTTTTCCGTGCCCACCGCACCCCGGTGGGCAGCGCTGCGCTTC
>JAABRU010000031.1 GCA_011390755.1 Desulfobacteraceae bacterium | reverse complement strand
GTCCCAGGAAATCGGTAATATAACGGTAGAGGATGAAATGATACACGGCCTCGTATATCCGCATATCCTTCCGTCTCGGCGCATCTGCCAGCAGCCAGTCCCGGTTTTCTTTCAGATAAATTTCAAAACGCCGCATCAGGTTCCGGATGCTCAGGGAGGTTTCCGTGAGGGTGCCGCTCAGATCCTCAAAGGGTTCGCGGAGTTTTCCGGTTTCGCCGAAGAGTTCCCGCGCAAAATAATTAAACAGGCGTTTCTGCACAAAAGGGGAGGGGAATTTCACCCAGAGACTGTTTTCGCTTTTCTCCGTACTGATGACACCGTTCATGAAGAGAAAATTCATCAGGCTGTCATCAAAGGCAAACATCTGTTTTTCATCTGTCCGGAACAGATTCAGCACAATTTCCTTATAAGGTTCCTGTTTTGCCTTGCTGATGATATTGAGAATATTGTTGTTGGGCAGGGCATGGACGGCCATGCGGAAAACAAAATCGAAATCTTTTACCGTAAACGGTCTGTCATGATCCGGCTGATAATCATAAAAACCCTCGGTAAGCAGTTCCCCCAGTCAGCAGGTCAGACCCGGCTGTCCCCATGTTTCATAATACAGTCTCTCAACAACCTCTTTTTCAATTTTCTGTTCGCTTTCCTCCTGATACCGGTCAAACATGCCTTTCACTTCCCCGTATGTCAGGTTGGGAATATGCAGACTGCGCTGCACGTTGAAGGGGGAACCGCTCACATTTTCAATGCCGAGCACGCTCCGCACACCGATGAGGGCCAGTCCGTGGAGCAGGCAGCTTTTTTCACCAAGGGGAATATGCGGTTCATTCTGCTTTTTCATATACATATCCCTGAATTCATTTGCGAATTTATTGATGAAATCCTCCCGCATGGCATCAAATTCATCCATGACAAGTATCAGGGGACGCTCAAAATACTGCCGGGTAAAGAGCCGGTGCAGTTTTTTCCATTCGGTAATATCCTCAAACTCCCTGTCAAACCACTCCTGCATATTATCGGTAAAAAGCTCCAGAATCCCTTCATCACTGACTACCGTTTTGGCGGACTGCATGGTAAGAATCGCAACCTCAAAATCCCCCTGTTCCCGGATTTTCCGCACCGCCTGCTGCAGTATCCAGGTTTTTCCGGCCTGGCGGGGAGCCCATACCGTGATGTAATGCCCGCCTTTTTCCGGATTTTCACCGGTGAGCTGCGTGTAACCGTTTTCAATGAGTTCTGTACGGGGCGCATGGTAATGCAGATCCCGGTCCACCGGCCCGTAGGATGAAAATTTTCTCATGGCATGGTCTCCTTTACTGTGGGGGAATGTCCGATATTTCTTTATGTACCATACCTGATTCTGTTTTTGCAACCTGCCTTTCAATGTCATTGACGTAAGCAGAATATTCCCCTCCCCCGGTGGGAGGGGTCAGGGGAGGGGGAGGCAGCGGACTGTAATGAAAGCCCCTTTTTTACCCTCCCCCTGCCCCTCCCTCAGGGAGGGGAGTCTTACGTCAATGACATTGACCTGCCTTTCACAAAGGAGTGCCAAACTGAAAGTCTGGCCGTGATTTTGCGGTTCGGATAAAAAAAGGATCGCAGGAGTGCCAAACGTTCGGCTGAGCTCACGTCGAAGCCTGAAAGTTTGTCTGTAAAGCGTTTCTGGGTTCCAGGCTTTCAGTCCGGACTCCGTTCAGTTTGGGACTCCGTGAACAGACTTCTTCCGTCAGAATGAATGCGGATTTTTTCTGCCTTATCCCGGTCAGTCCTGTTAAACGGGTGCATCTCGTTCCCATGCTCCGCGTCAATGCCATTACGTTAAGAAATTTCTGGAGTGCCAAAATGAAGTGAAACGGAATTCTGGCCGGATTTTCCCCATCATTTCAGTGTCCCAAACTTTCAGTTCGGGACTCCTCCTCCCTTAACGTAATGGCATTGATGCTCCGCGTGGGAATGCCCTGTGAACGCTACGCGTACCGTGACTGTATTAATGACGCAGAGCGTGGGAACGGGGAAACTCTGCGATCTGTCGGAAGAGGAAATAAAGATTGTGGAAGAAATCTGTGCCTGATAATTTTGTCATTGACAGCAGAATAAAAAATTCATATTCATTTTTCACTGTAGTGCATTGTCATAGCTTAATTTTAGGGTAAACGGATTTCAGTTTATCAATGGTTCGGTAATTTTTTCCGACTTACAGGGCATAAAACCATAACTGTCTGAAACCATTAAATGCGGATGTTCTGTATTCATTTCATAACCTGCTGAAATTATTCAGCTCGAATTTTTTTACCGAACTGTTGTTTATAATTGTGTAAATAAATTATGCGATGCCCAACCCTAATTTTTAGCTCTGACAAAGCAGTAGGTATAAATAAACCCGGCGGACCAGTCACCCATGACACCTGAACTGTACGAAAAAAAAAGAAACGAACTCATTTCGCTGCTCCGAAAAGCCGGGGATTCGCCCTTTCCGGATGCGCGTCCCCCGGATTTTCTGTCCCGTATCTGCCGCAGAGTGCAGGAGAATCAGTTTGAAATTGTGCTGGCCGGGGAATTCCAGGGGGGGAAATCCACCACTTTCAACGCCCTGTGTGACGGCCGGGAACTCAGCCCCATGGGGGCGGGGATCAAAACCAGCGGATGCATTCTTTCCGCACAGCATCTTTCTGATCCGGAGGAAGCGGAATCCGCCATTGTGGAATGGGCCGCACCGGCAGAACTGATTGAAGGTTTTTCCGACCTGCTGCTGCCCCGTTTCCGGCATCTGCAGCCCCGGCGTTTTGAAAAAGTTACGGCATCGGAGCTGCCGCAGATACTGGATTTGGAAAACCCTTCGGATCGGAAACTGCTTTCCGGAGCTGCGGACCTGGAGTGGAAAGCATGGAAAAAAAACAGGGCAGCGTATGATCCGGAACAAAGCGGTCTGCTGGATGTACTCCGCTGCGCGATTCTCATTGCCCGCTTTTACGCGGCTGCGGATTTTCAGCAGCTCCGGCAAAAGAAGAATTTCCGGCCCGAAGATGCGACTCTTATGATCTGTTTTCCCCCGGACTGGGAAGAACGCTGGGCAGATAAGCATCCGGAAAGATTCCGCCTTGCTGAAATCCTCTTTGTTTTCATCCGCCGGGTCCTGTTGAAAATCCATTCCCCCTCCCTGGCGCGGCTGGGATGTGTAATCACAGACTGCCCGGGGCTCCTTGCCAGCCGCCGGGATACCCGTATTGCCCGGCGGGCCATGTTCCGGGCTGATGCGGTTCTCTATCTTTTTGACGGTTCCAAAACCCTGAAGATGTCGGACCTGCACGCGCTGGATTTTATCCGCAAAAACGGCATGGCGGGCAAACTCTTTTACGGCTGCAATATGCGGGGACACAGTCTGTCCGACAGCCGGCGCATTCTCAAAGCCGGTATTGCCTCCCTGAGAAACAGCGGTTATTCCCTTTCGGAGGAAAAAGACGTTTTCCTTTTTCATGCCCTTTTATCCCTGCGGGCAGTGCAGGGAGGCAGTATTGCTGCAGACTCCCCGAAGGCACAGGAAATCCGGAAGTTTATCCGGCGGCAGATGCTCATACTGGATGCGGATGCAGAAACAGAAGACTTCCCGTCCCTGCTTCGCCATGCCCGGCAGACGGGAGGGCTGGACAGAATGCGGGACATGGTGGAAAGGTCCGTGATTTCCCGCAGGGCACGGTCTGTGCTGCTGGAAAACGGGGCAGGGGCTGCGGTCAGCTGCCTGCGGGAAATCGAAGGGGATCTGCACAGCAGAGAAAATGCGGCCCTGCGGGAAGAAAAAGAGTTCCGCAGGCAGGCAGCGGATACCGAAAGTGAGCTGCGGAAATTCCGGGCCGCCTGTTCACGCATCCTGGAAAAACTGGATACGGACGCACCGGATCAGGCCCTGGCCGCCGACATCTGGGACAGTCTGGAAAAGCAGCGGGAAGAACTCACGGACAGAACAGCCCGGCGGATTTACAAAGAAGTTGCAGGCAGAACCTCCCTGTCCCTGCTAAACAAAAAACGCTTTCAGGACAGCATTTCCGGCATTATCAAGGCTGAAACTGACAGATGTTTTACAGAATGCATCCTTTCCCGGCTTGCAGAAATCAGGCAGGGAGAAAACCGGGTATATGAACAGCAGATTGTCCGCCGGGTGCGGGCTGTAAGCCGGGAACTGAAACATGCCTGGAGCAGTTCCGCACTGCCGGGAATGCATCTGGTGGAAGGCACGGTAATGCCGGAATTTTCCGGGGACATGACAGTGGATACAGCCGCCATCCTCCGTGAACTGGAAAGCGGGCCCGCGCTGGAAAACATCCGTTACAGCGCGCTTTTGGCAGCCGGGGGCCTTACCGGCATTTTTACCGCGGCTTCCGGCGCACTTGCAGCCGTGTATATGCTCATCACCCGTTTTTTCTGGCTGCGTATTGCCACTCTGGCGGCCTTTCTGCTGAATATTCTGCTGGTACTGCTTACCAAAGATATGATGGAAAAAAGCATAAAAGAGGACATCCGCCGCAAACTGGAACCGGCCCTGCAGATGCTCTTTTATGAACTCCGGGAAGATGTGCAAAAGGAATTCCGGAACTTTTCCGCAGAAATCCGAGCGTTTTACCGGCATATTTTTCAGCAGGCAGCGGACAAACCCCGCCGGGTATTTGAAAAACGCAAAGAAGAGGCCGGACAGCTTTTCCGCAAAACCCGGGAAATGCGGGTGGATACGGCAAAAAAGGCCCGGCTGGTACGGGAAAAAGAAATTATTCCCCTGCGCAGGACCCTGGAAGAATTTATCCGGCAGACAGAACAGCATCTTCCCCTGAAAAGCGGGGAAATGCAGCAGTAAAACCAGGCGGCACAGCAGAAAAAGGCATGTCCCTCTGCTGTCCTGTCAGTGTTAACCTTCCGAAGTTTTACGGTATTCCCCGTACATGTCCGGCAGGATGGTATAGTACTCCAATTTTGGTTTTTCCGGGCACAGTTTTTGCCCTTGAACCGGATTGCTGAAAAACGGCTGTTTCTGACTCCGAAAACGTGAAAACAGGTTAAAAAAGGTATGTTTTCGGGCTCAGCAATTTTTGTGCCCGGAAAAACCAAAACTGGATCAGTATATCTGCTGTGGTACGGCAGACAGTTTCGGAAAAACATGGCGGGACCGGGCCGGCCCGGTCCCGCCATGTTTTTATGCGGCTGTAACGCTGATTTTTCTGGGGGTCGCTTTTTCCACTTTGGGCAGTCGCAGCCGCAGCACCCCTTTGTCCATCGCAGCTTCAATTTTTTCCTGATCTATGACCTCCGAGAGTGTGAACTGCCGGTAATATTTACCCACCTCGTATTCGGACAGCACCTGCTGTTCGTCTTTCGTTTCAAAGGCGAGCACTTCCCCCGACAGGGTCAGGGTGTTTTCCCGCAGATCAATATCCAGATCAGCCGGTTTTACGCCCGGCATATCGGCCAGCAGCACCAGCTCTTTTTCTGTTTCAAATATATCCACGGCAGGGGTAAAGAGCAGACCGGGTTTTGTCTGTTCCGCTGCCCCTGCAACCTGCTGTTTTTCCTGTACCTGAAGTTCTCTTTCAGCCATTTCTTTTCCCTCCTTATACTAATTGACTTTGATCTGTCTGGGTCTGGCAACTTCCGATTTGGGCAGGGTCACGGTCAGAATCCCATTACTCAGACCTGCACTGATCTTTTCCGGGTCAACGGCATCCGGCAGGTTGATGATTCGGGAAAATTTACCGGATTCTCTTTCTTTTCTGTGATATCGGACATTATCCCCTTCCGCGGGGATTTTTCTTTCGCCGCTGACAGCCAGGCTGTTTACTGTGGCCTGAATATCCAGATCATCTGTTTCCAGTCCGGGCAGTTCCGCCCTTACATAATAATTGTCTTTGTCTTCAGTCAGATTCAGTGCGGGAAAAACACCTGAGCGGTATCCGGAAAATTCTTTTCGGCTTCTGAAATTTTCCGACAGCCGTTCCATCCTTCTTTTCATCAGATCCAGTTCCTCAAAGGGGTTTTTCCACCCTCTTACCGGAAAATCAAACAGTCTGTGATACGTCATTTTTCCTTCCTCCTTTGTTATGTTCCGGAATAGTTGTCCAATTGCTATTCATTTCTGTTTTTCAGATTCGCTTTGGATACAAAATAAAAACTTTTTTATTTATGTCAAGATTGAAAATTTATAAAAAGTATATTATTATTTTGTCATAAATTTTAAAAGTAATATCTGATAAACTCATAAAACCTGAATTATTCACAACTCAGTTTTTTGCAGTAAATACAGGAAGACACAAAAAACTGAGTTTTGAAGCCGTATTTTCGTATACGCAAAATAATCAGCATCTTATCTGCCAGGGACTAAGAGCCTATCCGAAAACCTCCGAAACCGATTTTTAAACCCGGTAAAAACAAGGGTTCCAAATATCGGGAAACAGGTTTTCGGATAGGTTCTAAAGCGTGTGAATAATGCAGGAAAAAAACCGGATTTCCAATTTTCTGTCATTCCGGCAAACGCCCGAATCCGGTAATTTCCGGTTTCCGCAGGGTTGCTGAATTTTCCGACTTTCACCGATCCGTCATATTTCTGCTTTTTTTGCAGAAAGGAGGATAGTTATGGATAAGAGAAAAGAATTGTATATATCACTGCCCAAAACATCCGCATCTGAACTTATGGGAAAACAGTCGGTGCGGGCGACCTTTAGGCTCAGCAGTGATGCCATCAGAATTATGAGCATTGTATCGGCTCATATGGGCATCAAACAGAAATCCCTTTTCGACCACCTTGCAGAAGATGAAAACACATTGCAGAAAATCGCTGCGGAAATCCGGGAGAAGGAGATACTGGAAAAAGAAAGAATCCCCAAAACTTTTGTGCTGAGCCGCAGGACGCTGGCTTCTCTGGAAGAAACATCCCGAAACTGCAATGCGCCGCGCGATGCCCTGGTGGAATATTCAATCATGCGTCTCCGGCCCCTGCTGTCAAAAGAAAGGGAAAAGCACCGGCATCGCTGCAAATTATTGGAAAAAAGTCATGTCTGGCTCCGGGCGGGGGAAAAAATACTGGATGAATCAGAAAAATCCCTGGGAAAAGAAGACCCTTTTCATATCCGCCTTGAAAAAGCTCTGGACTCTTTCCGGAATGCCCACCGGCGCATGACCGCTTTTGTGGAAAAAGGGGAGGCGGTCGAAGATGGAAAATAGCAGAAGTTGCGGAGCCGTGCATTTTTTGGGATATGCAAAAATTACTAAACAGGGGCTGAATGTTTCGTAATGAATGTTTATACATTTTTACTTGACAAGTTCAGAAATATGGCTATACTTAATAAGCTATATCAAGTCACGCGTCTGCCTGTCAGATAAAACAAAACTGTACAGCAGGCGGGAAGATCGATTCCCCCCCTTTCTTTCAGTATGAACTCCCGTTTTTTTACTGAAAGTGAATGTAAGTAAACGGTCAGCGTTTTTTCGTTCCCGAAATGCCGCATATTTCGGAACTTATCACCGGAAGAATTACCGCTTATTTATATCTTTTTCGATCATCAGCAATGTAAAAGCGCTTCGGCTTAAATGAAAACAAGCGGTTTCAGTCCCGGAAAATATCCTTTACTGACGGCCCTGTGCCGTTTACAGTATCGGAAGACGGATATTCATGCGGGCAGCAAAAACATGTTGCACAAACGCCCTTTTCTTATACCCTTGTTTCATTAACTATCCAAATTAACATAAAAAGAAAGGAGTGTCTATGCGATCTGTTTCACCTTACACCAGAGAAATCACAAAATACCGGAAATTTGAAGAATTATCAGACGGAGATGTATTCATTTTTCCCGGAGACCGCCGGGTCAGTGTAAAAGATACGGGTTTTGTCAAGATCGGCGGAAATCAGTATGCCAGAATTGCGGAATTCAGAACGGAAAAAGGGGAAACCGTTAATCTGAATATTATTCCGGAAACCGAAGTACTTCCCATAAAAGGAATTTCCACTGTTTCCAGAAATTAAAGCATAAGCGGATGGGACAGTGCATTGTCAGTTTTGAATCTGTGACTCCGGTTCCACTGGACAACAGGATTTTTTGTAAAAATCCTGTTGTTTAACTCATAGTTTCAACGTTGGCAGAACAGCAGTGCTTTTCTGAAAAAACGCAATGCTGCTGACTTAGGTAAAAAATTCCCCTCCCTGTGGGACAATGCTGCTGACTTAAGATGCAGGGGGTGTATGCGCAATACACCCGGCAGTCAGATATTTAATGCATCAGCCTTTTTGACCCACTACCAAAAAATATTCCTTACGTCATCAGCATTGTATGCAGAACTGCCGGATATCCGTCACTTCAGCCACATACACACGGCAGGGGGATGGTGTTTTTGTATACCCGGCGGGCCTTTTATCCGTGAAAACCGGCAAAACTTCTTCTGTTTGAAAATAAAAAAGATTGATTAAACTGAAAAACAGATGTATAAGGTCTGCAAACTGGTCTGAAAACCGGACGGCATCCGTAAAAAACGTGTGCATACACTCCGGTCAGCAGACCCTGCGAGTGTGGTGCCGCCCGGATTCGCCCGGACGGCTTTTTTTATGGATAGCCGGTGTGCCCGGCTTTTTTGTGTGAAAGATAATATATTTATATGAGTTTCAAAGAATTAGGACTTAGGGCGGAGCTGCTGAGGGCAGCAGAGGAACTGGGATTTGAAAATCCCATGCCGATTCAGGAAAAATCAATTCCGGTACTGCTTGCCGGAGACAGGGATTTTGTGGGACTTGCCCAGACAGGGACGGGAAAAACAGGGGCTTTCGGTCTGCCGCTGATCCAGCAGATGGATGACAGCCGCACATCTCCCCAGGGAATTGTCATCTGTCCGACAAGAGAACTTTGTCTCCAGATTACATCAGATCTGAAACAGTTTGCCCGCCATATGAAAAACGTGGAAATTGCGGCCGTGTACGGCGGTGCAAGTATCTCCAATCAGATTCGGGAAATACGGAAGGGTGCCCGGATTATTGTGGCAACCCCCGGCCGACTGATTGACCTGACAGAACGCCGCGCGCTTTCCCTGTCCGATATTTCCTATGCGGTGCTGGATGAAGCGGATGAAATGCTGAACATGGGATTTCAGGAGGATATTGATCGTATTCTCGCGCAGATGCCCGAAAAAAGACGTATCTGGCTTTTTTCGGCCACCATGCCCGAAGGTGTTGCTGCTATTGCCCGGAATTATCTCAGTGATCCGGTGGAAATTTCCATGGGGCATAAAAACCGCGGTGCGGAAAATATTACCCATAACTGCTATGTGATGCATGAGAAAAACCGCTATGGCTGCCTGAAAAGAATCCTTGATTTTACGCCGGATATATTCGGTCTGGTTTTCTGCCGGACAAGAAAAGAAACCCAGGATACTGCCGAAGCCCTGATGAAAGACGGGTATCAGGCCGAGGCCCTGCACGGGGACCTTTCCCAGACACAGCGGGATTATGTGATGCGGAAGTTCCGCCAGGGGACAGTACGGATTCTGGTGGCAACGGATGTGGCGGCACGGGGAATTGATGTGGAGGATATCACCCATGTCATTCATTATAAACTGCCGGATGAGGCTGAAATCTATACCCACCGCAGCGGCAGAACCGCCCGGGCCGGAAAATCCGGATATTCGGTTGTACTGATTAACAGCAAAGAGATGCGCCGTGTCCGGGAGCTGGAAAGACGGGGAAAATTCCGTTTTGAATTCTGCAAAATTCCCGGTGGCCGGGAAATCTGCGGCAAACAGCTCTGCAGCATGGCGGATCGCATTGTCCGCACAGAAGTCAATGATGGGGAAATGGAAAGCCATCTGACAGAAGTTTATGATGTCCTGGATCAGTTTGATAAGGAAGAACTGATCCGCCGCTTTGTTTCTGCCGAATTTGACCGGCTTTTTGATTATTACCGTCATGCAGGCGATATTAATATCCATGTGCGCCCGGGAAAAGCAGCGGAATCGGGATATACGGAAAACAAATCAGAACGCAGACGGCTGAAGGGCAGAAAAACCGAACGCTTTTTTATCAATGTGGGGCGGCTGGACAAAATCAACGAAGGTGCCATCATCCGCCTTATCTGCAGTAATTCGGGTATCCGATCCGGCAAAATCGGCAAAATTGATCTTAACCGTGAATTTTCTTTTTTTGAAGTGGAAAAAAGCGCGGCGGGAATTGTGCAGAAAACGGTCAACAGGGCAAAACTGGACGGCAGAACTGTGGAAATCCGCCAGATTGCGGAGAAGAAAAACGCTTCCAAAGGCACAGCACACCGCAGCTCCCGGAAAAGAACATAGAAAAAATGAAACACCCGGGGGGGCTTTTCCGCCCCTGTGATACTGTTTGATATAAACCGCAAAGAGTTATGACTCACAGCGGAATATAAAAATGCTGAATTGTTACAGACTGTAACAATTCAGCATTTAACATTTTCATATAAACCGCCATGAGTTTCCGCTCACAGCAAAGCATGAAAGCTGCGCGGAGTGCGAAAATGAAGGCCGAAGCCGGTTTTTCGCAGACACTTTCATATAAACATTTGCAGAGACGCAGGGCATTGTGCCTTTGCAGTGTTAAGCGGAACGGATTATCAGAAAACAGATACGGTCATGTACTAATAGACCTCCTGCAAAACTAAAATTGCTCATTATAACTGTTTGTTTTTATAAATCTATAAAATGAGATAAAGGAGTTTTCCGGCAGATTTCAGCATACGGAAAACGGAGTCTGACATTCGGCAGCCCGGTTTATTCCGGTGCTGAGTATAAAAAAATCCGCACTTCCGGATACTTCTCCGCTTCACGCAGAGGTGCATGTCTGTGCAGTTTTATCAGGTGCGGATCAAACAGGTGCGGATCAAAAAAGTAAATTGCCCATAGGGGTACATGCCCTGTCCCTGCAAACCGGATTCCGGTTCATCAGCAGTTTTCCCGCTGTCACAATATGTTCATAATTCCGGATTCTCCTGCTGCACTATCAGGATTGACAAGTTAAAAAAATGAAATATTCTCCTTCCGTCCTCTGGCAATCCCCGGCTGATGAGCTGCTCCGGAAAACCGGAAGCTGCCTGGAAGAAGTTCTGGACAGGCGGGGTGACTCGGCCCCGGTCATTACTTTCTTCCGCGCGGATGATATCGGTGTGCCGGGCAGAAAATTTACCCGTCTCATGGAAATTTTTCAACAGCACCGGGTTCCCCTTTCCCTGGCCGTGGTTCCGCTGTGGCTGTACAAAAGCCGCTGGCAGACAATCCGCTCTCTCTGCGATACTGCCCCCTCTCTGTGCTGCTGGCATCAGCATGGCAGAATGCACAGAAATTATGCACCGGAAGGAGAAAAAAAACAGGAGTTCGGCCCGAACCGCAGCGCGGAGCAGATCCGAAAGGACCTGGCAGAGGGAAAAAAACACCTTGAAAATATCATGGGGAAAGATTTTTACCCGGTATTTACCCCGCCCTGGAACCGCTGCAGTGCGGAAACGCTCCGACTGCTGGAAGAACTGTCATATAAAGCGGTATCCGGAATGCAGGATGCCCGCTTTCCCGCTTCCCCCCGACTGCCGAATCCGGCTGTCAATACAGATCTGCACACACGCAAAGAAAAAGATATTTTCCGCGCGCAGTCTGCCTTTCTGGCAGAAATCAGACAGGCATCTGCGGGCGGTTTCTGGGGACTTATGATCCACCACCAGCGTATGAATGATGCGGCATTTGCTTTTCTGGACGGACTGCTGCCGCGCCTGAAAAAATCCGGCCGGTTCCGGCTCATGCATTTCAGAGATATGCTGGAAAGGCCCGATAAGTCAGTCCTGCCCTGATTTCTCTTCCATTCCGGAAACGGCACATCACCTTTTCCATTGACACTCTAAATCCTTTATTCTATATTTTTCTGATAATTTAATACATACGCAGAATCCGGGGTGCAGACACCGGAAAAATATTTTGCAGCGCATGGTAAAAAAACAGAAAAAGCAGGCAGTTCAGCCGGAATCTTATTTAACTCTGCTGTTATGCTTATAAAATATTATATACTGTTTCAGGAACTACCGCTGCCGGAACACGCTTCCTGCAAACGGCCGTCCGAATACATGGAAACCGTATGCAGATATTTTTTTATGGACAAGGAGAGTCTTTTCAAATGGATAAAGAGCCTGTTAAGGAATCTGGAACAGCGGAAAAAGAATCATCCGAAGCAGATGAAATCAGAGAATCGGATACGGAATGGGATCGTTATATCAATGATTCCGAGACCGAAGAACCGGATGGGATTCCGGAGGACAGCATCTCACCGGATACATTTTCCGGTGATCCGGAGGATACCACTGCTGCGGATCATCTGACGGTTCCGGTGACGGTTCCGGAAGATGAACCGGAAGACGATCCGGAAGACGATCCTTTTCCCATCAGCATGATTCCCGAAGACGATCTGATGGATGCCACCCCCCTGAAACTGGATGAAATATTGTCTGAGATACAGGATCTGAAAAAAGATTTCGTTGAAAAAATCAAAAACGATGCCCGGAAAGACAAAATCATTGATGAACTGCACAAAGAGCTGCAATCCTATAAAAATGATTTTCTGAAAAAATATCTGGAACTTATCATGATGGATATTATTCAGTTTATTGACAGTATGAGAAAACTGGCAGCGTTTTACAAAGAACAGGATCCGGCAGCCATAGATTCCATGAAACTGCTCGGTATTCTCAAAGGTATCCCTTCGGATCTGGAAGATCTCTGTGCCCGTCAGGGCGTAAATGCTTTTCACTGTCCGGAAGAAAATTTTAATCCCACCCGTCAGCGGGTTCTCCGCCGCGTGGAAACATACCGGAAAGAAAAAGAAAAAATGATTGCAGACCGGATACATCCGGGCTATGAGCGGGATGGGAAAATCATCCGGCCGGAACTGGTGACAGTATATGCCTATAAATCTCCGACTCCTGAAACAGAAGTGAGGAATTCCGATGAGTAAGCAGATGAAGCGAATATTCGGCATTGATCTTGGAACAACCTACTCATCCATTGCCTGTGTGGATGAATACGGCAAGCCGATTGTCATTCCCAATGCGGAAAATCAGCGGGTAACCCCGTCTGTTGTATTTTTTGACGGTGATAATATTGTCGTCGGAGATGTGGCCAAAGAAAGTTCCAAACTCTATCCCAATGATGTGGTCAGTTTTATCAAGCGTTCCATGGGGGAACCCAATTATCTTTTTGAACATAACGGAAAAAATTACCGGCCCGAGGAAATATCGGGTTTTATCATCCGGAAAATTGTGCAGGATGCGGAACTGAATCTGGGGATTTCCGGCACCAAAGATGTGGTTATCACCTGTCCGGCCTATTTTGGTATCAATGAACGGGAAGCCACCCGCCGGGCCGGGGAAATTGCCGGTTATAATGTCCGTCAGATTATTAACGAACCCACGGCCGCCGCCATTGCCTTCGGTTCCATGGAAGCCGAAGAGGAACAGGTGGTGCTGGTCTATGACCTGGGGGGCGGTACATTTGATATTACCATGATTGATATCAAACCGAATGCCTCCATTGAGGTCATCTGCACAGGCGGTGACCATAATCTGGGCGGCAAAGACTGGGATGACCGCATTGTGGCCTATCTGGTGCAGGAATTCCAGAAAACAACAGGAAGCAAAGAGGATATTCTGGAAGATCCGGATACCTGCCAGGATCTGCAGCTTTCTGCGGAAAAAGCGAAAAAAATTCTCACCCAGCGGGATCAGACTCCGGTGCTCGTTACCCATGCGGGGGAACGGGTGAAAATTACCCTGGAGCGGAAAGCATTTGAAATTATTACCCAGGATCTGCTGGAGAGGACCATCTCCCTTACGCACGAAATGCTGGAGGAGGCCGGGAAAAAAGGATACGAGTATTTTGATGAAATTATTCTTGTAGGCGGTTCCACCCGTATGCCCCAGGTATCGGATCGGATACAGAATGAATTTTCCATGAGTCCCAAAATCTTCGATCCGGATGAATCCGTTGCCAAAGGTGCGGCCATCTACGGCTGGAAGCTCTTTCTCCGGGATGAAATCAAAGAAAAGGTTGCGCAGAAAACCGGAAAGGATGTAAAAGAATTATCCGAACTCAGCGAAGTGGAACTGGACGAAGTGCTGCATGAAGTGGAGCATCTGGTTGCCGATGATACCGGTTATTCGGTTTCGGATATCCGCCGTTCCAATCTCAGAATTCTGAATGTCACCAGCAAAAGTTTCGGTGTGGTGGCCCATGATTCGGATGATAAAGAGATTGTATTTAATCTTATCCGCAAAAATACCAATGTTCCGGTTACGGTTACCCAGTCTTTCGGAACGGCTGTAAACAATCAGGAAATTGTTTCCATACAGATTATGGAAAATGAAAGCAGTGAAACCATCGCTCAGCCGGACATGGCCGTGCTCATCGGAACGGCCGTACTGAAACTGCCTTCGGATCTCAAAAAAGGCACCCCCGTGGAAATCACTTTCCGACTCAATGAAGAAGGATGCCTGGAAATTACAGCAGAAGAAACCAGTGAAACCCGGCGTTCGGTCAATGCGGCCATCGAAACCCGTTCCGTTATTCAGGGGGAAGAACTTGAGCAGGCCAAATCCCGAAGCGGAAAAACAAAAGTATCCTGAGTCCGGACAGAAATAAATTCAGAGAACTGCTTTTTAGGCACTCAGCAAAAAATAACTGCTCCGTTTCATCTGAATAACAGACGGAATGCACAGTTTTGTTTATCCCCCGGATATTTTCGGAGGATGTATTTCCTGCCGGGTTCCTTATATAAATGCACAATAAGCGATTCTCCGACCGCATATTTCCCGGTCTGTTCCGGGACCAAGTGTTTTTGTACAATATTTTTCTCAGGCCCCCGGACGGAAATTCCCCTCAGTGAATAAAAATTTTACAATGATTTATAAATGCCGGCTAAGAGTCAGAAACTTCGGATGAAGTAAAAACAGTACCTTATAAAATCAGACTTCCGGAACTGATTTTAGGGTCTGATTTTACAACAGCGGACACAGGTCTTAATCTGCATTATAAAAAAAACGGATAGAGGAAAAACTGATATGGATGTCAAAAATTTCTATCTGCTGCTGGAACTTTCCACAGACCCGCCGGAAGAGAATCCGGAAGTCATTGCGGCGGCTATCCGGAGCAAACAGGCAGTCTGGAGCAAACAGCGCAATCATCCCACCAAAGGAACCCGGGCACAGCAGTATATCGGTCTGATTCCGAAAATACAGCAGGTGATGACAGACCCGAAACTTCGCAGACAGGAAGCCCTGAAAGCCAGAAAAATTTTACAGGAAAATGAAAAAAATGCCTATGCCAGAATTGACAGACATATTGCCCTTTTTCTGAGCAAAGGGAGTATTACAAAAAAAGAAATCGCCAAGATTGCGCGGATTCAATCGCTGGATGAAAAAAAAATAAAGACCAGGGCACAGCAGCTGGAACCGCTTTTCCGTATCAACCTGAAAGTGGATGAACTGGTTGCTTCGGGGAAAACCGGAGAAAAAGATGCGGCAAAACTGGCCGGAAAACTGAAACTGGAAAAGAAGAAGATTCAGGGCTGGATTCAGAAAAAAAAGGAGGATCGGGACCGTGATATTGAGAACTATATCACCCGATGCCTGCGCAGAGGATATATCACAGCCGCAGAGGTATCACAGCTTTCCCTGCTGTACAGCATAAAAGAAGCAGAACTGATCAAAAAGATCCGCTGTCCTGTTAAAAAGAAAAAAGACGGAACAGAGCAGAAGAAACCTCTGGAAAGGACCATTGAAAACCTGATTAACGACAAACTCCGGATTGTGGGGAAATCGTCACTGTACGATTTTCTGGGCCTTCCCCGGGAGGAAAATCTGGATGAACTGCAAAAACGGGCGCGCTCCAAAGAGGCTGAAATCCGGAGAATTTCCCATAAAGATGCCGAAACCACGGCAGGCGGTGCCCTGGTCGGTCACTGCATGGCTGTTTTTAAAAATGAAGAATCGCGCCAGTCCTATGATCTCAGCCTGACCATGTCCCGGATCAGTGAACTGAACACCGATATTGATATTGCGGAAAACAAAGGCCGGATCCGGGCAGAATACATGGACATTCTTGTCAAAGCCGCCATCCGCCTGGGACTGGATATAGAAGAAGCCCGCGCCTATATTGAAGAATACTGTAAAAGTAAGAAATGGCGCATTGAAAAAAAAGGGATGAATCCCCGGAAAAAACGGATGCTGATTATGCTGACCGCAGGCATTCTGCTTCCCCTGATTATCGGAGGCGGCTTTTTTTACGGAATGCAGCATATGAAGGAACAGCGGATACGGAATGCATATGAAAGTGCGCTGAAAAATGCGGAAAAACAGGCCGGACCCGAAGGCAAAGAGATGATTCTGAAAAACTTTGTCCGCTATTATCCGGACAGTCCTTATACAGCGGATGCAGAAAAAAAAATCCGGGAAATTCAGCAGCAGATTCGAGAAAGTGATTTTGCCCAAAGCGATGAAAAAGCCCGGACACTTATGGCAGCAGGAAAAGAAGACGCGGCCATGCAGGTTTACCTGGATTATGCAGGCAGATATCCGGGCACCCTGCAGGCAAAAGCAGCGGAAAAACAGATTACCGAAATTAAAAATGCTGCAGATGACCGGGATTTTCAGGCACTGAAATCCCTGGAAAAAAGCAATTATGAAGCGCGCATAGCTGCCTATAATGCTTATTTTGATAAATATCCGGACGGACGGCACACACAGGAGGTGCGCAGTCTGATTTCGGAAATGGTGGATGCATATTTCGGGGATCTGAAAAAAAACCTCAGCATCTGTGAAGCCGGGCAGGATTGGGAAAAATGCATTGCACTGTGCCGCACCTTTATTGCCAAATTCAAAAATACGGAACAGGCCGATGATGCAAAAGGTCTGCTGAAAAAATATGAAAACAAAGTCATGATACGCTCTGATCTGGCTGAAATGAAAAAGAAAGCCGAAGCAAGGGGAAGCGATTATGAAGGTGCCCGCCTGATTTATCTGGAATATCTGGAAGCCAACCCGGAACTGCCCTCTTATCTGAAAGAACTGATTGTGGGGGAAATCCGGGTGCTGGATCAGAAAATCAAAAGACTGGAACAGGCGGAAAAAGAATGGGAAGAGGTTTTGGCCTACAGTCAGAGCGATACGGCAGAAACAGAGGCCCGAATCCGCAGGATGGAAAGTTTTCTGCAAAAATACCCGGATTCGGGACATCAGGATCAGGGCCGTGCGATTCTGGAAGATCTCAAAGAAAGAAAAAAAGCCGAAGACATACGCAGACTGCAGGAACAGGAAGAAAGAGCCTGGCGCACACTGCTGAAGGATGCAGGAAATGCGCAGAGCAGTCTCACAGAAAAAATCCGGAAAACCGAAAACTTCCTTGCAGTCTATTCTTCGGGGAAATATGGAAAAAATGCCCGCGCTCTGCTCCTGGATCTGAAAAAGCAGAAGGCGGCTGAAGAGGAACGTCTTCGGAATCTGCGGGCCCGGCAGTTGCGGATGCAGCAGGAAAAACAGCGGATCGCGGCCCTGTTCCGCCAGTCGGGCGGAAGATTCCGGGATAACGGAAACGGAACCGTCACAGATACCCGGACAGGCCTGATGTGGACCATGTTTGACTCGGCATTTGAGCTGGGCAGGTGCATCAATTTTCCCGATGCACAGCAGTATGCGGCAGATGCGGATACAGGCGGATACAGTGACTGGCGTCTGCCCACCGTAAACGAACTGGGAACACTTTTCAAAAGCAGTCCCCGCTATCCGGCTTCTTCGGGCGCAAAATGGTTCTGGAGTTCGGAAACCTTCTGGCACGGCTGGAACAAAGAAAGTCATATTGTATCTGTCAGGGGCCAAAAGGAATCCGTCAGTGTTGAAAAATGCGGTGCCGTGCTGGCGGTCAGACCCTGACGGTCATTTCCCGAAATCAGACGTGTGCTCTTCCGATCTTATGGTGCGTTAGCGAAGCGTAACGCACCCTGCTTTCATGCTTCGTTGTGAGTCACGGCTCATGGCGGTTTATATGAAAATTTTCTATAATCATACCATCCCTTCGGGATTGGTTTGACCCCTCATTCGCATTATCAAAAAGGAAACGGTTTTCCGAAGTGAATTTATGGTCTTCCGCAGACTGAACCTCAGTATCGCTGTAAATCTTTTTTTTCTTTTGGGAACGGCCCTGCTGCTTCTCAACGCGGTTATGATCCGGACAGATAAGCATCTTTTCATAAAAGAGGAAACCCTGAAAGCCGAAACACTTTTTGCCGAAATGGAAAAACGGCTGACCCTTTCCGATCTGCCCGAATTTCCGGCAAAAAATAAATCGGGAGATCCTGCGGATTCCGTTCCGGCATATTTTTTTGCAGGCTTTCCCCACACCGACATTATTGTCAGTAATCTCCGTAATAAGGAGATGCGGATTTTCAGCAATTATCCGGATATTCATCCGGCCCTTCGCAGCCTGATGCAGGAAGCACAGGCATCCCGCAGCGAAATCATCCGTTTCAGCGGAATCACATGGGGTGTTTTCTGGAAAGATAAAAAATTTATGCTCATTGCCTCACCGCTTCACTGCAAAAACCGGCAAATCATGACGGCAGGTCTGGCTGTTCCGCTAAGTCCGCTGTATTTAAGACTGCGGCGAACCCAGGGAATTGTGCTGACATATATCTTTATTACTGCAATAATGCTTTCTCTGCTGGGGGTTTACCGAATATCCGCTATTATCGGAAAACCCCTGAACCGTCTGGTGAAACGGGCCGAAGAATACAGGGAGGAGGATGATGTTTTTTTTCTGGGGGATACAGAGGGCAGAGGGTTCAGCCGGCTTTCCAAAGCATTAAACCGGATGATGTACCGGATTTCCTCGGGTAAAGAAGAACTGAGAGCCATGGTCCGCTCTCTGGAACAAAGCAACAGGGATTTGCAAAAAGCCCAGAACGATATTATCAATGCGGAAAAACTGGCTTCGGTGGGAAGACTGGCAGCGGGGATTGCCCATGAAATCGGCAATCCCATTGCGATTATTATGGGATACCTGGAACTGCTGAAACAGCAGGATGTTCTCCCGGAAGAAAAAGAAGAATTTATCAGGCGCACGGAAAAAGAAATCAGCCGCGTGAATACCATTATCCGCCAGCTTCTGGATTTTTCCAGACCCTCGGACGGAAATGCGGAAGAAGTGCAGGTGCATGAGATTATTAAGGAAGTTGCGGATATATTCCGCTACCAGCCCCTGATGTCGGATATTGAACTGAAACTCTTTCTTTCCGCTGAAAAAGACCATGTAAAAGCGGATCCCGCGCAGCTGCGCCAGATATTTCTCAATCTGATGATAAATGCGGCCGATGCCATTGTTTCCGCAGAAAAAAAGGAGGTGGGTGAACTGATTCTCCGTACATCCCTGGAAATTTTTCAGGAAAAATATGCAGGAAATAATCATCCGCAGCTTTGCATTGAAATTCAGGATAACGGGAGCGGTATTTCCGAAAATGATCTGGGCAATGTGTTTGAACCTTTTTATACCACCAAAGAACCCGGAAAGGGAACCGGCCTGGGGCTGTCGGTATGTTATATGATTATTGAGGCCATGGGGGGAAAAATCCGCGCGGAAAGCCGGGAACATGTCGGAACATCCCTGATTATCCATCTTCCGCTTTTTCATACGGAAAAAGCGGATCAAAGGGAAAATGCATAAATAATGACCGGTGAAAACATGGAAAAATCACTTCTGATTATTGATGATGAAGACAATATGCGTCATATGCTGGCCAGTCTGCTCAAAAAATCGGGCTACCTGGTGGAAGGCGCGGCCGACGGATATCAGGGACTGGAAAAGGTACGTCAGCAGCATTATGATTTTATCCTCTGCGATCTCAAAATGCCCAATATGGGAGGGATGGAATTTTTAAAAACAGCCAAATCCTGTCTGGAAAAGAGCACGGTCATCGTGATGTCGGCCTACGGCAGTATTGATACAGCCATTGAAGCCATGAAAGAGGGGGCCTACGATTATATCTCCAAACCCTTTAAATCCGATGAAGTTCATATGGCTTTGAAAAAGGCGGAAGAGCGGGAAAGTCTGCGGAAAGAAAACAGTGTATTAAAAGAACGCATACGTAATATTGAAAAAAATTACAGCTTTGCCAATATGATCGGAAAGAGCCGGGCCATGCAGGATGTTTTCCGGCTGGCACAGAAAGCGGCTTTTTATAATGCCACAGTACTTATCAGCGGAGAAAGCGGCACCGGCAAAGAACTCATTGCCCGCGGGATCCATTTTCAGGGAGACCGGGCGCAGCATCCCTTTGTGGCCGTGAACTGCGGGGGGATACCCGAAAATCTTCTGGAAAGCGAATTTTTCGGATATAAAAAAGGGGCTTTTACCGGTGCATTCACAAACCGCAAAGGACTGTTTGAGGAAGCCCAGGGCGGCACAATTTTTTTGGATGAAATAGGGGAACTTCCCCTGACGCTCCAGGTAAAATTTCTCCGGGTGCTTCAGGAGAATGAAGTCCGTCCCATCGGGGAAGCCAAAAGCAGAAAACTGGATGTACGGGTGCTGGCGGCAACAGCCAAAAATCTGGAAGAGGAAGTGGAAAAGGGGGCTTTCCGGCAGGATCTTTTTTACCGTCTCAATGTTCTTCCCATCCGACTTCCCTCATTACGGGAAAGATCGGAAGATATTCCTTTGCTGGCAACCCGTTTTATTGAGAGGTTCAATCAGACTTCGGAAAGAAAAATACAGGGAATCAGCCCGGAAGGGCTGTCACTGCTGCTGCAGCATGAATGGCCGGGGAATGTCCGCGAGCTGGAAAACGCTATTGAAAGAGCTGCGATTCTGACAGAACAGGATATACTGCTTCCGGAAAATTTTCCCATTTATCGGAAAAAAACGGTGAAAAAAAATCTGATGGAAGATGATTTTGACGGGTATTCTCTGAAAGAAGCCCAGAAAATTTTGGAAAAAGAGTTGATTATAAAGGCGCTGACCGCAACCGAAGGCAATCGGACCAAAGCAATCCAGCTGCTGGAAATCAGCCATCCCTCCCTTCTGAGCAAGATGAAGGCCTACAACATTCTGATGTAAAGGGCATCCCCTGCCCGGGAAAATGCTCCGGAACTCTGTAATATGCCTCAATAAAGGCGATGACATGCTCCGCATACTGTTCCACACTGATATTCCGTTTTGCATATTTCCAGCGTTTAAGATACCATTCCTGCAGCACGGATTTGATAATCGCCGCACTCAGCAGATGGTTGCGGGGGAAAAAAACCTTTTCACTTTCGCCCTGTATCAGAATATCATAAAACATTTTTTCTGTTTCCAGCTCACTTTCTATGGCAGTTTTCCGCTCTTTCTCCCCCAGATTTTTGGTCTCCATATAGGAAAAATAAAACCAGGGCTGCATAATTTCACTGATATAAAGATGAATCCGGACGGCTGTCCGCAATTTTTCAGCAGCACTGCCCTTCCCGCAGACATGTTTTTCCAATACCTTCCGCACCAGTGCGCGCCCCTGGCGCTGCAGCATTCCCAGCAAATCCTCTTTGCTGGAAAAATAGGCATACAGTGCCCCCGCGCTCAGACCGGTTTCCCGGCTCAGATCCCGCATTGTCATGGAATGATACCCTTTTCTGTTGCTGATTTTCAGCGCTGCACAGCAGATTTTTTCCAGATTTTTCACTGCGGTTTTTTCATTTTTCACGCGGATATTTTTTTGATTCTCTGAAAAGGTCTTCTGATACAGTTCTTCTTTTGACCCGTCCACATATTTCTGAAATTCGCTGAAATCCATATGTTCCTGTTATTCCGGTCTGCTATAGATAAAGCGGTTTATGGGTTTTTCGATAAACGGTCAGGATTTTTTTTTGCTTACAGGGAAGCATGAAAGCTGCACGGAGTGCGAAAATGAAGGCCGAAGGGCCGGTTTTTCGCAGACACTTTCATATAAACGGCCATGAGTTATGACTCACAGCGAAGCATGAAAATCTCTCCCCGGACTCGTTACGGGGCAGAGCCCCGTAACGAGTTGTGCAGGACTTTCATATAAACGGCCATGAGCCATGACTCACAGCGAAGCATGAAAGCTGCGCGGAGTGCGAAAATTTAGGCCGGAGGGCCGGTTTTTCGCAGACACTTTCATATAAACGGTCATGATATGCAGTCACAACGAAGCATGAAAGTCTTTTTTTTTATACCGGACGCGGAGCGTCCCGCAGCCCGTTCCCACGCGGAGCGTGGGAACGGGGTGGGCGGGGAGACTTTCATATAAACTAAACCGCCATGACCGGACAGAAGATTACAGTGCGTTACGCTTCGCTAACGCACCCTGTAATACGGAGTGCGAATAAAAAAATACAGATTGTCAGATGTCTTATAACAGGCAGAGATAAAAAAAGCAAGAAAACAGAACGAACGTTCGTTTTTTTGTGCGGATTACACAGGGAGTCTGCTGAATACGCCCGCCACACAGTCCCGTGGGGCGTATGCAATACATCCCTGCACCCGGGGAACCCGGGAAAAATGAATTCTCCCGTTTGATCCCGGCAGCAGAGAATAAACAGGTGTCTGTATTTTTCCGGCAGGCAGTTTCAGAGGGATTTGTTTTTTGCCGGTCCTAAAGCAAAGGGTAGTGGGGCAAATCCGTTGATTTTTCCTGTAAAGGTGTACTGCATACACCCCCGGACACCCCGCTGACGGGCGTATGCAATCGCTCTTACAATGGGAAATCCCATTCATCAGCAGGTTTGCCCCACTACCAGGCAAAGCATTGCCCGGCGGGATGGGAAACAGGGATTGGTAATGAAATTGAATGATTTTTTCCTGAAAAAATCTGCTGAAATGAACTTCACCGCCTTTTCACTCATTTTGCGAAACAAAGTCCATGATAACAGCAATATTGCCGTCTTCCATTTTCATTTCCGCATCCGGATATTTTTTCTGAAAAACACGAATCATACTTTTATTTTCCGGCAGCACCAGTGCCGAAAATCCCCTGAACCGGTTTTCTTTGGCAATTTTTTCCAGTTCTTTCAGTAAAAAAGAGGCAATGCCCTGGCCCTGAAAATCATCCCGCACAACAAAAGCAACTTCCGCGCGGTTATCGTCGGACTCCGCATATGTGCCCACAGCCACAATTTCTTTGTGATTCTTAAAGCGTACCAGTCCGATGAGGGAGATATTTTTCCGGTAATCCACCGCGGCCCACTGTTTTTGGGCCATTTCATGGGAAAACACCCTGATTTTCTGGAAAAAGCGGAAATATACGGTTTCTTCTTTCAGAGAATAAAAAAAATTGCGGTAGGCAAATTCATCCGGGGGCAGAATTGGACGCACGGACATGCTCTTTCCGTTTTTCAGGGTGCTGCGGGTTTTATATTTTTCCAAAAACAGCAGATCCTCGGCACGGGGCGGCAGCTGATCCTGCGCGATATAATGCAGTTTTTTTGCAGACTGCACCAGTTCTTCCCGGAAATCCGGATGTGCAATCTGCGCCAGTTCCATGACCCGCTGATAGATACTTTTGCCCCGCAGCTGGGCAATACCGTATTCCGTAACCACAAAATTTACATCGCCTCTCAGGGTGGCCACACCGGCCCCTTCACTCAGCGTCGGGATAATCCGGGAAATACTGCCGTTTTTTGCTGTGGATGGGAGGGCAATAATGGAAAACCCCCCTTTGGACATGGCCGCCCCCCGGATAAAATTGGCCTGATCCCCGACACCGCTGTAAAATCTGTGGCCCACAGAATCCGAGCAGACCTGTCCGGTCAGGTCCACTTCCAGCGCGGAACTGATGGAAACCATATTGTCATTCAGGGATACAATCTTGGGATCATTGACAAAATCAGAAGAACGAAAATAAAACTGCGGATTATCATTCACATAATCATAAATTTTTTCCGTGCCCATGCAGATGGATGTCACCGCCCTGTCCGGCATAAAGGATTTTTTCCGGTTACTGATAATCCCTTTTTCAAAAAGCGGAATATAGGCATCGGATATCATCTGGGTATGGATTCCCAGATCGTTTTTCCGATCCAGGCACTGCAGCACCATTGTCGGAAGTCTGCCGAACCCCACCTGAAGGGTGGCTCCGTCTTCAATCAGTTCGGAAACATAAAGGGCGATCCGCTGCGCAATTTCCTTTTCGCTGCTGTCTGTTATTTCCGGAAGAAATTCGATGAGTGCCTCTTCATGATATACCAGGTGGTCAATTTCATCCAGATGCAGAAAACTTTCCCCCCAGGTACGGGGCATACGGGGATTGACCTGGGCAATGATCTTCCGGGCATTTTTACAGGCCGAGCGGGTGACATCCACGGAAACCCCCAGACTGCAGTATCCGAAACGATCCGGAGGGCTGACCTGAATCAGTGCCACATCAATGCCGATCTGATTACTGTCAAAGAGTTCGGGAATCTCAGACAGATAGGCCGGAACATAATCAATTTTCCCCTCAAACGCGGCTTTCCGCATTCCCGCACCGATAAAAAACAGTTTCAGGGAAAAACGTTCCTGAAAAGAGGGATCATCTATATATTCGGCAAGGGAAAAGGAAATCATCTGATAAATCAGGATATCCTGCATGGACATATCACCGGCCATCGCCCGGATCAGATGTACCGGTTCTCCGCAGCCGGATCCGATAAATACGCGGCTCCCTTTTCTGATTTCAGATACGGCATCGGCCGCGGATACTGTTTTTTCCGGAGGAAGTGCAGATCTTCTCATTTTATCCGTCCCTTCTTTTTGCTGTCATACATAAAGCGGATGCATTCACCGGCCCGACCTGTTCTTTGCATATAAACGGCCATGACCGCGGGGGCACAACGAAGCATGAAAGCTGCGCGGAGTGCGAAAATTAAGGCCGAGGCCGGTTTTTCGCAGACACTTTCATATAAACCGCCATGAGCAGTGACTCACAGCGAAATATGAAAATGAAGAACTGTTACAGACTGTAATAATTAAACATTAAACATTAAGCATTAAGCATTAAGCATTAAGCATGTAATGTAACATACCCTTTGAGAAAATCGGATGCTCCCGACTTCCGGCCCGGCCGGACACGGTTCCGGGGCGGATTCCGCTGTCGTCAGTCCGGTCGGTCTGCACAGGAGTCAGATCGTTATTCTGAATATATTCAGATGGTAACTGATTTTCTCAATAGGGGTGTTACATTACACATTAAGCATTAAACATTAGGCATTTTCATATAAATATGCGGAACGGACCAATAATAACCTGCCGCCTCCTGAAATATCAATAAAAATTTTATCCCTCAGTATCATTTTTTGGAAAAAATATGCAAAAAATGATACTTTTAAAAAATATTTCATTCTGCCCCTGAATCTGTTTGAAGTATGTAAAAAATGATGTTATTATGTATTATACAATAAATTTTCAGAAATTTTCCGGCAGGCCGGGCGGCTTTCCCCGGATGCGGTCAGTTTCTGCCGTTTTGTAATACTGATAACATAATAAATAATTTCAGGATATATGCTATAGCGATTTGGGATGCGGGGACAAAACCGGGCATAATTTCTGATTCTGCTGTCCGGAACCCGGCACAACGTCCGGCGGAATCTGCCAAAGGAGTTTTGAAATGAGTGAACTGACAAAACAGGAAGAAATGATAGAGCAGTATGTTTCACAGAACAGAACAGAAGAAGCGGTAAAACTTCTGTTTGATCTGATTGTAAAATATGCCAAAGCAAAAGATTTTGTCAAAGCGGAATCATTGCGGGAAAAACTGTTTGAAATTGATTCCATGGCACTTACCGAAATTATAAAATCGGCTGAAATTATCGAAGAGGAAAAAAGTGAATCCGTTGACAGCAATCATATGGAAATCTGGAAGGAGCTTTATGAAAAACTGACAACGGAAGAAAGCAATGTTCTGTATTTCAGTTTACAAAAGAAAACCTTTTATACAGATGAAATCGTTTTCAGGCAGGGGCAGAAAAATGACAGACTCTGGTTTGTTGACCGGGGGCAGTTAAAACTGGTCTACAGCAAGCAGGGGAACGAAAAACTGATTAATAAAATAGGACCGGCCACCGTTGCAGGTTCAGACACTTTTTTTTCCATATCCGTCTGTACAACATCTCTGATATCCATGTCCCGGGCGGAACTGAATTATCTGGATACCGACACGTTTGCCAGTCTGCGCGAAGAGCATACATCCCTGGCTTCCAAACTGGAGACTTATTGTGCCAAACAGGCCAAGGATATAGAACTGCTGCGGGAAAAAGGCATCAACCGGAGATCCCACAAACGGCTCCGGATTTCCGGACCGATTCTTTTTCAGGTGATGAATGCCGCGGGAAACCCCATCGGCAAGGCTTTTAAGGGGGAACTTTCAGATATATCTGTGGGCGGTCTTTCCTTTTTTATTACCACAGCCAACCGGAAAAATGCCCTGATGCTGCTGGGCAGGAAAATGAAAGTCAAATTCCGTATCCCCGTGGGAAGTTCCAAAATAGAAACCAAACAGAGAGGGACCATTACCGGGGTTATTAATCATCTTTTCACGGATTATTCCATTCACATGAAATTCGACAATCCGCTGAGTAAACTGGTAGTTGAGGAAATGGAGCTGATTCAGGATACGGAAGAATCCGGCCCCTCCAAAGTGAATCGCAGAGAACGCTAATATTCTGTTTTTGATATTTTTTTCATTCCATCCTTTCACACCTGCATATTTTCCTTGCGAATCTCTGCTTTCGGAGTTATAATTTTCCCTTATATCTGACGGTTCGGTAAAAAGTCAAAAAACGTCACTTCGGCAAAAACAGGAGTCCGGAATCTGCTGAAAATACCGGATTACTGCTTTCACAGGAATGACGGGAAATTTGAAATTCGTTCATCTTACAGGATCATCATATTTTATTTTTATACAGACAGGAGTTACGCAGTTGAAATATAATCTGCTGTTTTTACAATAGTTCGGTAAAAAATTTCGGTTTTAATAATTTCAGAAGGTTATAAATCCCTGTCTGAAAATTATTATTTAATGATTTCATGAGGTTACGTTTTTACAGCCCGGAAATCAGAAAAAATTACCGAACTGTTGGTTTTTATTGACTGTCAATTTTTTCAGGCACATAATAAATTCAAACAGTTAAAATTCAACTGCGTAACTCCTGGCAGAAAACAATATTTGATTTGACATTCCGCAAAACGGATCGGGGAAGAGAAATGACAGAAAGCAGTGCAGGAATTATCATCGGCTGCGATCATGCGGCCTTCGGATTAAAAGAAACAATAAAAAAATATCTGACGGAAACAGAAAATATCCGCGTGCAGGACGCGGGAGCCCACAGCGAAGCCTCTGTGGATTATCCGGATTTCGGGATCAAAGTGGCAAAGGCCGTTTCCAAAAAAGAATTTCAGAAAGGGATTCTGATCTGCGGAACCGGTATCGGCATGTCCATGGTCGCCAACCGCTATCCGGGAGTCAGAGCCGCGCTCTGCAATGATCTTTTTGCAGCCGCGATGAGCCGGAAACATAATAATGCCAATATTCTGGTCATGGGAGGCCGGGTTATCGGTGATGTGCTGGCTCTGGAAATTGTCAGAACCTGGCTGAGCACCCCTTTTGAAGGCGGCAGACATCAGAAACGCCTGGATAAATTTGATACCATCGGCTGTATTGCCTGACAGGATCCCCGGAGATATTCCCGGGGGAAGAAGGAGAAAAGATTCTTGAACCTGCAGATCATCAGAAAAACAGATCCGGAAATCGCAAAAGCTGTTGCAGACGAGCTGAACCGGCAGCAGTTTACGCTGGAGCTGATTGCTTCGGAAAACATAGCCAGTCCTGCGGTCATGGCCGCCCAGGGCAGTGTGCTGACCAACAAATACGCGGAGGGATATCCGGATGAACGCTATTACGGCGGATGTGAATTTGTGGATGTGGCGGAAAAACTGGCGGTAAACCGGGCAAGAAAACTGTTTTGCGCGGAATATGCCAACGTACAGGCCCATTCCGGCTCCCAGGCCAATATGGCAGTATATTTTTCCCTGCTGCAGCCGGGGGATACCGTACTGGGAATGAATCTGGCCCACGGGGGGCATCTGACCCACGGCAGCCCCGTCAGTTTTTCCGGAAGATTTTATAATTTTATCCATTACGGTGTAAAAAAGGAAAGCGGAACCATTGATTATGAAAATCTTGCCCTTCTGACGGAAAAACACCGCCCCCGCATGATCGTGGCCGGAGCCAGTGCCTATCCCCGTATCATTGATTTTGAAAAACTGTCAGAAATTGCCCGTGCCGCGGATGCCTATCTGCTTGTGGATATGGCCCATATTGCCGGACTGGTGGCCGCGGGCCTGCACCCGTCGCCGGTTCCTTTTGCCGATGTGGTGACATCCACCACCCATAAAACCCTGAGAGGCCCCAGAGGGGGGCTGATCCTTGCCAAAGGCCAATACGGTAAAAAAATCAGCAGTCAGATATTTCCGGGCATTCAGGGCGGCCCGCTGATGCATATTATCGCTGCCAAAGCCGTGGCTTTTAAAGAAGCCGGAACCGAAGCCTTCCGCAGCTATCAGCAGGATGTGGTCAGAAATGCCGCTGCGCTGGCGGAAAAACTTATGGGAAAGGGAATTGAACTGGTATCGGGCGGTACGGATAATCATATGATGCTGGCCGATTTGAGCAGGCTGGATATTACAGGAAAAGATGCCCAGCATCTTTTGGAAGAAGCCGGAATTACGGTTAATAAGAATTCCATTCCCTTTGAAACACGAAGCCCCCGTGTCACCAGCGGTATCCGCATCGGAACCCCGGCCATTACTTCCCGCGGCATGAAAGCAGCGGAAATGGGGAAAATTGCGGATTTCATTTTCCGCGTGCTGAAAAATCCGGAAAACCGGACAGTCATCGCACAGGTACGGGAGGAAGTCCGGGAACTCTGCACATCTTTCCCAATTTATGCGGATAAGGAATCCGCAGCTTAAGTCATGTCCGAAAAAAAACAACGCCCTGACTGGGAAGAATATTTTATGGATATTACTGCGCTGGTAGCCAAACGCTCCACCTGTATCCGCCGTTCTGTGGGCGCAGTGATTGTAAAAAACAAACGCATTCTGTCCACAGGTTATAACGGGGCACCCAGCGGTATTACCCACTGCTCGGAAACCGGATGTCTGCGGGAACGTATGGCAGTTCCCTCGGGCGAACGCCATGAACTGTGCCGGGGGATTCATGCCGAACAGAATGCCATTATCCAGGCGGCCTGCCACGGTGTCTCCATCCGGAATGCATCACTTTTCTGTACCAATCTGCCCTGCTCCATCTGTGCAAAAATGATTATCAATGCCGGAATCCGGAAAGTCTACTACGCTTCCGGTTATGCGGATGCCATGTCTGCCGAAATGTTTCGGGAGGCGGATGTGCAGCTGCAGCAGATTCAGTCCGGTACAGCAGACAATCCACAGGAAATCCCCTTATGAAATGTCCCTTTTGCAGTGAAACAGATAACAGGGTGGTGGATTCCCGCCTCAGCCGGGATGAAATCGCCATCCGCAGACGCAGGGAATGCCTGGTATGCGGCAGGCGTTTCACCACATTTGAGCATGTGGAAGATATTCCCATCATGATTATCAAAAAAGACGGGAGCCGGGAAGGTTTTAACCGGGAAAAAATCCGGGTGGGCATTCTGCGGGCCTGCGAAAAACGGAATATCAGTATCCATATTATTGAAGATTTTCTGAATGAACTGGAAAGGGACCTGCGGGAAAATGAAGAGAAAGAAATTCCCTCACGGATAATCGGTGAAAAAATTATGCACCGTCTGCATGAACTGGATGATGTGGCTTATGTCCGTTTTGCGTCTGTTTACCGGGAGTTCAAAGATGTAAATGATTTTGTCTCAGAACTGAAACAGCTTCTGGACAAAGAAGAAAATAAAAGTTGAACAATGCAGGAATACAAAGACAAAGACACTGTTTTTATGCGCTATGCCCTGGAACTGGCCGAAAAGGGTCGGGGCAGTACTTCTCCGAACCCCATGGTCGGGGCAGTGGTCGTGAAAGACGGCAGCATTAGCGGCCGGGGATACCACGGGTTTGTCGGCGGCCCCCATGCGGAAGTCAATGCCATTAACGATGCCGGGGAAAATGCCAAAGGGGCGGACCTGTATGTAACTCTGGAACCCTGCAATCATCAGGGAAGAACCCCGCCCTGTACGCATAAAATTCTGGAAAGCGGTATCCGCCGGGTTTTTGTTGCCATGAATGATCCCAATCCGGATGTAACAGGCGGGGGGAATGAATATCTGAGAGCAAGGGGTGTGTCTGTCATATCCGGCATATGTGAAAAAGAGGCCCGGCTCCAGAACGAGGTCTTTGTAAAATATGTACAGAGCAAAACTCCTTTTGTCCTCCTCAAATGCGCTGCCACCCTGGACGGCTATATTGCCACCCGCAGCGGAGATTCCAAATGGGTTTCCGGGGAACAGTCCCGCGCGTATGTTCACGAACTCCGCCACTGGCTGGACGGCATTATGGTGGGCATCGGAACGGTCAGGAATGACAATCCGAGTCTCACTGCCCGCCCGGAAGGAAAAAAAGGACGTGATCCGGTTCGGATTATTCTGGACAGTCAACTTTCCGTTTCCCCGGATGCAAAAATATTTCACCAGGATTCCGATGCCCAAAATATTATTGTCTGCGGAGACAATGTTCCCCATGACCGGAAAAAAATGATAAGGGATATGGGTGCCAAAGTGCTTTCCCTTCCTCTCAAAGAAGGACGGATTGATCTGGAACAACTGATGATTCATCTGGGAGATATGGGAATCACAGGCCTGCTCATCGAAGGTGGCAGCCGGGTCATTGCATCCGCATTGAAGGCCCGCATTGTGGATAAAATCATGTTTTTCTACGCTCCGAAAATCCTGGGCGGGGATGACGGATTTCCCATATGCAGAGGAACAGGCCCGGAACGCATGGCAGGAAGCATTCCCCTGCGGGATATGAATGTTCGGAGGTTCGGGGAGGATGTGATGGTGGAGGGATATATTGACTGATATTTCTTTGGCATTGTTATTTCAATCCTGATAATCACCTGTAAGGAAGTCAATATGGTTGACTAAAAAAACAGGAGTGCCAAACTGAAAGTTTGGCAGTATTTTTTAAATAATTTAAGAATTCTATACTTTTATTTCGGGGTTTCGTAGAAATTTTTTCCGCTTTTAATCTGTGAAATTGAAGAAACTGCCCGAATAAATACAATTCCCTATATATTATCCACGAGTTGGAAAAGAAGATTTATTATGGAAACAATTGCAAAATTAGAAAATTTTTTCTCCACACTGAATTTCAATATAAAAAACTTCAATGAGGCCAAAAAACGCTTAAATGTTTATTTGGCAAAAGATTTCAATGTATTTGTTGATTATATATGTCCGGATGAAAATGCAATTTCTGATATGATAGCTGATCTTCTTAACCCGGCAGGAAGTCATGGGCAGAGATCGGCCTTTTTAAAGAAATTTCTGGAATTTATTAACGAAAAACTGCCTGAAAAACTTTTTGTTGAATTCGATAAATGCACAGTCACCCGTGAAGACAGAGCTAGGCACATCGGAACTACTAAACGGAAAATTGATATTACTTTAGATTTTGGGAAAATCGGAATTGGCATTGAAAACAAACCTTGGGATAGAGATCAAAAGAATCAAGTCAAAGATTATGCAGAAAATTTGAAAAAAAAGTATGCTGATAAATATATTATAATATATTTATCAGGTGACGGTAATCCTCCATCAAGTAAAAGCATTGATGAACAGACAAGGAAGGAACTTGAAGACAAGGATAAGCTGCTTGTTTTTTCTTATGGTGATGATTTAAAAAATTGGCTTGAAAATTGTTATAAAGAATGCAAAGCAGAAAAAATGCGGTGGTTTTTGCATGACTTTATTGATTATATTGAAACTAATTTTTCAGGACAGGGAGCCAGTATGTCAGATCAAGAAGAGAAAGATTTAATAGCAGAATATTGTATGAAAGAAGGAAATTTTAAGATTGCTTATAATATCTATAATTCATTTGAGGAAATCAGAGAAAAAGTGATAGCTGGCTTTCTTAAAGACTTGGAAACAGGGTTAAAGGGGAAATTAGACAATGGGTGGAATATATTCCAGAATATAACAGATAATAGCAATAACATTTGTGAAAAATGGGGAGGTTTTTACATAGCAAAAAATATATGGGAAGAAAAATATTGCATTGGATTTCAATTTGATAAAAATTTGGAATCATTTTATGCGGGTATCTGTAAAAATCAAGAAAATCTGCCATCTATAAAAAAAATATATGAAACAATGGAGAATAATTACAGACCTGGCAAATTTGATGATACCTATGATTGGTACTATTATCTGGAACATCCTTATGATGATTGGAAAAATGAAGAAGCTTTGACAAAAATGCTGAGCGGTGAAGCAGTCATAAATTTTACAGAGATGATATTAACAATTATAAAAATTTCAGAACGGATTATTGATAAACATATCGAAAATTTGGATAAGTAATCAGGAACCCCCATGTCATACAGCGATTTCACATTCAGAGATATAAAAGAAAAATTCCAGATCAGCATTGAAGAAGATGCCAATCTTTTTCCCCATGTGGAAGAAATACAGTTATCCCAGCTTTTATCCGAAATACTCAAAGAAAATGTACCGCTGGCAATAGCGGTTCATACAGAAAAAGCCCGGTCTGAAATGATTATCGCTCCCATGCTGATTGAACTGAGAAAAATGACAGATCGGCGTATCAGTCTGTTTTCCGGAGTGGAATTCAATATAGACAAAGAAAAGGGATTAAACGGGATATGTGATTACATCATATCGCTTTCCAAAGAACAGATGTATATCACTTCACCGGTTTTTGCCCTTGTGGAAGCAAAAAATGACAATATCAAATCCGGGCTGCCCCAGTGCATATCTGAAATGATTGCTGCCAAAATATTTAATGAAAGGGAAGGAAATCAGATTCCGGTCATATACGGTGCGGTAACAACAGGGACAGTATGGAGATTTCTGAAACTGGAAGAAAATGTCAGCATTGATGGGGAAGAATACCATATCCGCCAACCGGAAAAAATTATGGGCATTCTGTTTGACATCATAGGAGAAAAGTAATGATAAATATCAAAAGAGATAGCGATCTGTTTACCATCAGTTTTCTGAAAAGCGATGTTACAGATAATTTTCTTCATTCTTTATTGAAAGAGATTGAAATTGAAAATTATCTGCAAAAAAACAAAATGACCGAATCCGATGCCTGGAACTTATCGGAAGAAATAAAAGAAAACTGGTGGAGAGAAAATAAAGAAAAAATTCTTTCAATGATCGGAAGCGATCTTGAAAATTGTCATTGATACAAATATCGTATTTTCAGCCCTGCTAAAAGAATACAGCAGTTTCAGAAAATTATTGATTTCACATTCGGATTACAGCTTTTATACCTGCCGGTATCTGCTGGTTGAGATGTTTAAGCAAAAGGAAAAAGTTGTCAGATATTCATCCATGAAAGAAGACGAGATTCTGACAAGTCTGTATGAAATTTTGAAAAATATTGAATTTTATAATGAAAATCTAATCAGCAAATGTCATTGGGAGCAGGCTTACAAACTCTGTAAGGATATTGATCTGAAAGACATTCCATTCATCGCTCTGACATTGGAAATTGATGGGATGCTATGGACCGGAGACCGACGTTTAACAGAAGGTTTGCGTCCGAAGGGATTTGAAAGATTCTTTGTTTATTAATAAAAAATACGGTAGTGGGTCAAATCCCTTGAAAAAGACTCCCCTCCCGCCAGGGGAGGGGAATATTCGGATCAACGGATTTGACCCACCACCAAAATACGATACCATATTATGTTCAAACGAAGCATGAAAGTTTCCCGGTCGGAGACAGGGAGACAGAACAACCGACCAATAAGATTTTCATATAAATTTCAAATATATACATTCTGAAATATTTGCCTGGAAAGAAAAATTGAAAATGGATGAAAAAACGAAGAACCAAATAGAAAAATTGGAAAAAGAAGTTTCAGATGAAAGAAAAAAACTTTCCACTGACAGAATGGATATTTCCTTTGGGGAAATGATTAATCTGTATAAAAACGGAGAATTAATTATCCGTCCGGAATACCAGCGGCTTTTCAGATGGAAGCCGCAGCAGAAAACGGCATTGATTGAATCAATATTATTAGGACTTACGCAGTTGAAATATAATCTGCTGTTTTTATTGACTGTCAATTTTTAAGGCACATAATAAATTCAAACAGTTAAAATTCAACTGCGTAAGTCCTAACATTTTTAAAAAAAGCCGAGTATGATAAACAGTAATAAAATGCTAATATGTAAGGTAATCAGAGCAGAAAAAAACACATAACGTCTCTGCTCTACGACAGGTTGATAAATGTTCACCGGAATAATTGAAGGACTGGGAACCCTGCGGAGCATACAGCCTTCCGGGCGGGGGGAAAATATTTACCATAGACAGGATTCCCCATATGCAGAGGCCCCGGAACGGATGGCGCAGAGCATTAGGGACCCGGCAAAAAATAAATCCTCTGAAATTATCTGACAGATTTGTTTATTCTCTGTCAGTATACCGAAAAGTTTTCCCCGGATACGGCCTTACGGCTGTCCCGGAGTGCAAAAACTGTATTTCTGCAGGGCCCCGGCTCATGCAAAAATACAATTTTTGCACTCCTCCGGAAACTTTCCGATCTGCTGTCTGCTGCTGAGGTGAACCGGGGGAATTATTTTTTTCTGAGTCCCTTATTCCTCTCCGGGATATGAATATCCTGCGTTTTGGGGAGGATGTGATGGTGGAAGGGTATTTGTATAAAGCGTTCCGATAGGAAAAAAATATGCCTGAAAATTTGACACTGAAAAACATCAGAATGGATAAATCTGCATTTTCAGTAAGCTCTATTGATGATGAATCTGATGAAAAACAGTACTGGATGTCAAAAGCCCCGGTTGAACGCATGTACAGCGTTGAAATAATGAGACAGATGCTTTATGGATACGATCCGCTTACCGCAAGACTTCAGATATTTTTTGAAATTGCTGAACTGTCATAAAGTTGATTATCTGATCATCGGCGGATTTGCTGTGGGTTATCACGGATATCCGAGGGCAACCGGAGATATGGATATCTGGATTTCAAACTCTCCGGAAAATGCAGATAAAATGGTCACTGTCCTGAAAGAATTCGGTTTTGATGTGCCGGAACTGAATGCTGATCTGTTCCTGAAAAAAAGACAGGTGGTAAGAATGGGAATGCCGCCTATCAGAATTGAAGTGCTGACGGATATATCAGGGGTAAGTTTTGATGAATGCTATAACAAAAGAGTTACAGATTTCATAGATAACATTAACGTCAATATCATCAATTCTGAGCATCTGAAGAAAAACAAGAAAGCAAGCGGAAGGATCAAAGATTTAAATGATCTTGAATATTTACCTTGAGAAATATGCTAACCAATCGCTTCAGCGGATTCGGTTTTGCTCCGCTCTGCAAAACCTAACCGCTGGCTTGTCATTAGGATATCAAAAAAAATCGGCTGGTTTATCAGGTTCTTTAGGAGTTTACGAGGTTACAATCTGCTGATTATTTAATTGATTCAATAACAAAACAGCAAAGAGGTTTTATGATGGATAATTTACTGTTAGAAGCTGTTTTAAAAATATCTGCGATTCTGAATTCGGAAAAAAAGGAGTGCGAAAATAAAGGCCGGAGGCCGGTTTTTCGCAGAACGGCAAAAAACGCTCCGCTTATTTTTGCACTCCAAAAATCCGGTTTCCGGATTTTTAAAACAGTTTCTTAGAAAAAGTACTGGAAATGCCACCGAATGAAAGAGTCTCGTTTGCAGAGTTAATTCTTGCAAGTATTGATTATGAAGAAGATATAATTCGCCAATCGTGGATAGCGGAAGTCAATAACCGTATCAAAGCAGTAAATGAAGGCAAATCGAAATTACTGGATTTTGAAAACCTGTACAATGAAGACTAGTGCATTGTCATAGCATAATTTTAGGGTAAACGGATTTCAGTTTATAATTGTGTAAATAAATTATGCGATGCCCAACCCTGATTTTTAGCTCTGACAAAGCACTAGTATCCATGAATTGGCAGCCAGTGAGTTTGATGAAGCAATAGAATGGTATGAAATCCAATCGAAAGGACTTGGAAAACGATTCAAAAAAACAGTAACGGATCAGCTTAATAAAGATAAAACAAAACCCTGATTGGTTTCTGAAAGAGACGGATAATATCTGCAAGGCATATATTCCCAAATTTCCATATAAAATTCTCTTTACATCAGAAAAAGAAAGAATCATTGCATGGGCAATAGCTCATATGCACAGAAAACCCTGGTACCGGCAGTCAAGTATGATCTGACAAATAAACTCATTCGGACGGCAAAATCTGAGCAATTTTAATCGCAATGCACAACAGATGTAATCGGACATCAAACCGCACAACCGGTCATTCAACCGGACGGGCACTCGCTCCGCCGATTAATTCGTTGTTATATATTATTCTGACAATAGGCACTCAGCAAAAAATAACTGCCCCGTTTCATCTGATCAGGGGACGGAATGCACAGTTTCTGTTTATCCGCAGAATATTTCCGGAGGATTTATTTCTTACCGGGTCCCATAAATCACGATTATAAAATAATATACTAATTTAATTAATAAAATATTATGTTCACCGGAATCATAGAAGGACTGGGAACCCTGCGGAGCATACAGCCTTCCGGGCAGGGGAAAATTTTTGGCATTGAATCCGATTTTGCCTTAGACGGCACAAAAATCGGTGACAGTATTGCCGTGAACGGGGCCTGTCTGACTGCCGTCCGTTTGGATGGAAAGCGCTTCAGTGTGGATGTGTCCCCGGAAACCGTTACCCATACCACCTTTGCCCATGCGAAAATCGGGGACAGGGTGAACCTGGAAAGGGCACTGCGCCTTTCGGATCGCATTGACGGCCATCTGGTTTCCGGGCATATTGACGGCATGGGAATCATGAAGGAACGGAAAATTCTCAGCAATGCCATCATCATTGCTTTCAGCGTTCCGGAAAAACTGGCCGGATACATGATTCACAAAGGTTCCGTAGCCGTTGACGGTGTCAGCCTTACCATTAACCGTTGTGACACCGGCAGCTTTGAGGTCAGCATCATCCCCCATACGGCAAAACTCACCACTGTGGGATTCAAAAAACCGGGGGATGCTGTTAATATTGAGACGGATATGATAGGGAAATATGTGGAACGCTTTGTGAGCGGAAAGGGGAATGCGGAAAAAGGCGGTTCTTCCCTGAACATGCAATTTCTGGCGAAAAACGGATTTTTGTAGAATTATGAATTATGAATGCTGATCGGTAAGTGCTGAATCCTGTTATCCAGCATTAACCATTCAGCATTCAACATTTTTTTAAACGAGGAGATAAATAAAGAATAATGCCACATCTTTCAATTGAAGAGGCCATTGGGGAAATCAGTGCCGGCCGCATGGTCATCCTGGTGGATGATGAAGACCGGGAAAATGAAGGCGATCTGACCATGGCCGCTGAAAAAGTAACACCGGAAGCCATCAATTTTATGGCAAAATACGGCAGAGGACTGATCTGCCTTTCCCTGACAGCGGACAAATGCGATGATCTTGACCTGCCTTTGATGGTAAAAAAGAACACATCCCAGTTTGAAACCGGGTTTACCGTGTCCATTGAAGCCAAAAAAGGGGTTACAACCGGAATTTCTGCGGCAGACCGTGCCACAACCATTCTTACGGCAGTGGCAGATACCTGCCGACCTTCCGACCTTGCCAGACCTGGACATATCTTCCCCCTGCGGGCCAGAAACGGAGGGGTGATGGTGCGCGTGGGACAGACCGAGGGGTCGGTGGATATGGCCCGGCTGGCCGGTCTGAAACCGGCCGGGGTGATCTGCGAGATTATGGATGATGACGGAACCATGGCCCGTATGCCATCCCTGGAAAAATTCAGTGAGGAGCACGGCATCGGTATCTGTACCATTGCTGCGCTGGTGGAATACCGCATGAAAAAAGAATCCTTTGTCCACAGGGCAGCCGAGTCGGAAATCCCCACCCTGCACGGTGGTAAATTCCGGATGATTGCCTATGAAAACGATGTGGACAACCTGCTTCACATTGCTCTGATCAAAGGAGACATTCATCCGGAAAAACCGGTGCTTGTGCGGGTGCATTCGGAATGTATGACCGGCGACATTTTCGGTTCTTTACGCTGTGACTGCGGTGACCAGCTGCACAAATCTATGGCGATGATAAACCGGGAGGGAGCCGGTGTAGTGGTTTATCTGCGGCAGGAAGGAAGAGGCATCGGTCTGGTCAACAAACTGAAAGCCTATGAACTGCAGCAGAAACAGGGAATGGATACCGTGGAAGCCAATGAAGAACTCGGATTTAAGGCGGATCTGCGGGATTACGGCATCGGAGCCCAGATTCTCAGCGATCTGGGGGTCAGAAAAATGAGACTGATGACCAATAACCCCAAAAAAATGGTCGGACTCCAGGGCTATGGCCTCAGTGTGGTCGAGCAGGTTCCCATTGAAGTGCCGCCCAATGAGTTTGACCGTTGCTATCTGGAATGCAAAAAACTGAAAATGGGGCATACGCTGCATCTGGATTCATGTGAAACCCCGTAATATTCATAACTGACGATTATTGACTTAAGACCCCCCTCCCTTGAGGGAGGGGGCAGGGGGAGGGTGAAAATATCGTTTAATCACAGGCTGCTTCTCCCCCTCCCCGACCCTCCCCCGCCGGGGTCAATACTGTTGACTTACGGCCGCGGAGTGTCAGGTTTACAGTTTGACATACTGAAATTATTTATAAAAAGACGTGCTAAACTGTAAGTTCAGCGATCCGGTTTTTCTTAAGTCAACAGCATTGCCCGCCGGGGGAGGGAGTTTTTGAATGAAAGTCAGCATTCCCATGCCGAGTACTGGAATATGAAAATTATCTGAAAATGAAATAACGGAGAAAGAAAATGCCGAATTATATTGAAGGTAAACTGAATGCCGACGGCAAAAAATTTGCCCTGGTTGTCAGCCGTTTCAATGATTTTATTACCGACCGGCTGGTGGGCGGTGCTCTGGATGCCCTTATCCGCAGCGGGGCAAAGGATGAGGATATCGATATCGTCAAAGTCCCCGGCGCGTTTGAAATTCCCATGCTGGCAAAAAAAATGGCAGAAAAGCAAAAATACAATGCCATTATCTGTCTGGGAGCGGTTATTCGTGGTTCAACCCCCCATTTTGATTATGTATGTGCAGAAGCCTCCAAGGGCATTGCAACAGTGAGTATGGATACCGGAGTGCCGGTTATTTTCGGCATTCTGACTACGGACACTATCGAGCAGGCCATAGAACGCGCCGGAACCAAAGCAGGAAACAAAGGCTGGAGCGCGGCCCAGAGCGCGATTGAAATGGCCAATCTCTCAGAGATAGTATAACTTTACAGAACGATAACACAACCAGGCATCATCAATGAAAAATCGCCGTACATCACGGGAAAAAGCATTAGAGGCTCTTTTTTATATGGATATCCGGCAGGATATTTCCCGGGAAGCACTGGAACTTTACTGTCTGTGTTTTCCTCTTACGGAAAAGACATCCGATTTTTTTCAGACCGTCACCCGGGGGGTCATGCGAAACCGTTCCCATATTGATACGGTACTTGCCCGTTTTTCCGATAACTGGAAAATCAGTCGTATGTCCTGCGTAGATCGGAATATTATGCGCATTGCTGTTTATGAAATGTTTTACTGCGCGGATATTCCCTATAAAGTTTCCATCAATGAAGCCATAGATATTGGGAAAAAATACGGAACAGATGAATCCGGTTCCTTTATCAACGGCATTCTGGACAGGATTCATATTGCTTTGGAGGAAAAAGAACTTTTTCCCGCATCCGAATCCGAGGATTCTATCCCCGCGCAGTCATTCAGTCCCCTTCCCCGGAAAACAAAAGAAGACAACCCCGAACGGATTGCTTTTTCACGGGTAAGAGGACAGTCCGGAGTTGTGAAACGGCGGACATTGTCATCATCCGCTTCGGATGCCCTGGAAAAGCAGTAAGGAGTTTTTAGCAATGGAAATCAGAAAAGTTTTTTTGAACGAAGATGAAACCCCGCGGAAATGGTATAATATTCTGGCAGATATCCGGGTGAATCCCCCGCTGGGTCCGGACGGAAAACCGGTAAGTCCCGATGCACTGGCCCCGGTTTTCCCCATGAATCTCATTGAGCAGGAAGTCAGTACCGAACGCTGGATTGATATTCCCGAACCGGTGCTGGATGTGCTGCATATCTGGCGACCTTCTCCCCTGGTACGGGCGCGGAATATGGAAAAAGCACTGGGAACACCTGCAAAAATCTATTTCAAAAATGAAAGTCTCAGCCCTCCCGGCAGTCACAAACCCAATACTGCCGTGCCTCAGGCCTATTATAACAAGGTTTTCGGGATTGAACGGCTGACCACCGAAACCGGCGCGGGGCAGTGGGGAAGTGCCCTGTCTTTTGCCTGCTCCCAGTTCGGGATTAAGTGCAGGGTGTATATGGTGCGGGTAAGTTTTGACCAGAAACCCTACCGCAAGTCCATGATGGAAGTCTGGGGCGGCAAATGTATCGCCAGTCCGAGTCAGGAGACCAAAGCCGGACGGGATGCCCTGGAAAAAGATCCGGATACCCCCGGCAGTCTGGGCATTGCCATCAGCGAGGCCATTGAAACGGCTGTGGGAGACACTTCGGGCAAAACCCGTTATTCTTTGGGAAGTGTGCTCAATCATGTCATGCTGCACCAGACCATTATCGGACTGGAAGCGCAGAAGCAGTTTAAAAAAATCGGAGAATATCCGGATATTGTCATCGGATGCGCAGGAGGGGGCAGTAATTTTGCGGGACTTGCTTTTCCTTTTGTACATGATAAAATCAACGGAAAAGAGATTGAAATACTGCCGGTGGAACCTGCTGCCTGCCCGACACTGACCCGTGCCCCCTTTGTTTACGACCACGGAGATACGGCAGGATATACGCCCCTGCTGGCTATGCACAGTCTGGGACACACTTTTGTTCCTCCGCCTCTTCATGCAGGGGGACTCCGCTATCACGGCATGGCCCCCGCTGTAAGTCAGCTGGTGGCCGAAGGTCTGGCCACACCCAAATCCGTGACCCAGCTGGAAGCCTATGAGGCCGGTATGCTGCTTGCCAGAACCGAGGGCATTATTCCTGCTCCGGAAACCAACCATGCACTGGCCTGTGTGGTGAATGAGGCCAGAAAAGCAAAAGAGGAAGGAAAGGAAAAAATCATTGTTTTCACCTGGAGCGGACACGGTCTGCTGGATCTGTCCGCGTATGATAAATTTCTGAGCGGCACTCTTTCCAATTTCGTGCTTTCGGATGAGGAAATTGCCAAATCAGAGGAAATATTCATGAATTATCCCAAACCCGAATTCCTGAAAAGCCGCTGATGCCACCCAAAGCAGAAGCATATGACCATATGGAACGCCGGTGTCCCCGTCTGGGGGGCCCGGTGACCTTCCGCTATTGCAGAGAATGCCCGGATACAGAGGGCTTCTGCCCCAAAACAGCCGACTGCTGGTGGGAATATTTTGATGTTATGACTTATCTGAAAACGCATCTGTCTGAAAAAGAGTTCAATGAACTCTCAGAGGCGAAATTCAAACCCAAAGTCAGCAGTCTGCTGGAAATCATACAGCAGTTATCAGGGAACAGTAAACAGTAAACAGTAAACAGTGATCAGTAAACACCGGCAACTGTCCACCGGCAACTCTGTTCACTGATAACTGTTCACTGATAACTGTTCACTGATAACTGTTCACTGATAACTGTTCACTGATAACTGTCCACTGATAACTGAGAAGGAGGATATTTTGATTATAGAAAGTTTGGAAGTCGGCCCGATTATGGCCAACTGTTTTATTCTGGGCTGTGAAAAGACAAAAGAGGCCGCGGTGATTGATCCGGGCGGCGATGCGGATCTGATTCTGATGGAACTGGCAAAGCAGAAACTGACCGTAAAATATCTCATCAATACCCACGGTCACTTCGATCATGTGGGAGCCAATAAAAAAATGAAAGAGGTGACAGGAGCGCCCATCCTGATCCATGAGGGAGATGCCCCCATGCTGCTGCGCCTTTCCACAGATGCGCTGATGTTTGGACTGTCCGCGGAGAATTCCCCCGCACCGGATCAGAAAATTTCTGACGGAGACAAAATCCGTTTCGGTGAGATCACACTCAAAGTCATCCACACACCCGGCCACAGTCCGGGAGGGGTTGCCCTCAGCACGGAAGGTCATGTATTTGTGGGGGATACACTCTTTTCCGGTTCCATCGGCAGAACCGATCTGCCGGGCGGAGATTATTCCGCCCTGATCAACAGCGTACGGACAAAGCTTTTTATTCTGGATGATAATACGGTTGTTCATTGCGGACACGGGCCGGACACCACCATCGGCCGGGAAAAACAGTATAATCCTTTTTTCCGCTGAAGAGCATTTGCATACAGGGGCTTATCCGCAATGAATCCGCAGTTTTTTTGACTCTTCATTGGCAGGGGCAGTAAAAATCATGCCGGAAGCAGGGCGGTAAGCACCGGTTTGCGGCATTGGCGGATAACCCCGGCAGATATGCTGCCAATCATAAATTCTTCCAGTTTTCCATGCCCGTTTGTGCCCATTATCACCAGATCATAATCCTCATTTTCTGCTATGGAAACAATGGATTTTATCGGATCCCCCACTTCAACCCGTACATTGTCCTCTGTAACCGGACATTTGGGAATTTCTTCCAGGACTTTGCGGGATGTTTCCGCAATGCGTTTCCGGATGACTGCGGCGGCCTTCCGGATGCCTTTTTCATTAAAATCTTTCCATTGTTTTTCTTCCATATGTTCCAGCAGATTGATACCGGCACCGGAAGAAAATTCTTCCAGAATATCCGGCACCACATGAAGTACAGTGACACTGGCCCCGTATTTATGCCCGATACTGCATGCATAGCGGGCCGCATGACGGGCTGTTGCGGATAAATCCGTGGCCAAAAGAATTTTCCGAATATCCGGAACCATGTTTTTTTCTTCTGTCTGCTCCTGCTTTTCCTGCATGGTTTCAGCTTCGGATTCAGGTATAATTTCTTCAGGAATCTGTCCGAACAGTCTGTCTGTCAGTTTCACATACCAGGCAGCCGACTGCACCTGAATAATATACGCAATGGCAATAACCAGAGCCGTATCCGAGCCTTTGGCCCCGAAGGTGTTGATGGCAATTGCCAGGGCAATGGACAGATTCCGCATCACCGAACCGTAAACCAGGGCAATGGCATCTCCCCGGGGAAGCAGCATTTTTCCCACGAGGGTACTGAGGATATAATTGCAGATGTAGAGCAGGGAAAGAGGAACAAGGATGTAAAGCAGTATGCCGGGGGAAGCGGCTACGGCACCGGCCTTGAGTGCAATGGCGATAAACACAATACCGATTACGCCGAGGGTGGATATTCCGGGAAAGCGGGGTGCCCATCGCTGCTGAAAATCTTCCATGCCGAATCTGCGGATCAAAACCTGCTGGGTGATATATCCGGCAATCATGGGGATAAAAACAATAACAACTATCTGCTTCATCACGGCAGCCGGGTTGACATCCAGCTCTGCTCCCATGAAAAATTTTACATAAAAAGGAGTGGCCAGGGAACCCAGTGTCAGCCCGATTACCGTCATTTTCACGGCCGCCTCGATATTTCCTTTGGCAAATCCTGTCCAGGAAATGGTCATGCCGCTGGTGGGAACCAGACCAGCGAGCAGCAGTCCCAGCGCCATATAGGGCTGATTCCTGAAAAAAAAGAGACCCAGTCCGAAAGCTGCAAAAGGAACAATGCCGAAATTGATAATCTGTGTCAGCAACTGTGCCTTGATATCCCCTCCTTCAAATACTTTCCGGATTTTCAGCGTAACCATCATGGGATAGACCATGAGAAAAGTGAAAGGAACGATCAGGTTTTTTAAAAATGCCGAAGGCATGAGTATCCCGTACAAAAACCCCAGAAACATGATCAGGGGAATCACTTTTACCAGATTTTTATTAATTAGGCTGAGAAGAGTCCACATATTCTCCTCCTCTGTATTGATAAAGATATTTCAGGTTTCTTTGTTTCAATTCCCGAATCAGCCGGTTTATGTCTTTTTCATCCAGGCCGATTTTTTTCAGATAAGGGAGAGATTCCTGAATAATATTTTCAAAAAAGCGATTCCGTTTATCAGGCGGCAGCAGGGATATTTCATCCCATTTCCCATATCCGCTTTTTTGTAAAGCATTCCTGACTCCCAGACGAAAAGAACCTTTAAATTCCATTGTTTTTATTTCAGGGAACATGGTATTGGCCACAGCTCCCATCTCATTGATTTTCATCTCCTGTTTCCGGCTTCCCACAATCATTTTCATGGCTCACCTCCTGTCTGCTGTTCTTTCAAAGTCATGATGCCCCGTTAAAGGGGAATACAGGGGGATTCGGAAAACCGGCATTCTGTCCCCTGCGCAGAAGAAAAAAAAATGCCGGTGCTGCGGAACGGGAAATTTGTTTCTCAGATGAACAGCAAACGCGGTTTTCAGCAGAACATTTTATATGAAAATGTCTGCGAAAAACCGGCCTCCGCCTTCATTTTCGCACTCCGCGCAGTTTTCATGCTTCGTTGTGAGTCAGGGCTCATGGCCCTTTATATGAAAATGCCTGCGAAAAACCGGCCTCCGCCTTCATTTTCGCACTCCGCGCAGCTTTCATGCTTCGCTGTGAGTCAGGGCTCATGGCCCTTTATATGAAAGTGTCTGCGAAAAACCGGCCTCCGCCTTCATTTTCGCACTCCGCGCAGCTTTCATATTTCGTTGTGAGTCAGGGCTCATGGCCCTTTATATGACAGCGGAACAAAGCAATTTATTGCATCACCTGCCTGAGTGCATCCGAAAGAGCGGATTTTGTCTGCAACCCCACAAAACGCTGAATCTCCTTCCCGTTTCTGAAAATCATCAGTGTCGGTATGCCTTTGATTCCCAAATGCACAGCTGTTTCCCGGTTATGATCAATGTTCATACAGGCAATTTCTGCTTTTCCGGCAAATTCTTCTGCCAGATGCAGGAGAATTGGTTCCTGTATCCGGCAGGGAGCGCACCAGGGGGTATGAAAATCCACCAGAGTAATCCCGTGTTTTATTACCTTTCTGAATTCCTTCGGTGTTTTTATTTCATTTACACTCATCATGCTTCCCACTATTCCCCACAATTTTTTCCGTCGGGCAGACGGATTGAAAATTTTTACCTTCGTTCCCCCGAAATCCGGAATTTCACTTGCCTGCGGACTCTGTTTTTTGCCGGAGTAAGGGACTTTTCAGCTTTTTATAAAAATTATTTCAATTTTTATGCCAAAACGCAGATTGCACTGCCATACGGGTGCCTGATGAAAACCGGTTTTTTTAGTAATTGAAATTTATTAAGATATTATATGATGTGCAATAATATTGACGGGAAAAAATCGGGAACAGCGGAAGGGAGGTGTTTGGAAGCGGATATTAAACGTTACAGTAACGTTACAAATAACAGGAAACGTTATGCATCTGATAACAGATGCCATTAAATTAAGCAGAAAATCCCTCGGCGGGACAGCGCTGCTGGCGTAAATAAAAAGTTCCCCTTCCCCGGTGGCAGTCAAAGCGGATTGGATTATAAGGGCCTGTCAGAACCGGAGTCTTGAAGGGACACCTGAAGAGAAAAGGGTTTACCGGAAACTGTGGGATGAGGTGGGAGCTGCAAAGGTGTCGGGAATATTGGAAATAAAGGTTTCAAAAAACGAAGCGGCATCCGGTGACAACCGGAAAAGGAAGCAGGGAAGGTCTGCCCGGAAATGCACAGTGGAAGTTCGTGCAAAAAAGGTCAGACTGAAAGCTCCTTACCGGAAAGGTATCAGACTTCCGAATACAGAGGTGAACGCTGTTCTGATCCGGGAAACAGATCCGCCACCGGACGAACAGGCTGCGGAATGGTTACTTCTGACAGGTCTGCCGGTTGATTCCGCTTAAAGTTGACAGGGCAGTAGTGCTTTGTCATAGCTTAATTTTAGGGTAAACGGATTTCAGTTTATAATTGTGTAAATAAATTATGCGATGCCCAGCCCTAATTTTTAGCTCTGACAAAGCACTACCTTATATTATCCGCAGGGAAACGTACGGCTCTCTCAGGTTCCCGGATTACCCCTTTGAATACATGCCCTGCTCCCGGACCCCGGCGGAGACATCATCACCCACCGTAACGCGATGCTGTCTGCTGCCTTCTGTCCGCTGAATAACACCGGCTTTTGTCCCCTTCTCCGGGAACTTATCCAATGTCCGCAACTATACTCTTTTCGGGGCTCAGTGACACGGCCTGCATTCCCGCTCCGTCCGGCTTCGGACTCCCGTTACCGGGTTTACCCCCGGACTTCGCTGCCGATCTGCCGGTTACACTTTAATCAGACGGGACTTTCACCCGTTGGGTAATAATAATAACTTTCAGGGGCTTCACCCCTTCCCATTATTCCGGATTTATTCTGACGCAATCAGCGCCGGGTTCAGGTAAGCCGCTCTGCGGCAGATTTTTTTTACCGGTCTTACCATATTGACATTTGTTTTTAATCCCGGTATGCTGTCTTTAATGATTATTTTGGAAGTGTACTAGTCTCATTATCATTAAGACAACTTACCTGATTTACAGTACAAACAGATTTTCGAAGCAATCCCCATATAGCAAATACCGTGCCAAGGCGGAGACCGGGCTTCCTGAACACCGGATTGAATCTGACCTGCATCCCTGAAAGAAATTCTGAGAAATACCGGAATTCTTTTCAGGGATTTTATTGTGGGTGTGCGACGGCAGGTCAGTTCAATCCTTACGGGTTATATCCGTTCTGCGTTTTTTTATGTTCAATTCAAAAATAAGAATTTTAGACATAAAAATATAATGATTTAAAATATATAGGACATACTTTTAATGTTTTAGCAATAAGTTAACAATATAATTCTCTTTCTATTGCCGGAAATTGAATTCCTACATGAGGAGAAGGAAGTATTTTTTCTTGCTGTTTAGTTTCAGTTTCAAATATCGGATCAACTATTGAATCAATATATTTTGCAATTTTTCCTGGAATTATTCTGTAATAACATTTTGTACAAACATTGGCAGGTATTCCGATAACATCAACTTGAATGTCGCATTTATTTCTTTTATATAGTAGGTTTATTAGTCTGGGATTCATTTCACCTCCGCATTCTGGACATTTTCGTTTTTTTAAAAGTGTCATAATTTCACGCTATTACTTTCTAATTTGAGATTTAATCCAATATTTGCTGTCTGGGACATAGCTTGTAACAATAACAGGCTCATCTAATTCAGAATAATCAACAACAATATGAACAGGAATACCGTATTCCTCAATTTCTGAGTATATTAGAATTCTTTCTCTTTCAGGATATTCTTCAATAATTTTTCCATTTATTGCAACTTTTTCAAGTTTTTCAATTGTATTTGGGGCAATTCCATCTTTCCTACCTTCAACAATCGCATGGTCACTGACAGCGTATTCACCTCTTTTAAATTTATCTCTTACTAATTCATATAAAACCATTTATAACAAACATTTAATCCTAAAAAAAATATGGAATTCAGACAAGCATTTAATAAGCAATTTAATACACATATTATGAAAATATTTTATAAAAATCAATAGATTTTGAAATTTTTAATGATTTTTTCAAAATTTTGTATTTGCAAGATTTTCAAGAATATTAATTTTAACCAATGAAAGATCAGACTCATCGCATAAAATTGAATAAATTTTTGAAATTTTATTGCTCATCTGTTCGCATGTTAACAATCTAACGAATAATAGTTAAATCTAATTATCTGAAATAAAAAGGATATAACGCCAGGCTAACCGGCGCAAAAGGGTGGAGGGAGCGACAGCGACCGGAACCCTTTTGCGTCCGGGTTCATCGCCGGGTTCAAGTAAGCCGCTCTGCGGCAGATTTTTTTTACCGGTCTTACCATATTGACATTTGTTTTTAATCCCGGTATGCTGTCTTTAATGATTATTTTGGAAGTGTACTATTCTCATTATCATTAAGACAACTTACCTGATTTACAGTACAAACAGATTTTCGAAGCAAACCCCCATATAGCAAATACCTTGCCAAGGCGGAGACCGGGCTTCCTGAACACCGGATTGAATCTGACCTGCATCCCCGAAAGAATTTCTGAGAAATAACGGATTTTCTTTCGGGGATGTTTTTTTGTGCCTGTGCGTCGGCAGGTCAGTTCAATCCATACGGGTTATATACCTTTGTTTTACAAAAGAATGTTTAAAAAATGTCTTGATTTTTCTTCAATTTCTTTTATTATAAAAGGGTCCTTGTTTGAATGCTCCAATGACCAATATTTATCTAAGTTCCATTCAAACATTCTTTCTTTTTCCTTTCCATAACCAATAACTCTTTGAGTTATAAAACCCCAAAACCAAAGATCGTCCCAGACTTCTATTTCAGTTCCTTTATAATATTTATCAATCTCATTATTTATTTTGATAAAAGTAGTTTTATTGAAACCGATTTTTTTAAAAATTTCTTCTATAACAGTATCAACAGGTAAAAAAATTCGGTCATTCATATCAATGCTTTGCGGAGCATCGTTCCATAATTTACAATTTTTACAATAATCATCGTTACGCAAATGAAACACTGCTTTTATAAATAAAGCCGATGTCTTATCACCCCAACCACTACATTTCTTTAACCCATAAAAAAGATCCTTGTAACCTTCAGCCTCTTTGCCAGAAATTCTTTTTACAAATTTTTTAAATGAAGCTAAACTATCAACATCTTGATATATAAATTGAAAAAATTTTGATATAAGATCAATCCTTGGCTGACTTTGAGAATTAGCAACATGATAAAGAAGCGATATTACTCTGTCAGTTATATTTTTATGTATAGAAACAACTGAATTATAGTACTTTCTTTGCAGTTCTTTATTGTGGATTCTGTTATTGGACAGAAAGCCATATATCTCATTTAACTTATTTTTCATATTTGCATTGCATTATTTATTCACTATGTTTTAATGGCAGTCGAGTAGCCGGGGGCTGTTACCAGCCCCAAGCCCTCTAAGAACTGTGCGTGCGACTTTCACCGCACACAGCTCAGGCATTTCAAAGGCCGTCCTTTGCTGGGAGACCCGGCTGCTCCTATTAAAAACAGACATCATTTGAAGCGTACCCTGATTTTCTTTTGCGAAAATAGTCTATAAAGTTGGAATCAAACGGGTTTGCTTCACTTTTAATTTTTACATGACGTCTTATGCCAATACTGCCTGTTCGGATAAGTTGACAAGGTTTGTTTTTCTTGCCGGTTGATGAAAATATCCGGAATTCAGATGCTTTTGACCAGTATTTCCTTACCGGCCAGGATCTGTTTTTTCCGGGATGTTTTTTTCTCATCCGGTTTTGCAGCTTTTTAAATATGCAGCTGTCAGCATCACCGAAAATTCTGCCTGCCACTATGTGTCTGTGACAGTTCGCCCATCCCCTTAATTTTGGATTAAGAATGCTGATAAGAGCCCGGGCTGAAAGAGCCTGCCCCTCAGCACTTGTATTTTCTTTAAATGCCCTGACATTATCTTTTGCCGGGGTTATGAGCAGTTTACCTTTGTACTTTTTGCAATTCTGCCCAGGAAAATCAAATCCCTGGTCTATCCGTGTTATTTTGGTCTTTTCCTGTGACAGTTCAAGACCTCTTTGTTTAAGAAAGGATTCAATAGCAGGTTTTACCTTATCCTGCAAAATTTCTTTTGATACACCTGTTACAATAAAATCATCAGCATATCGGATAACATTAATTTTTGAACGGGTGTTGCCAAAAATTCTTTGTGGGACAGATGTTTTGGCTACGTTTTCAAGTCCGTCCAAAGTCATATTTGCAATGACAGGTGAAATAATCCCGCCCTGTGGAGTTCCTTCATTATTCGGATAGAGTTTTCCCTGTTTAACATACCCTGTTTTCAGCCATAACGACAGTATCTTTTTATCCATTGGGATATTATCAGTAAGCCATTGGTGGCTGATTTCGTCAAAGCAGGCTTTTATGTCACCTTCGAGAATCCAAATTGGGGCATTTTTCCTGCTAAGGCATATAAAAGCCTGTGCAATAGCATCGGCGCATCTGCGAAACAGGCGGAATCCGTATGAATTGGGGTCTGCTTTTGTTTCGGCTGCCGGCTCAGGTGCCAGTTTATAAAGTGCCTGCATAGCCCTGTCTTTCATTGTCGGGATGCTCAAAGGTCTTTTTTTGCCGTTCTTTTTGGGTATGTATGTTCTTTTTAAAGGTAAGGGTTTATAGTTTTTCCGGTTAAGTTGTTTAACTGCATTGGTTTTCTGACTGCATGCAGTCCATGTAATGCCGTCAGTTCCGGGCGTATTTTTGCCTTTGTTTGACGTCACCTTTTTGACAGCCGGAAGTTTGGCATAATAAGAATGGGTCAGAATCCATTGCAGGGCTTTTGCTTTACCGTGTTTTCCTTCCCTGACAGCCTTTGCGATACGCATTTGCAGTCTTTTAAAGGCTTTGATAACTTTTTTCCAGTTGATTTCTGTCCACCGGACTGCGCCGTTGAAAGGTGCACCGGCAGGCTTTTCAGCCCC
>JAABRU010000132.1 GCA_011390755.1 Desulfobacteraceae bacterium | reverse complement strand
TTCGGTGGCAGGTGCCCGGTGTCAGGTGTTCGGTGTCAGGTGTTCGGTGTCAGGTGTTCGGTGTCAGGTGTTCGGTGGCAGGTGTTCGGTGGCAGGGGTTCGGTGGCAGGGGGCGGTGTCAGGTGTTCGGTGTTCGGTGTCAGGGGTTCGGTGTTCGGTGTCAGGGGTTCGGTGTCAGGTGTTCGGTGTCAGGTGTTCGGTGGCAGGGTTCGGTGGCAGGGGTTCGGTGGCAGGTTTCCGGAGGAGTGCAAAAATTGTATTTTTGCATGTCAACCGGGAGATGCGGCGGTGCAAAAATACACTCCGGGACAGCCGTAAAACCGTATCCGGGGGGAAACTTTTCGATCTGCTAATGTCATTGACGTAAGACTCCCCTCCCCTGAGGGAGGGGCAGGGGGAGGGCGACATCAGCCTTTTCAGCCCAAACACCTTGATTGATATCCGCTGAGCAGTTTGCAAACCGGAGAAAAGACAGACAGGGAAGCAGTTTTTCCGGGAAAAATAATATTTACGCAAAAAAGGCAAGTGAAAATCCGATGAAAATACGCAATGTCCGATTTCAGAATATCAGCAGCCTGAGAGGGGAATATGAAATTGATTTTGACAGTTCCCCCCTTGCAGACTCCGGGATTTTTGCCATTACCGGCCCCAACGGTGCAGGCAAAAGCAGCATTCTGGATGCAATCACTCTGGCTTTTTACGGTGAAACCCCGCGTCTGAAAAATCCGGGGGAAGAAATGATGAGTAAAGACAGTCGGAACAGTTTTTCTGCTGTTACCTTTTCTGTCAACGGTTCCATGTACCGCGCGCATTGGCAGATCCGTAAAAAAGGGAAAAAGACAGAAGCCCCGCAAATGAAACTTTTTTCCATAAACGGCGGTGAAATCCTTATGGATGAAAAAATCAGTACGGTCCGCAGGCGGATGGAAGAACTGACGGGTCTGGATTTTAAACGTTTCTGCCGTTCCGTTATGCTGGCCCAGGGGGAATTTGCGGCTTTTTTACATGCTTTGGACAGTGAACGGGCCGAGATTATGGAAAAAATTATCGGCCCTGAAATACGCAGTGCCTATGAAAAACATGTTTTCCGGAAAACCGGAAATGAAAATGACCGACTGTCGCGTTTACAGGAGGAAAAGGAAAATTTTTCATTGCCGGAACAAAGAGATATCCGGGAAAAACAGGAACAGGTATCTCTGCTGGCAGAACAGTTGGCGCAGGCAGAGAAAGACCTGAGTCTTCTGGAAGAAAAAAAAGAGAAATTTGCACACAGGCAGAAACTGCAGCAGGAATATGAAGACGCGCAGCTGGCACTGGCACACGCGCAAAGCAGACGGGAAAAAATGCAGGATTCTTTCCGGAAAGCAGAAAAAGCCCGCAAAGCCGTCCCCATCCGCAGCAGTCTGGATAAAATGGAAACGCTGGGGCTGACACGGGATTCCCTTTTGCAGCAGGCAGCAGAAACGGAAAATGCCATTCCCGGACTGGAAAAACAGTTGCGGATACTGAATGAGCAAAAAGAAAAAAATGAAAGCGAATTGGAAAATGCCCGGAAAGAACTGGCCAGAAAGAAGGAAAATATTGAACATGCTCTGGAAATCACAAGGCAAACAGAAAACGCAAGAGAACAGTACCGCAGGCATGTTGAAGATTATGAGCTTCTGGAAAAAAAGCAGCATCAGAACCTGGCCGAACAGAATGCACTGGGAGAAGAGATAAAAGAAAATCAGAATGCACAGACGGAAAAAGAAAAATGGCTGTCCAAAAACAGTTCGGACGCATCACTGGCGGAAGAACTTGGCGGTATCCGTGAAAGAAATGAACAACTGCTGCAGATCCGTGCAAATCTGAAGACCGCGGGGCAGCAACACAGAGAAGCACTGAAAGCGGAAAAAAAAGCAGCCGGTCTCGTAAAAAAATCAGAGCGTTCTCTGGAAAGTACAAAAGAAAAAATCCAAAAAATTCTGCAGGGGGCCGCTCAAAAGGAGAAAAGCATTCAGGCCCTGCTGGGAGATGATTGCCGGGAAGACCTGGAAAAGCAGTATGATGAAAAAAAGGAACAGCAGTGCCGGATCAAAAAGATGCTGAAAATCGCCAGGCAGCATTCCAAAAAAACACACCGCAGACACGGCATTTTTGGGAAACCGGACAGTGAACTGACAGAAACGGAAAAAAAATATGAAGACCTGAACAAACTGCTGGAGGAAGAACAGAATATTTATACAAGCCTGCATCAGGCAGCAGCAGCCCTCCGTTTTGCATCCGAACGGGCACAGCTCAGAAGCGGTGAACCCTGCCCCCTCTGCGGTTCTGCGGAGCACCCTTTTGTCTCCGAAGGACTTCCCTATGGAGGAGACCCCCGCAGGGCACTCAAAGATCAGCACAGCAAAGTCAGAAATCTGCAGAAACAGTCCGAGGCCCTTGGGGATGAGCTCAGAAAACTTCATTCCAAAAAGAGAAAGGCGGAAATGCTGCGGGAAGAATGGGAGGAAATCGCCGGAAATGCTTCAGATGATTGGAATATTGAGGATGTAAAAAATCTGAAAAACAAATTCCGGGAAATGGGAAAAGAAATCCGTAATCTGAAAATCCGACTGAAAAGTATATCCAAATACAAAAAGCAGGAAAATAAATTCCGAAACATCCTTGAAATAAAAAAGGATAAATCTGCAGAGCAGAAAATGGTTCATGAACGTCTGCAAAATGATCTGAATATTCAGCAGGGAGTCAGGGCTGCGCTGGCAAAAGAAAGGGAAGAAATCCGGCAGCGGGAAAAGGAGCAGGCGGAGATGCTGCGGGTTCAGTTGGAAAAATACGGCGAAAGCATTCCGGAAGCAGGAAATGAAATGCAGATATTTCTCCGTCTGGAAGAACGGAAAGAAAATTATTCGGAAACCGTGCGGGAATCCGAAAATCTGAAACTGCAGGAAGCGGAGTTGAAAGAGAAAAAAGAAAAACTGCCGGAAAAACTGAAAAATATGAAAAAAGAAACCGAAAGACTGGAGAAAGAGATTCAGAAAGAACTGGAAACCATCACGGAACTGAAAGAGCGGAGGGAAAGGGAATTCGGCCCGGAAGATCCGGTGCAGTTACGGCAGGAACTGGAAAACAGTATCCGGGAAAAAAGGGAAGAGCAGACTCGTATTGCAGAAAAAACCGAATCTCTGAAAAAAGAACTGACAGAAAAACAGAAACAGAAAACAGAAACAGAAGAAAAGAGTAAAGAGATTATTCGGGAGTATGCAGATGCCAAAAATTCGCTTCATGCCCAATGTCTGGCCGCGGGCTTTCGTAATCCGGAAGAAATACGGGAATATATGATGGCAGCAGAAGAACTGGAAGAAATCACCCGCATTCAGAAAGAGACGGAACGCAATATTGAAGAAAACAATGCCCGCCTGCGCAGCATACAGGAAATGCCGGATTCGGACAGGGATGCAGACGCGGAAAAGTTGGAAAAATCTGAAAATTTTGATGAAATTATTGCAGAAAAGCAGAAAATCCGGGCTGAACTGGCAGCGGAGTATGCCAGGGCTGAAAAAAAACTGAAGATAAATGAATCGCTTCTTCAGAAATATGAAACTAAAAGGAGGGAAATTGAAGAACAGGAAAAAATCTGCGATAAACTGAATAAAGAAAAAAGTCTGCTGGAATCCGGTACCGAAGCGGAAGTCCGGAAAGGGGCACAGGATTATATGCTCAGTACCCTGCTGAAAAAAGGCAATCATTATATGGAAGAACTGAGCGGGCATTATTATATCCGCAGAAAAGAGAACCGGGAAGTCGGCAGCATGGGACTTGAAATTGAAGATATTCGCCATAAGGGTGCAAGAAGACCGGTAAAAAGTCTTTCCGGCGGAGAATCCTTTCTGGCCAGTATATCCCTGGCTCTGGGGCTTTCGGAGATGGCATGTGAGGACAGAAAAATCGAATCCTTATTTCTGGATGAGGGTTTCGGTTCTCTGGATGAGGAAACCCTGTATAAAGTCATCCGTATGCTGAAAAACATTAAAACCGGGGGGAAGATGATCGGAGTAATCTCCCATGTCAAAAAACTTTCAGATGAGATTCCCACACAGATCCGAATTGAAAAATTGTCAGACGGCAGCAGAAGGATGGATATTATTCCGGAAGAATGGGATGGAACTGTCAGCACAGTGTGACTCCTCCTGATGACTCCCCCTGATGAGGGCAAATGCTGTTGACGTAAGGCGATTTCCGAATATGAATGTACCGAATCTGAAGGAGTCACAATCCGCCGGACACTTGCCAAACTTTCCAGTTCGGCACTCCTTAAAAAGCCGCCAAACTGCAAGTTCGGCACTCCTTACCTGCCAGCCTGTAAGTTCCGCACTCCTTAAAAACCTGCCAGCCTGTAAGTTCCGCACTCCTTAAAAAGCTGCCAAACTGCAAGTTCGGCACTCCTTATTATTTTGCTTAAGTCAGCAGCATTGGGTGAAGGGGAGAGGGATTTTCAGCTGCGTCTTATGAGAGGGTGAAAAGAGATGCAGAGACGCATGACCATGCGTCTCTGCGGTGTTACCGGATCGGATTATCAAAAAATTGAAAATGGTCATATATCAGCACATGACCACATCGCTTTTTATATTTAAGAATCTGCCATTCCCAATTTTCATTAGTGTCCTGCCCTGATTGAAAAGCCTTATCCGCCGGGCTTTTGCAAATGATTCAGAAAATTATCCGATCCGTTTCAGAATCAGTGCATTAACAAACGGACACAGGGTCTTTTCAATTATCGCAGGGACACAATCCAATTTTCTGTAACCTGAATTATTCACAAATCATTTTTTTTCAGTAAATACAGGAAGACACAAAAAACTGAGTTTTGAAGCCGTATTTTCGTATAAGCAAATTAATCAGCAGTTTATCTGCCAGGGACTAAGGCGATTTCAAAATATAAATGTACCACTTTCTGAAGGAGTCACAAACTGAAAATTTGTGACTGGTCTGTCATTTGTCAGGCACTGCCAAACGACTCGACTGAGCTCGCCGAAGTCTTTCAGTTTGGCACTCCGTTGGTACTTTTTTTCAGGAAATAACCTAAAACATGTGAATAATGCAGGGCAGAGACGCATGGCTGTGCGTCACAATCCAAAACGACATATCTTCCGGATCAATAGCTATGAGTCTTTGTGATGCATTTTTTTGCAGTTTGCATTTTACAGTTCTTCAAATTTTGCAGATGATTTATTCTGCAAAGTATCATCTCCAATTATTGTTGTTTAGATTCAAATATCTGTAATTATAAAAATTACATCAGAATGAAGCTGTAAAAAATGGGAATTTTCAGTTTCCTGTTATTCCGGCGGAATACAGAATTTTATACTTTCAATCATTTACGGACAGGAGTTTTGGGTGGGGTGACAGAGTTTTTGATTTTTTACAGACTAATCCTTATTTTGTTTCTATACCGTTGCTGGCATAAACTGCGCTTTCTGAAAAGCTCCGAAATCCGGAGATAAACTGAAATAATTCAGTACCATTGACAGATTTCAGCATAGAGAAAACGGCATCTGAAATTCAAAGGCCCGGTTTATTCCGGAGCTGAGTATATATTTTTCAAGGGTTCTTGCAAAAAAATTAATAAAAAATCATTTTCGGCACTTAATTTGCATTAAGATATGATATTAGTATAAATCTATTGAAAAACCGTAACAGACAGCCGGGTTTGCGGAAACCCGTAAATAAATGAAAAGGAGGTGCAACTGCCTGTAAATGACTGTAAGCCGGAATGGATGATTTTTTGCATTTTTTACACTTTGATTTTTCATTTTTTTATGAACAGAAAAGCCAAACTCATCGTGAGGTGAGGACGGAAAGCCACGGGTCTTAACTTTAAAGACAGCCGGGTTGCCAAATTAATTTTGCCAAATTAAGGAGGCAGCTATGAAAAGAATCGTTGTAACAATTTTATTTGTCAGTTTTCTGGTGTTTGGGGTTTCAGCTAATGCTTTTTCTTATACCGATGCGAGCGGGAATATTTACGAATATGCCAATTCGGGGGAATACATGTTTACAGAGCTTGGCAATGATTCAAATATTGATATATTAACCCTTGAAGGGTGGATAGAAGACTGGTTTAATGACGGAACAGATATTGTTCTTTCCGCAACCGGAAAGGTGGATGCTCCTGCCACGACAAACAGTTCTCTTTCTGTTACCTACTCGGATTGGGATTTGGAGGGTAATGAAGGCGGTAGTGAGGATTCCGGCTACAGCGGTACATGGGAATCAACAAGCGGCTCTTTGTTAAATTTCTACAGCGTGAAAGGTGGTACAGAATTTGCCTTTTATTATGTTGATCCGGCATCATCTTTCGGAACATGGAATACGGAGCATCTGACAAATAAAAGCGGAAATATACCAGAAATATCCCACTTTACAGCATGGATAGATGAAAGCAATACTCCCACAGCACAACCCACTCCCGAACCTGCCACCCTGTTCCTGCTGGGCAGCGGTCTGATCGGAGCCGGTGTTATCAGACGCAAAAGAAAATAAGTTTCAGATTAACATTTTCGTAAATCACAGATAAATTAAGGTTATTTCCTGAAAAAAATGTACCAGAGAAATGTACCAGAGGAGTGCCAAACTGAAAGTTTGGCAGTGCCTGACAAATGACAGACCGGTCACAAATTTTCAGTTTGCGGTTCCTTCAGGAAGCGGTACATTCACATTTTGAAATTGCCTAAGAATAAATAAAGATAAAAAAGCAAAGTCCTGCACAGGACTTTGCTTTTTTTATTTTCCTGGCTTCTCTCTGCTTTCTTCCCAAAACTATCATCAAAGTCATGTTAGGGATTTCGTACCTGTCAAAAATTAAGATCCCGGGTCTGTTGTGGTTCATATTCGTAATTCGTTATAAGCAGTTCGCTGATCTGCCCGCGTCTGTCCGCATTGCAGTTTATCATTCTGTTTGCACGGACACGGTTCAGTCTGTAGCCCTTATAGATTTTTTCAAAAAAAAAGTCATCGGGATTTTCATTTTTGGGATCTGAATTGCTCAGCATCAGCCTGGAGTGTTTTTCAGTATCCAGTTTCCTAAAAAATTCAGAAAGTTCAATCTGCTCCCTGTCTGTGAATTCAAAGCCTGCGTAATTTGTAAAACTTGCCGTCCTGCTGATAGGTCTGTAGGGCGGATCAAAATAGACAAATGTTTTTTCATCCGCGCTGTCAAAACAGTTCTTATAGTCGGAAATCAGAATTTCGGTATTCTGCAGCACCTTTGAGACAGACATGATATTGCGACTGTCCAGAATACTGGGTTTTTTGTATTTGCCGAAAGGAACATTGAACTCACCCTTTGAATTCAGACGGAAAAGCCCGTTAAAGCAGGTCCTGTTAAGAAAAATAAGCTGTGCCGCTCTCGGTATCCAGTTGTCTGAAAATTTTTTATAATTGATTTCAAACTGCCGGGAATTAAAATCTTTTCTCATTGACAGAAACAAGTGACTGCGTTTATCTTCAGCAGTGCTGTCATATTTTTTCTGATACTGTTCCAGAAATTCCATAAGAATATCCGGCTGCCGCTGAATAACCCTGTATGTCAGAATCAGATTCCTGTTTACATCGGAAATATATGAGGAGCGGATATTGTATCTCTGCATGATTTCGAAAAATACTGCCCCTCCCCCGATGAACGGTTCAATATATCTTTCAATTCTGCCTTTCCGCAGTTCATACGGATAGTAATTTTCAAACTGCCTGAGCAGCTGACCTTTCCCGCCTGCCCATTTCAAAAAAGGTTTTGCTTTGTCTGCAGCCGACATCTGTATACCACTTTATTTTTAAGGTTTGAATTCAGTTTTCTTCATTCATGTCCCGACAGGGCTCCGGTTCTGACCTGCTGAACTCCGATAATCATTGCCAGGGATTCCACATGTTTTTTCAGTTCCGCTGCCTGCTGCTTCAAATCTTCAGACACTGCCGCGGACTGCTCTATGCCGGATGATGCGGTTTGTGAAACATTTTCAATATCGGCAAAGGTGCGGTTCATCTGACCGATGCCTTCAGACTGTTCCGCTTCCTGCCTGGCAATTTCTCCGATCAGTTTTCCGACCCTGTCCGCACTGCGGAAAACCTCATCAAAAGAGGTGCTGACTTTCTGCACAATGTCCGAGCCTCTCCGGATATTGTGCAGCATCATCTCAATCCGTTCCGCTGTTGTTTTTGCGGCATCAGATACCCGCTGGGACAGATTTTTCACCTCGGCCGAAACAACGGCAAACCCCGCACCGGCATCCCCCACTCTTGCGGCTTCCACTGCAGCGTTCAGTGCAAGCAGACGGGTTTGAAAAGCCACATCATCAATGGTTCTGATAATCTCCTCTGTTTCATGGCCGGATTTCAGAATCTCTTCCATGGACTGATTCAGTACCAGAATGTCTTCGCGGGCTTTTGTAACAACAGCCACCGTATTATTCATGAAAGTATTGCTTTGGGAAGCATTTTTTGCTGTCTGTGCCGTCATTTCGACCATGCGGCTGCTGAAGGTATGGGTACTGCTGATATTTTCCGTCATTTTAAAAAGTTCCCCGCTTAAATACACACCGGAGGAAGAAAGCTGGTCAGAGGCTTCGGCCACTTCATGGGAACTGCCCAGCAACCCTTCGATAATACAGGAAATCGGCATAATCAGCCGCTGTTTCATGATCCGGTTCAAAAGGAAAAGCATTCCGAAAAAGAGGATCAGGATAGCAAGGAGAAAAACAGCTGTATTTCGCTGAAATGTGTGAATTGCATCATGGATAAAGTCTGTGAAATCATAATGCACCATTATAATTCCTGCAGTTTCTCCGGCTGCATCTTTGAATGGGCGGATATCTGCCAGAAAATGGCTGTCTCCGTGTTCCTGCTCTGCTGAAAAATGATTTTCCAGCCCCTGTTCCGGATTTTCAATTTCTGACAGTATTTTTACTGCCCTGTCTTTTTCGGTGGATTCAAGCAGAGTAAAACCCTTTACTGTTTCACCTGAAATCTGAACCGATTTGGATCGGATAAAACTGTCGGAGAGAAAAAGAGAGATATGATTTTGGGAAAATTCTCTTACTTTTGAAAAAATATGGTCAATTTCAAGTCCGATTTCCATGTACCCGGCAAAATGCCCCTGATAATCCACCGGGCTGATGGCTCTGAGGGAAAAGAAATTTTTTCCCATTTCTATTCCCATTGCCATATTCCGGCTGCTCTTTGCCTGATTATAGGTAATCCTGTCCAGAATATCGCCGTACTGCTCGGGCTTGTGAACTCTGAGCAGTACCGCTCCGGACGGTTCGATGAAATATAGATGGGTAATCCGGTATTTTTCTTTGAGTATTGCAAAGAAAGGCAGCGACATGGTCAAAAGACGGTCTTTATCTTTTTCATACAGATGCCCGGGCAGTGCCTCCAGACCACTTATTACGGTCAGAACTTTTGCAAGTCCGTCTCTTTCCTCATCAATCAGCAGGGAAAACAGATCATAGGAATTCCGGATTTTTTCCCCCATGCTTTTTTTCATCCGTTCTGTTCCGTTTTTAAAACTGATATAACTGAATATGACCGCTCCGGTCAGCAGGGAGGCAAGCAGAAGGCTGATGACTGCGATCTGTAAGGGATATTTTTTCATCTGTCTCACATTTCTCCATAATCCATGGGATTCCGGTCTGTTCCCGCAGTATCCGGACGGAAAAAGATATTTTTAGATTTGCCCAAAAAATTATTTGCGCGGTTCTGCCTATTTTTCAGTCTGCTGCGGTCTGCCAAGCATATGCATTGCCAGTTCCGCCACCCTTTCGGATGCACCCGGGCCGCCCATGCGTCTGCGGAGAAAAAGGAGGTCTTTGCGAAGCCGGATAAGGCCGGGAATGTCTTTGAGCATGGCGGATACGGTATTGGCAATATTGTCCGGGCTGCTGTCCTGCTGGATGAGTTCGGGGACAAGCATTCTGCCGGAAATCAGGTTGACCAGACTGATACAGGGCACTTTGATGAGCAGCTTTCCCAGCCGGTAACTGACAGGGGAAACTTTGTAGATGATGACCATGGGGATGCCTGCCAGGGCTGTTTCCAGCGTTACGGTTCCGGAAACAGCAATGGCAAAAGAGCATTTTTCAAAAACTTTTCCCAGGCCCCCGGATTCGATTTCCACTTCTGCCCGGCATGGGGATGCCGCGGAAAAATCTTCCAGAAAAGCATTGTCCACCGAGGGAGAGTGGGAAAGGACAAAACGGATACCGGGAATCCGCTGTTTCAGTTTTTCAGCAGCTTCCAGCATCGGCGGCAGCATTCTGCGGATTTCCCCTTTTCTGGAACCGGGCAGCAGTGCCACAACCGGTGTCCGGGTGAAATCCTTTTTTCTTACGGGGATTTCCTTATCCATCAGGGGATGGCCCGCAAAAGTAACCGGAATATGATGCCTGCGGTAAAAGATTTCTTCAAAAGGCAGAATCACGGCCATATGATCCACCCGCTCCCCGATCATTTTTACCCGTCCCCGCCGCCAGGCCCATATCTGCGGACTGATATAATACAAAACCTTTATGCCCAGTTTTTTGGCAAAAGCGGCCACCGGCAGATTAAAATCGGGCAGGTCAATCAGAATCAGCAGATCCGGTCGGCGTTTTTGCAGCATTCCCCTGGCCCGGGACATGGCGCGGAGAATGCTGACAATACCGCCCAGCGCCTCGGTAATTCCGACATGGGAAAGCTCGGATGCATCCACCGGTGTTTCCATTCCGGCTTCGCGCAGAAGGGGGCCGCCGATACCGAAAAAAACGCATTGGGGATTTTTTTTCCGCAGGGCCCGCAGCAGTTTTGCCCCGTGATGATCGGCAGAAGCCTCGCCTGCGATCAGCATAATTTTTTTCCGGACATATCCGGTTTCTTCTTTCTGCATACAGGATTCCGGCACAGGCATTTCTCAGATTCCCAGCACACGGCGGTTTGCCGCAGAAATCTGATCCATAACACTCAGGGCCACTTTCAGGGCATCCCGCCCCATCTGCCCGGTCACTTCCGGCACTTCCCGGTATCTTACGGAACGTACAAAAGATTTCAGTTCGTCATCCAGGGCATCCCCGCCCGTAAAACAGCTCTGCTCAATGCGCATACCCGGAATCAGTCCCTGTTCCTCAATCTCCGTTTCCCCCGCTTCTTTGCGGATTACGGTAATTTCCTTGCTGGCAAAATTGACGGAAATATAGGCATCCCGCTGAAAAAGACGGATTTTCCGCTCATTTTTCATGGAAATCCGGCTGGCGGTCACATTGGCAACGCATCCGCTGGCAAATTCCAGGCGTGCATTGGCAATATCCACATGATCGGATACCGCCGCGATACCGGCCGCGTGAATGCTTTTCACTTCCGAGCGGACCAGACTCAGGATAATATCTATATCATGGATCATCAGATCCAGCACCACACTGACATCCGTGCAGCGGTTTTTAAAGACACTGAGCCGGTGGGATTCGATGAACATGGGCTGTTTCACGATGTCTCTGAGGGGAAGAACAGCCGAATTGAATCGCTCCAGCTGACCGACCTGAATCATCTGCCCCCTGCTTTCCGCGATTTCAATGAGTTCGTCCGCCTCTTCCAGCGTCCTGGTCATGGGTTTTTCAATCAGTACATCGCAGTCCGCCCGGAGAAAATCTTTGCTGATGGGAAAATGATCCGGTGTGGGGGCAGCAATACTGACTGCATGGACTTTTCCCAGCAGATCCCGGTAATCGGTATAAGCCCCGGTATGAAATTTTGTGGCAATTTCTTCTGCGCGTTCCCGGCGGACATCGGCCACGCCGACCAGTTCCACATCTGCCATCCGGGCATATTTTTCTGCATGAAATTCTCCCAGATAACCGACACCGATAACGGCAACACGAAGTTTTTTTGTGTCATTCATAATTTTTTACGAAAAAAAAGACGGGTGAACCGGTAAAAAGTCCCAGACGATGCAGTAATTTCAGCATATTCCGAACTCCGCTTTCACCGGAGTGACAGGATTTCAGACTTTGACAGTGGGCCAAATCCGTTGATTCCCCTCTGTAAGGGCGTATTGCATACGCCCGGAGGGCCGCTTCCCTGACGGGTGTATGCGCAGAAACCTTATGCATCAACGGATTTGACCCACTACCTCAGACTTTTTGCAGGATCATCAGGATGCAAAAAAATTAACGGGTAATCCCCCGGCTGGATGTCTGAATAAATTCTATGAATTTTTCCACTTCCGGCAGCATTTCCACTTCGGCCTTGACCCTTTCAACAGCTTCTTTCATGGTCAGCCCGACCCGGAAAATAATTCGGTAGGTTTTTTTCAGGGCGGACAGGGTGCTGTCGCTCATGCCCATCCGTTTGAGTCCGACAGAATTCAGACCGTGCAGACCCGCCCGGTCTCCGGAAGCAATGACATAAGGCGGAATGTCTTTGACCACGGCCGATTTTCCCCCCACATAGGCAAAGGCTCCCACCCGGACAAACTGATGAATGGCTGTAAGCCCCCCGACCGTAACCCCGTCTTCAATCACAATATGACCGGCCAGTGTGGCATTATTGGCCATAATCACATGGTTTCCGGTTTTGCAGTCATGGGCTATATGGCAGTAGGCCATAAGAAAATTTTCTTCCCCGACTTCGGTGATACCCCCGCCGAATTCGGTGCCCCGGTTGATGGTGACAAACTCCCGGATAACCGTGCCGCGGCCGATTTTCACATAGGTTTCCTCCCCTTTGAATTTAACGGCCTGGGGAGCGGCCCCCACGGATGCAAACTGAAAAATCCGGCAGTCCGGGCCAAGAGTGACAAAGGGATCGATGGTAACATGGGGGCCGATTTCGCACCCGTCCCCGATCCTGACATTTTCCCGGATGATGGCATAGGGGCCGATGCTGACGTTTTCCCCGATTTCTGCACGGGGATCTGTAATTGCAGTAGGATGTATCATTTTTTTTCTCCGAAAGCGGCCATTAACTCGGCTTCGGCCACCCGCTGTCCCTCCACCGTGGCGACACCGGCCAGTTTGACCACTTTTTCTCTCATTTTTAAAATACTGACTTCCAGCAGCAGCTGATCGCCGGGAAGCACGGGTTTGCGGAAACGAACCCTGTCAAAACCCATAAAATACACAGGCGAACCGTGACGTTCTTTTCCGCGGGATTCCATGACCAGTACACCTCCGGTCTGCCCCAAAGCCTCGATAATGAGCACCCCCGGGAAAATGGGTTCTCCGGGAAAATGCCCCTGGAAAAAAGGCTCGTTGATGCTGACATTTTTCAGGGCCACGGCTCTTTTTCCCACTTCCAGTTCCACAACCCGGTCAATAAGGATAAAGGGATAGCGGTGGGGCAGGTATTCCATGATCTGCATAATATCATAAATTTTCATTTTTCCTCGATTTTCTGTATTCTTTTTTCCAGTTCCGAAATTTTTTTCTTCAAATCCGGCAGACGGGGAATGATTTTCTGCACTTTCAGCCAGAGTTTGTGGGGCATATCCGGCGCACCCGATACCACGGCCCCTTTGGGAACTGATTTGGCAACCCCCGAACAGGGACCGATGACAGCATAATCCCCGATTTCCGCATGGTCGGAAACCGCGGACTGCCCGGCCAGAATCACATGTTTCCCGATTTTGGAACTGCCCGCAATACCCACCTGGGCCACCAGAATGGTATTTTCCCCCACTGTGACATTATGGGCAATATGAACCAGATTATCCGTTTTCACACCTTTCTGAATCCATGTTTTTGCAAAGGTGGCCCGGTCAATGGTATTCAGTGCCCCGATCTCCGCATCATCATCAATCTGAACAATGCCGGTCTGGGGAATGCGCACATAAGTTTCTCCCTCCGGTACCAGGCCGAATCCCTCGCTGCCGATAACCGTTCCCGCGTTGATAATGACCCGGCTGCCGATAATGCAGCGGGAGCGGATGGTCACATTGGCACAGATTTCCGTATCATCTCCGATATGCACCTCATCTTCGATTACTGCGGAGGGATGAATGCGGACCCGGTTCCCCATCCTTACCCGGTCCCCGATGGAGACAAAATGGGAAATATGCACCTGCTCTCCGCAGATAAAATCTTCTCCCACATGTGCTTTCGGACTGATAAAGGCTTCCGGTTCCCGGGGGGGATGAAAGAGTTTTTTGGCCTTTGCAAAGGCCAGTCGGGGGTTCTCGGCAAAAATGAGGGGGATGGAAGCATTTTGTTCCGGAAACTGTTTCGGAACAATCACCGCCCCCGCGCGGCTTTCATGGAGACGTTTCAGAAAATTCTTTCCCTCTGCCCAGGTGATATGTTCTTCTGCTGCCAGTTCAAAAGGGGCCGCATCCGATACTGTCCGGTTTCCGTCTCCCTTCAACTCCCCTTCCACTGCCAAAGCGATTTCCGAAAGAGATAGCTTCATACTGCTTTCCTGATATCCTGTATTATCTTATATTCAATGCCGTTTCCGTAAAGCATTTTTTTCCCTCCCGGAGTCTATCCGAAAACCGGTCTTTCGCTATTCTGAACCCCTGTTTTCAACGGTTCCAAAAATCGGTTTCGGAGGTTTTCGGACAGGTTCTTAGTGTTCTGTCAACATTAAAATAACGGGTGACTTATTGCAGGGGCGTATGGCATACGCCCGGCATGGGCGGCTTCGGGGCCTATGCAGTACGCCCCTGCAGAGCAGTATAACCTGTCATTCAAAACTTGACAGAGCATTAGTTGCATTGTCCGGGGGGAGGGGCTGCGCAGGGAAACAGCATTGAATTTATTATCCGGGTATTATTTAAATTTGGCATCGTAGCGTTTAATCAGTTCACCGGTAATATCAATGGCATCCGGATAATAGAGCACTGCACTTCTTTCCAGAATCAGCTGATATTTGCCGCTTTTGCCGATGCTTTCCACAATGTCGAATACCTCTTTCTGCACCCGTCTGATGACCTCGGCCTCCAGGTCCCTGATCTCCGAGGCATACTTTTTCTGAAGTGCCTTGAAGTCCCCGACTTTGATACGGAATTCCCGTTCTTTTTCTTCCCGCACCTCTTTGCTCATGACCAGGGCCTCGGCTTCCAGTTTTTTCTTCAGTTTTTCCAGCTGTTCGCCTTCATTTTTCAGGGCATTCTCCCTGCTTTTGCCTTCTTTTTCAATTTCGGCTTTGGCAGATTTGCCCCCTTTGGATTCTTTCAGCACTTTCTGGAAATCAATAATGCCGATTTTGGTATCCGCTGCATGGGATGCCGCAAAGAAAAATATCGTAAAAAAAATTGTCATCCAGATCATTCTTGTCATTGCAACTGCTTTCATACTTCCTCCTTTTTTTACCTGCTGCACCTGTGGATAAATCTCCCAGGTTATTTATCGCATTTATCGCAAAATGGAACGGCGGGGTATCGTTATTAGGTAAACCCCGTCAAAATGAAATCAGAATCCTTACCCAAAAACATCAAAGCACTGTACTGTGACTTTTTGAAACACCATGCATTTCACAGTGTCAATGCCTTTTCCTCAGGACTTCCCTCCCCTGACTGAATTTAATTACAGACAGCCCCAAATCAGTTTTCTGAAAACCTGTATCAGGGCACCATACCCTATCCGGTAAAAATTTTCCACCGTAAAGGAGGTCTCTTTATCTTTTTTATTTACAACCGGCAGCAAAATTTCCTCCGGGATCATGGCAGCCGGGACAGAAAACCGGAAGAAATCTTACTGCAGGGTGCATTAGCAAAGCGTAACGCACCGATGCTTTTCCCCAGTGCGCTACGAAGTGTAATGCACCGCAGCACACTCCGCTCGGTGTGTTCGGGCATCGCCTAACGCCCCCTGCCCAACCCGCTACGGAGATCTGCCCCGTACACGAATACCCCCTTAAGGGTACGTTAGCAAAGCGCAAGGCAGCGCACCGGAGACATTGGGGTACATCAGGACCTGTACCCTATGCTGCCTGCTGAAAAGCAGAAGGGGCGGGTAAATTAAAGTTTATGGGGATATTCACAGAGTTCCCGCAGGAAACACCCGGGACATTTGGGCTTGCGGGCTGTGCAGATTTCCCGGCCGAAATAAATCAGTCTCAGCCCGAAATCATTCCATTCTTCTTCCGGCAGAAGTTTCATGAGATCAGATTCAATTTTTTCCGGATCCGTATTTTCGGTCAGTCCCAGTCTTTTTGAAATCCTTTTCACATGGGTATCCACCACGACTGCGGCCTGAGCAAATGCCGCACTGCGCACCACATTGGCCGTTTTTCTGCCCACACCGGGCAGTGTAATGAGTTCATCCAGGCTTTCCGGCACCTTACCTGAGAAACGTTCCTGAAGGGCCAGGGCGCAGTTGCGGATATGTTTTGCCTTGTTATGAAAAAATCCCGTGGGCCGGATCAGTTTTTCAATTTCCTCCAGAGGGGCTTCCGCCAGTAATCCGGGAGAAGGAAATCGGCGGAAAAGGGCAGGGGTGACACTGTTGACCTGCCGATCCGTACACTGGGCAGAAAGGATGGTGGCGATCAGCAGTTCATAGGGATTCCGGTGGAGAAGCTGCGTCTTGACATCCGGGTATCCCGTTCCTAAGATATTACATATTTTTTTGGCATCCTGTTTATTTTTCAATTTCAATTTCTCAGTTTTTCAGTTTAATATTATGACCATAAAGACAAAAAAGGTAACAGCGCTGGGGCTTTGTTCCGGCGGTCTGGACAGTATTCTGGCCGGAGTGGTTCTGCGGGAACAGGGCATTGATGCCAGGTGGATCAGTTTTGAAACCCCCTTTTTCTCTGCGGACAAAGCCCGGAAAGCCGCCCGCATGACAGGGATTCCCCTGACAGTCCGGAATATTACATCCGAATATCTGAAAATGCTCAGAGACCCTGCCTGCAAATTCGGGAAAAATATGAATCCCTGCATGGACTGCCATGCCCTTATGTTCCGCATTGCGGGTGGCATGATGCGGGAGCAGGGAGCTGATTTCCTGTTCAGCGGTGAAGTCATGGGCCAGCGTCCCATGTCCCAAACCAAAAATTCCCTGCGCTATGTGGAAAAGCATTCCGGTTTTGACGGTTATATTGTCCGGCCTCTGAGTATGCAGAAACTGCCGGAAACCATCCCCGAAAAACAGGGCCTGCTGGACAGGGAATCATTATACGGCATCAGCGGCCGTTCCCGCAGGGATCAGATCGCCCTGGCAGAAAAATTCGGTATCCGGGATTACCCTGCCCCGGCCGGCGGCTGCCTGCTGACAGATAAAATTTTCAGCATCCGTCTCCGGGATCTGTTCCGGCATCAGGAACAGTATACGGAAGAGGAACTGCATCTGCTGAAATTCGGGCGGCATTTCCGCATAGATTCCCAAAGCAAAATCATCGTAGGGCGGGATAAGGCCGATAATGAGGGGATATTCCGCCATTTTTCTCCGGAGCAGGCTGTTTTGCTGAAAACGCCCGCTGTTCCCGGCCCGGCAGTGCTGCTTTCGGGCAGCCGGGAGCATCTCCCATTGGCCGCGGGCATCTGTGTGGGCTACAGCCGGGTATCCGATGATTTGGAAACAGAGGTACAGGTGAGGGATGCGAATGGAAAATACAGCATCCGGGTGAAGGGAATCCCGCCGCAGGAAATCCGCCCATACCTGATTCAGTCCTGACATAACAGAATCCGGCCTTTCAGGCAATGCTGAATGTTGAATGTTGAATGTTAGGTGATTTCCGGAAAAGATGATACCAAAAGATGATACCAAAGGAGTGTCGAACTTACAGTTTGGCAGGCTGAAATTATTCAGAAAAAGACTTGCTAAACTGTAAGCTCAGCACTCCGGTTTTTCTTCAGGCACCAGTATTGTCGGGGTAGGGTCGGGGAGGGGAAAATAACCGCTTGTAAATACAATCTGTTCCCACCCTCCTCCTGCCCCTCCCTCAGGGGAGGGGAGTCTTAACTTAATGCCATTGGGGCGGAGCCTGGGAACGAGTTGAAAACACCATACCCTAAAAAGCAAAACTCCGGTTCACAAGAAGGGCGGCCCGGACATCGGGCGAGGTTTCCGTAAAACCGGTTCCGATGTGAAATTTCATTCCCCACTCATCTTTCACCCAGCCGATTCCGGCCCCAAGTTCCCGGATATCCTCATCCACATCCGGATCATAGCACATATGCCCCTGGGGATAATTATACAGATTCTTATTCTCGCTGTTTAAAAATTCCCCATAAACCATCAGACTTTCGCTGATATGATATTCCATGGCCAGACTTATGGAAAAGGTATCTTGGGCAATACAGTCATGAGCGCTGTCCACATGATGGATACCGATACTGCCGGAAAGATAGAAACGCTCCCATCTCCGTCCCAGAAGAAGGTTGGCCCCGTAGGAATATTCATCATCATTGGTGGGATTGTAATTATAGAGATCCCCGATGGATTTGTCCCGGTCTCCTGTGGGAATCAGGATATAGGACATGAGGGAAAGATCCAGGGGCATCCCCCGGTTCTGCCCCAGAAAACGGATTTTTCCGCCGAGAAAAATATCCCCGATACCGGTCTCATCCACATCAAAATCCGTATTCTTCCAGTATTCCCACTGACTTCCCGCGGAAACTTCCCACAGATCCCCGTCTCCGTATGTCAGACTCAGCGGAACCACCCAGATATAGCCGTCCCGGCATTCCAGATTGCTTTCGTGAAACAGGGAATACATTCCGCCGCTTTGCAGATGAAATCCGTCCGAGGGCAGCGGGGAATAGGTGTAGGCATAGCCTTTGAGACCGTAAAAAGCCAGCATTTCATCCGCAGGGGCCTGCGCAGGCATTGTAATCATTCCCATAAGCAGCAGCAGGAATACGATGCAGATTTCTGATTTTTTCATCTGATTTTTATCCTTTCTCGTTCCGATTCTCATTCCTGTATCTCCTTACAGACCATTGCGGAAAAATCCGAAAACAGATTCATATTTTCCATCATCTCCGTTGCGGAAAAAAACGTTCCCCCTCCTTTTTCCGCCATCTGTTTCAGCAGGTCTTCTGCTTCGTCCTTCTCCCCTGCGAAAACGGTATGGAGAATCAGTTTTTCCCCGTATTTCTCCCTGAGCCGTTCCACTTCCTTTACCGGGCTGTCATCATCATCCATATTTTCCTCCCCGTCCGAAATCAGCACCAGGGTCAGGGGAACTTCCGTATCTTTGAATTCCTTTTCCTCCAGTTGGCGCAGCGCGCGGGCCAGAGGGGTCCGGCGGTTGAAAAGGGGATAATCCGTGATAAAATTATCTTTGATTTCCGACAGTATCTGATCTTTTTCATGCCGGTCAGCAGGAAGAAATTCCTCATACAGTTCCTTATTTCCGGGAAGATATCGGAGCAGGCGGATACCGCTGGAACATTGCGCGGGCAGCTTTCCGTAAATTCCGCTCAGGATTTCTTTCACCAGTGTCATTCTGCATTCCCGGCGGTCTTCCGATCCCTGTGTATATGAAATCTTTTCCTGCATGGACCCGGAAGTATCGGCCAGGAACAGCAGGGTCTTTTCCG